>JAAYSX010000084.1 GCA_012518255.1 Candidatus Epulonipiscium sp. | reverse complement strand
CAAATTATTTCTAAATATTCTTCTAAGCTTGATGATAGCATGTCTTTTCACCACTTTCTTAAGCCCTACAATAGCATATGAATCTATTGCTTGTTTCATTCTTTTTTACATCTTTTAAGCTCTTTATTCATTGACAAGCATCCACCTATCATATTACAATATGAGTGACGTTATCTAATGTCAGCGAACTAAATAAGGAGGAATTAAATGTCAGCAATAGTACTCTTTAGTGATAGTTCTTGTGATATCCCAGAACCTTTTATGCATAAGTATGATATTAAGCTAATCCCTTACTATGTAACTTTTGACAAGGAGAAATATTATAAGGAGATTGAAGAATTATCTATATCAGAATTTTATGCAAAAATGAGGGAATCTAGGATTTTCCCAAAAACTTCTTTACCCTCTATTAATGACTACATAAAGGCATTTACACCTTATCTTAAACAGGATCTTCCAATTATTTGTGTGTGTTTATCTTCGCATTTTAGTGGCTCTTATAATGCTGCTGTTAATGCCCGGAATATTTTATTAGAACATTATCCAAACGCACAAATCGCAATTATAAATTCTCTTAATGCAACTGGAGGCCAGTATCTTTTAGTTGAGCAAGTGGCACTTATGATTGCTGATGGACTAGAGTTTAATGATATTGTAGAAAAAGCTAAGAAACTCAGGGAAACCGCTCGTATTTTCTTTTATGTAGATACTCTCGATTATTTGGAAGAGGGAGGGCGCATTGGTAAGGCTGCCGCTCTTTTGGGAACAGTCTTAAATGTAAAACCTGTACTTTATTTACAGGATGGACTGCTTTATCCATGTAGCAAAATACGTGGAAAAAAACGTGCAATCCACAAGGTAGCAGAGTTAGTTAAGGAATATGCTAAGCCAGAAGGGTTAGATAATTATAGCTATGCTCTTTGTCACGGGGATTGTCCAGATGATTGTGATGTTCTAGCAAAGGATTTTGAATCTGTATTAGGTCTAACTCCTGTTACTCCTTATAATGTTATAGGTGTAACCATTGGGGTTAATACTGGGCCTGATGCTATGGGAATAGCTTGTATTCGAAATTATGATAGCTTATAATTGATCAATCATAAAAAGGTTAGGCATATGCCTAGCCTTTTTTTATTTTTCTAAAATCTATAGTTGGTATTGAAAACCCGTAGTATAGGGTTAGGAATCCAAAGACTTCCGTAAAGGTAAACACTGGAATGTAGGGACTGCTTGTGCCAAAATATGTAAGACCGTCTATTAAAAATAATATATGGCACATAATTAATATTAGATATTGACCCCTTGTTTGCTTATGTTTATATAGGGTAAAGCCATATATGGAAAGTATAATGTATATAATAATATAGGTAAGCTGTATAAATGCTAGGTATCTGGGCCATCTCCCTACTAAGGTTAAATTATATCCTATTCTATCTGATTTAATGGCCTTAAATGGCTGCATAATAATTAGGGATATATAGAATAATATATGGGGAAGGCATATTATCCCCAGTGCAAGTGGCTTTATTTTATTTCTATATAACGGGGTTATATACCATATAAGTATTATAAAGGGTATGGTCAACCCTATTATTGTTATGTAATAAAAATACTTAAGTTTGTTAATTAGTTCTAGGCTAGGAAGCTGGGCAAATAATAAAAGAGTTATGTAGCGCATAATAGATAGGCTAAATAGTATTGTGCAGATTAGCCTTATGGATATGTAAGGATTTTTTTGTATGGTTTTTATATTCATAAATAATATAAATATGGCTGCGATAGATATTACAAGTAATATTTTCATAATAATCCCTCCTAAGTTTATATAATATATATGTTACTTAGGAGGGAAGTTAGAACTTTATATTTTATGCTTTTTTTGCCTTGGCATCTAATTTGTGAAGGTAGCTTACTGCTTCTAAAGCTGCAACTACACCTTCTCCAACAGCCTTGGATACCTGGAATGGTTTTCCTGTGCAGTCTCCTGCTGCGTAGATTCCTGGGAAGTTGGTTTCCATTTGCCTATTAACTTTAATTGAGTTTTTATCTAATTCTAGCCCTTTAAGGATCTGGGCTATAGGGGTAGTCTCCTTGGCTATAAATACTCCCTGGGCCTCCAAATCTCGATCTTCTAAGGTAAGACCTGTAACTAGCTGCTCACCTAGAATTTTCTTAGGCTTGGATCTTATGATTTCTACGCTTTCATCTACGTTTTTTAAATCCTTGTATAAAGGTATATAGTAAACCTTATTTGTTACTTCATTAAGGTAGTTAACATCTTCTTCAGCTTCATCTGTCTCTCCAATTAAAACTACTGTTTTATCACGGTAAAGCATCCCGTCGCACGTGGCGCAGTAGCTTACACCCTTGCCTAAAAATTCTTTTTCTCCAGGCATAGATTTTGATTTACCTAGCCCATTAGCTATTATAACTGTCTTTGCTTCTATAAATTCGTTATCCACATTAAGGGCATAATAATCACCCATTGGAATTATTTCTAGAACCTTACCATCTTCTATTTCAACACCCATTTCTAGGGCATGTTTTAGGAACTGATCTACCATCTCCGGTCCTGTTACGTCATGTATGCCTAGGTAGTTATCTACTTTTTCAGCCTTATATAAATAACTTGTTTTTGGATCTCTGCCAATAACTTTTATCTTTTTATTCCTTACCATGCCGTTAATTGCTGCTGATAGACCTGCTGGACCAGCCCCTATTATAGCTATATCTAGCATTAAATCCACTCCTTATCAATATTGTAATTTCCATATATGCTATTATATCACAAAACCCCTTGTCTATGTGACTAATTTATTTTATTATTTTCTTTTGTTGTGTGTAATGGTTAAGTTTATCTTTAGGTGAAACTGTGGATATGATTTCAATAAAATAAGAAAGGAGCTGATGGGGGTCAGCTCCTTTCTTATTTGTTGGTTAATATATTAAATTGAGGGCGTAACTTAAAATCTTATTGGTTTACATTTATTTCTCGGGGGAGAATTTAAATGTTGTTTTAAGTATACTTTCTATACATTTATTTCTGTATAATTTGTTGATTCCTCCTTTCTTAACTATTCTTATTATCTCTTATGAATATGAATAAATTATGAATGTAAAGTAAACTATTTACTAATTTTAAAATAAAGGGAGGGATGTGTTATATTCAGCACAGACGCAACTTTTGGTTGCGTCTGTGCTGAATATAACACATCCCTCTAAATACTGCTTTTATGTAAGCTCTCGAGCGGATTCGAACCGCCGATCGCCGCCTTACCAAGGCGGTGCTCTACCCCTGAGCCACGAGAGCATTTTACAATCTAATATCCTTAAGTCCAAGAACAAGTATATCAGATTGTCTTTGTTTTGTCTACTTATTTTCTTCTTTTTAGGTTGCTATTTCTTTTTCATATAGGCCTTCTAATTTCTTTTTAATTCTTTGTAAGGCATTATCAACTGATTTGCTTGGTTTATTTAGTTTTTCTGATATCTCGTGGTAACTTTTCCCTTCTAAATATAGCTCTAGAACGCTGCTTTCCAGTGGGCTTAGGGTAGAATCTAATATGTTCTCCATTATTGTCATTTTTTCCTGTTTTATTAATTGTTCTTCTGGGCCTTGGGATGGTTCTAGTTTTAGTATATCTACAAATGATGTTTTATTTTCCCCATCATCAAACACAGGCTTATCTAGTGATAGGCTGGTATTTAGTACCATGTGTTTTTGCCTAGTTGCTGTTTTTAGGGCTGTGCTTATTTGTCCTTTAATGCATATGGAGGCAAAGGAACAAAAGGATGCCTTCCTGGATGTGTCGTAGTCGCTAATGGCTTTAAATAGGCCAATCATCCCTTCTTGGATTAGGTCTTCCCTATCTGCCCCTACAAAAAAATTTGTTCTTACCTTACTTCTAACAAAATATTTGTACCTCTGCACAAGAACTTCCACTGCCATGGGAAATCCATTTCGATAGACTTCAATCAACTGTTCATCACTTAGCTTTTCTAGATAATCTGTGGTCATATTTATGTGTTCTGGTTCGCTCATATTTTTCCCCCTTATCTTGTGAAGAAATCATCGTCTATAATACCGTATTCATATTTTGTATATAGGATCTTGTATACTGATTCATCTAATCTTTGGTCAGTAATTTTTTTATCTTCATATGCTTGCATTAGGCTACTGTGGGCCTTTTCAAGATTGGGCATTAATAATATATCTGTTCCTGCTAGGAAACTTCTTAGTGCCACTTCCCCTTCATCATATTCAGTTGTCATAGCTCCCATATCTAGGGCGTCTGTTACTATTAATCCTTCAAATTCCATATCTTTTTTTAGGATATCTGTTATTATTTTTGAAGATAGGCTAGCTGGTACCCCTTCATCTATCTGTGGTAATTCTAGGTGGCCAACCATTACTCCTGTTACTCCGCTATCTATAGCATTTTTGAAAGGGATTAGTTCCCTATCTTTAAGCTGATCTAGTGATGCATCTACATATGCACTTCCTTCATGGGTATCTTCTTTAGTATCTCCATGACCTGGGAAGTGTTTTATAACTGATATTATTTCTTCATCTTGTAGTCCCTGCACTACTTCATTTACCATTTTACTAACTGTTTCTGGATCATTTCCGAAGCTTCTTTCTCCTATAACTGTATTGTCTGGATTGCTCCATATATCTGCCACAGGTGCAAAGTTCATATTAAACCCTAACTGCCTTAACATAAGTCCTAGTTGCAAACCTGTATCATAGGCTTTGGATTTATCTCCTTCTTGGCCTATCTCATATGCTGTATCTATTTCATCAAATCCCATTTCTGGATTAGATGAAATACGACTAACTATGCCACCTTCTTCGTCAACCCCCATAAATAAAGGAATTTTACTTTTTCTTTGTAGGTCCTTGACTAGGAGTTGTACCTGTTTTTTT
>JAAYSX010000083.1 GCA_012518255.1 Candidatus Epulonipiscium sp. | reverse complement strand
TTCAAGATTATGTAGATAAGGGAGAACTTCAAAAAGCTATAGAAATAATGGATTCATTATTAATAGAAGAAATAGAAGATACCAAGTTACTATGGCTTTTTTATGAAACCTACTTTGCCAAATCATATATGGCTAAGGCTATGGAGTCTATAAAGAGATTATCACAGATATCACAGATGGATGAGCAAATAGCCAGGATTACCTATGACTTAGGATTAACTATTGGTGATAGGGAGGCATGTAAAATAGCAGTAGACTATCTAAGTGAAAATGAAATAGATCCCTACAAGGTCAAGAAACTACAAAGCAAATACTATAAAAGGTTTGATTCATCAAATGAGGAATATATTAATTTACTAGAAGAGCTGGCAGACCTTATGTATGATGAAGAAAGCGTTTACGATTTGGCATTGAACTATTATAAAAGCGGAGATACTAAGAAAAGTAAGAGACTTTGCCGCAAGTTAATAAGATACTTCCCGCAAGGAGATATTACAAATGCTAATAATCTTCTGGAACTTATAGAAAATCCTAAGCTAGTCACCAGGGAGCCTTCTACTAGACCTAATAATGTAAGGGAGAATAATGTAAAGGAAGATAGGGGAAAAAATGTAGCAAGACTACCTAGGGAAATAGAAAAGGAATTCGAAAAATTTGTTGGGATGGAAGAGGTTAAGCAGCATATTGCATCCTTTGCCAACCAAATCCAGCTAGACAAGCAAAGAAACGAACTATTGCAAATAGAAAGTGGTAAAAGTGCTTACAACTTTATGCTTACAGGTAATCCAGGAACAGGTAAGACAACAGTAGCCCGTACACTAGCAAAAACTTTACACCTACTTGGGATTACAGAAAGTGATCATTTTATAGAAGTTGATAAGTCAGATTTAGTTGGTGAATATATTGGTGCAACAGAAAAGAACACCAGGAATATTATAGCCGATGCAATGGGAGGGGTTCTCTTTATAGATGAGGCCTATACCTTATATAATAAGGACGATCCAAAAGACTTTGGTAGGCAGGCTCTGGAAGTAATCATGAAGTCCATGGAAGATTATAGGGGGAAGATTACTATAATTTTAGCAGGGTATGAAAAAGAAATGAAAGAACTTCTAAATGCCAATCCAGGAATAGAGTCAAGGATTAATATAAAAATTAATATACCAGATTATAGTGATGAGGAACTTCTTGAAATAGCTGATAAGATAGCAGAGGAAAAAGGATTTATAATAGTAGAAGAAGCTAGGGATGCAATTATACAATGTATCCACAAGGAACGTATAGATGAGAAGTTTGGAAATGCAAGATTTATAAGGGAGCTGATTAATACTGCCCATAGGAACCTAGCAAGTAGGCTGGCAGCTGATAATAGGGGGAACTACTCTCTTGAGGATATGATGCAGCTAAGGGCAGTAGATTTTATCCAAGAAGAAAGTAAGGATTCAAATCAAATAATAAGAGAAAGCCTAGAAGAACTTAATAGCCTAACAGGTTTAAAACAGGTTAAGGATACTGTTAATAGCAAGGTAAACCAGCTAATGGTAGAGCAGGAAATGCAGGCAAGGGGGATATCCTTAGGTTCAAATAGGAAACAATCAATGCATATGATATTTAAGGGTAACCCAGGAACAGGTAAAACAACAGTTGCAAGGATTATGGGAAATATCTATAAGGCCCTAGGTATACTAAAACGGGGTGATGTATTTATAGAGGTAACTAGGGCTGATCTAGTAGGCCAGTATCAAGGACATACAGCATCCCAGGTAAAGGAAGTAGTAGCTAAATCCCTAGGAGGCATACTGTTTATAGATGAGGCCTATGCATTAAGTCAAGGAGAGAATGATAGCTTTGGTAAAGAAGCAATAGATACACTTATTGCAGAAATGGAAAATAACCGGGATAAGCTATTAGTTATTTTAGCAGGCTATAATGATGAAATGGATGAACTTTTGGCAAGCAATCCAGGCTTTAAAAGTAGGATTAATACAGAGATAATTTTTGAAGATTATACAGCCGATGAAATGCTAGAAATCCTAAAAGCTATGATTAATAAGGACGGATTATATATGGAGGATGGAGGATACAAAAAAGCCAAAGATTTAATAGAGGAGAAAAGCCAGGACCCTTACTTTGGCAATGCCAGGGGAGTAAGAAATATATATGAATCTATTCTAGCCAACCAAATGAACCGAATTGCTACTGCTTTGCAAAATAATATAGACTTAGATGAAAAAGACTTTAAAACCATAAGGAAAGAAGATATATAGGAGTATTTGTTAATATAAGTAATTACAAGGCTAATTAGTGTTGACACTTACTTAAATACATGCTATGCTTTCTTAGGATTTACCAATAAACCAAATAAATAAATGCCTTTAAACTGGTCCCGTGAGGCCATTAAGGAATGCTTTTGGTAATAAAACAATAATTAACCCATTACGGGATTTTTAAGGGCAATAAGTGGATTGAATAATCAATCTATTTATTGCTTTTTTTAATGAGTTTTCTACAATAAAAAAGCTATAATATCCATGTATACATACAAATAAGGAGGAGTTTACAATGATTGACAGACTAATTAAGGGAATTAAAGAAAAAGAAAATCCAACGGTGGTAGGACTAGATCCAACATATGCAATGATGCCAGAATATCTTGTTAAGGAAATGATTGAAAAACATGGTAAAACGCCAAAGGCAGTGGCCCAAATGTTCCTAGAGTTTAATAAGCAAATAATAGATAGTACTTATGACCTAATTCCTGCAGTAAAACCTCAAATAGCTATGTATGAAAACTACGGATTAGCAGGTATTGAAACCTATATTAAGACTGTAGAATATGCTAAGTCCAAGGGCTTAGTTGTAATAGGAGATATTAAAAGGGGGGATATTGCATCAACAGCAGCAGCCTACTCCAGCCATATAGGAATAACAGATATTGAAGGCGAAAAGTATGATATCTGGGGGGCTGACTCAGTAACCTTAAATCCATATATGGGCTATGATGCTATAGAACCATTTATAGATAACTGCAATAATCTTGACAAAGGTATGTTTGTACTAGTTAAGACAAGTAATCCACATGGTGGTCAAATCCAGGACCTTATTGTAGGTAAAGATAATGAAAAAGTATATGAAAAAGTTGCAAAACTTGTAGCAGACTGGGGCGAGGAAGCTATGGGAGAACTAGGCTATAGCAAGATAGGTGCAGTTGTAGGAGCAACCTACCCAGAAGAAGCAGCCCAAATTAGAAAACTTATGCCAAACACATATTTCCTAGTACCAGGTTATGGTGCACAAGGTGCAGATGCTGAAAAACTACAAGGATGCTTTAATAAAGACGGCCTTGGAGCTATTGTAAACTCATCAAGAGGAATTATAGCATCATACAAAAGCAGTACAGAATTTAGCGAAAAAGAATTTGCCAAAGCCTCAAGGGCAGCAGTAATTGCAATGAAAGAAGATCTTCAAAGAATATTATAGGAGGTATAATATGGGTGCAAAATTAGAAAACGGTGTAGTCATAAGTAATGATCAGATAGCTAAGGATATATATTCTATGTTTATTAAGGCGCCAAATATAGCTAATTCAGTAGAGATGCCAGGACAATTTATTAATCTATATCCAAAGGAGAAGCACACAATATTACCTAGACCTATTAGCATCTGTGAAGTAGACAGTAAAGAAGAAACCATTAGGGTAGTCTACCAGGTAGTTGGGGATGGCACAGGCCAGTTTGCCAAACTTAAAAGAGAAGATGAAATCCAGGTAAGTGGTCCTATAGGTAATGGATTTGATATTAGTGGTGATCATAGAGAACACCTGCTTGTAGGTGGTGGTGTTGGGGTTCCTCCCCTACTTGAACTTAGCAAAAGACTTAAAGGGAATGTTACAGTTGTGCTAGGCTTTAGGGATGAGCCTTACCTTATAGAAGATTTTGAGAAATACGGAGCTAAGGTATATGTAGCAACCGAAAGTGGTAAACATGGAAGCAAGGGTAATGTTTTAGATATACTCAAGCAGGAGGATATAAAGATAGACATGGCATATAGCTGTGGTCCTAAACCCATGCTAAAAGCTCTGAATTCCTGGTGCCAGGAAAAAGATATACCTGTTCAAGTATCACTTGAAGAAAGAATGGCATGTGGTATAGGTGTATGTGTAGGCTGCGTATGTAAGAAAAAAGACAGTGGAAATAAGGATGGATGGTCATATAAGAAAACATGTACAGATGGGCCAGTATTTATGGGAAGTGATGTGATATGGGATGAATAATAAACTAGATCTTAGCGTAGACATAGCAGGGGTTACACTAAAAAATCCAATTACAACCGCATCAGGTACCTTTGCCCCTAGAGAATTTGCTCAGTTTATGGACCTATCAGAGCTAGGAGGGGTTATAGTTAAAGGTATTGCTAATGTTCCCTGGGAAGGCAATCCAACACCAAGGGTTGCAGAAACCTATGGTGGCATGCTTAATGCAGTAGGCCTTCAAAACCCAGGAGTAGATTACTTTATAGAGCATGACCTACCCTACCTAGAAAAATCAGGAACCAAGATAATTGTAAACATAGCAGGTAGGACCATAGAAGATTACTGTGAAGTAGTAGAAAAGCTAGCAGATACAAATGTTGATCTTTTAGAGCTTAATATTTCCTGCCCCAATGTTAAGGAAGGCGGAATAGGCTTTGGGACAAGCCCAGAAATGGCAGCTAAAGTAACCCGTGAAGTTAAAGCACATTCAAGGCAGCCACTTATAGTTAAGCTAAGCCCCAATGTAACAGATATAGTAGAAATAGCTCAGGCAGTAGCAGAGGCAGGGGCTGATGGCCTTTCCCTTATTAACACCTTGGTGGGAATGAAGATAGATGTTAATAGTAAGAAAGCTGTACTAGCTAATAAGATAGGTGGTTTTTCAGGACCTGCCATAAAACCAGTAGCAGTAAGAATGGTTTACCAAGTAGCCCAGGCAGTAGATTTGCCAATTATAGGCCTTGGAGGAATTATGACAGGAGAGGACGCTGCAGAATTTATACTAGCAGGTGCAGATGCAATATCAGTAGGAACAGCAAGTTTTGCTAATCCAAGAGCTTGTATAGATATTAAAGAAGAACTTATTAATTATATGAATAAACATGGCTTTAAAACCATAAAAGAAATTCAAGATGCATTTAAAGGATAAATATAAATTGGAGGAAAACACCATGGCTAATGAAGAAAGAGTAATAGAAATATTTAAAAAAACAGATGTACTTATGGACGGGCATTTTTTACTAACATCAGGCAAGCATTCAAACCAATATATGCAGTGTGCAAAAATCCAGCAATATCCAAACTACACACAAGAACTTATGGGAATCTTAGCCGAAAACTATAAGGATAAAAACATAGATTATGTTGTTGCACCAGCTGTAGGCGGTATAATTATAGGATACGAACTGGCAAGGCAACTAGGAGTTAAAAATATGTTTGCCGAAAGAGAAGAAGGCAAAATGACCTTTCGCCGAGGCTTTGAACTTCCTAAAGGATCAAGGGTAGTTGTAGCAGAAGACGTTATTACAACAGGAGGATCAGTTCAAGAAGTTATTGATATTGTTAAAGAGCAAGGCAGCGAAGTTGTAGGAGTAGCAGTACTTGTAGATCGTAGCAACGGATCAGCAGACTTTGGAGTTAAACTTGATACTACCTTAACCGTTAAAGTAGAAGCATGGGAAGAAGATGAATGTCCACTATGCAAGGAAGGCAAAATTGAGCTTGTTAAACCAGGAAGTAGAAATCTAAAGGAGAAAGGCACTTGCTAAGCGTAGAAGAAGTACTAGATATTTTATCCAAAGTATACCCGAAACCCAAATCAGAACTAAATTACGAAAGTAAGTTCCAGCTTTTAATAGCAGTAATACTATCAGCCCAGGCCACAGATATCTCAGTTAATAAGGTAACACCTAAGTTATTTGAAAGTTACCCAACAGCCCATGAACTAGCCAGGGCAAGTAGAGAAGATGTTATGGACCACTTAAAGACCATAGGACTTTACAAGAATAAAAGTAAATTTATTATTGAAACCTCAAAAAAGCTAGTAGAAGAATTCGGTGGCAAAGTTCCAAAGACCAGGGAAGAGCTAATGACCCTACCTGGAGTTGGCAGAAAAACAGCCAATGTAGTCCTGGCCGAAGGATTTGGAATCCCAGCCATAGCAGTAGATACCCATGTTGAAAGAGTAAGTAAAAGATTAAAATGGGTAGCAGAAGATGCCAGCGTATTAGAGGTAGAAAAAGCACTAATGGAGCTAATACCAAGTGAACAATGGGCACAGGCCCACCACCAACTACTACTCTTTGGAAGATACCACTCAACAGCCAGAGATAAAAGAGATATATATGAAGTGCTAGAAGAACTCAATTCATAA
>JAAYSX010000082.1 GCA_012518255.1 Candidatus Epulonipiscium sp. | reverse complement strand
CTGGCGAAGCCGGGCGCGGATTTGCAGTTGTTGCCAATGAAATCAAACAACTTGCTGATCAATCAACTGAATTTACCGGAGAAATTAATAGTATTATTAATGAACTAACACAAAAAACCGCAAGTGCAGTTGAAACCATGAAAACAGGGGCTGAAGTCATTGCCCAGCAATCCGCACATGTAACTACAACTAGCAACCAGTTCGATGGAATTGCCCAGGCCATAGATGATATGAAAGAAGTTATAGATTTTGTTAATAAATCAAGTGATGATATGGCTAGGCAAAAAGAAGAAATTGTAAATATTATGGAGCAGTTATCAGCTATATCTGAGCAAAATGCTGCAGGTAGCCAAGAAGCCTCTGCATCAGTGGAAGAACAGACAGCATCAACAGAAGAAATCGCAAATTCAAGCGATGATTTAGCAAAACTTGCTGAAGAACTTAATGAAAGGGTAAGTATATTCAAAATTTAACCTTTTTCTATAATTAGTTTATTGACAACCTCTGTGTGAATGATATGGTAATAATAAATCATTCACACGGAGGTTTATTATGGCAAAAAATAAGAATAGTTCTATTAAAATTAAACTAATAATTATACCCCTATCTGTGGTTTTAATGGGTATAACAATAATAGGTTTTACTTCTTCCTATTACACTAGGAAAAGTCTCCTTGAAGAGATGGAAGCTACCGGGCTTAAGCAGTCAACCGAATTCCTCAATAGATTAGAGGACAACTCATTTTCTATTGGAGCTATAAATAACCAACTCGAAGATAAGATTAGACTATCTGGCAATATTATTAAGCAATATAGTAAAGAATTAGATAATACACAAATTAAATTTTTAGCTAAGGAATTAGGTATTGACGAGTTAAATTATTATGATAATACAGGAACAATCATCCACTCTAACATTGATGAATTTTTGGGCTATAAGGCGGAAGAAGGAACAAACCCCTACATATTTAATACAATGAACCAAACAGAACTTATGGAAGATATAAGGCAAAACCTAGTCACAGAAGATTATTACAAATATGGTTACATAAGAGATAATAAAAACGGTTTTATACAAATAGGAATCCTAGCAGATAATATACAGCAAATTACAGATAGACTGGATTATCAAACCCTGCTTGAGGAAATAGCATCAAGCGAAGATGTTGCTTACGCACTTTTGGTAAATAAAGATGTAGAAGTTATAGGCCACAGTGATAAGGAAAGGATCGGTCTTTCCCTTACTGATGACCCAGGCCTTTATTCTGCTGCCTTTAAGGAAACCCCACACGCAAGCAAAAGATACTATGAGGCAGAAGATATCAATGTTTATAGCGTAAATATTCCAGCCCTTATAAATGGTAAAAATATTGGGGCCATTAGTATAGGCTACTCCATGGAAAATGTACAAGCAGCCATAAATAAAGGCATATTATCTATTATCTCATCAGGTCTCTTTGTTTTTATAATACTAACTTTCATACTATTTACCCTATCTAATCAGGTTATAAGAGTTATAAATAAACTAAAAGAGCAAGTAGCCTTTATGGCAAAGGGAGATTTTTCAAAGGATATACCAGAAGATTTAACCAAGCAAAATAGTGAGTTAGGAGAAATCTCAAGGGCAATCTCTACTATGCAAGATTCCATAAAGGATATTATAAAAAATATTTTAGAAGCTTGCCAGCAGCTAGCAGCCTCATCAGAGGAACTTACAGCAACTAGCCAGCAATCTGCCACGGCAGCCAATGAAGTAGCTAAAGTTATGGAAGATATATCCCACGGCGCATCAGATCAAGCCATAGAAACAGAAAAAGGCCATATATCCATATCCCAGCTTGGCGCCCTTCTTATGGAAAATGAGGACTTTATAGAAAACTTAAACTCCACATCAGAGAAAATAGACCAGCTTAAGGATGAGGGACTAAGAACCTTAGAAGAACTAAGAAAGCAGACCAATCTAAGCAGCCAGTCTG
>JAAYSX010000081.1 GCA_012518255.1 Candidatus Epulonipiscium sp. | reverse complement strand
AGCCTGCTCAAGTCCAAATAGAATTTTCATAAGGGTACTTTTCCCTGCACCATTTTCACCTACTAGGGCATGTATTTCTCCTTTTCTTACTGAAAAATCCACATCCTTATTTGCATAAACTCCATTGGGATATACTTTACTTATACCATTCATTTCAAGAACTGTTTCCACTTATACCCCTCCTCCTGGAAAACTTGTTTAATAGTAAAGGAAGGAAGTTAATAACTTCCTTCGCTTTAACTCCTCTTACTGCATAGAGTCTCTTAATTCTTTTATTTCATCGGACGTCATATCAAATGCTGATGGTACTTCAATTTCACCACTTGCGATTTTTTCTTCTGCTTCATCTACCTTATCTTGAATTTCTAGAGGAATTGTTGATTTGTAAACTTGGTTTTTAACTATTCCTACTGCTCCTTCTGGTATACCAACTGTATCTGTTATACCAAATTCTAAATCACCCTTCATATGAGCTTCAACCGCCCTTAAAATAGAAACGTCAATATTTTTTAGAACTGAAGTTACAATTGCGTTTTCTTTTGCATCATCAATTCCTGTAAAAGTTGCTGATTGATCTGCATCTACACCTATAGTAAGACTGGATTTTTCTTTGGCTGCATCTATAACACCAAGTCCTGCCTGGGCTGCTACACCAAATACAACCTCTGCTCCTTGATTGTACTGACTTAGGGCCATTTCTTTGGCTTTTGCAGTATCATCAAAGTCTCCAATATAGTTTGTAAGTATTTTTACATCTGGATTAACATCTTTAGCACCAGCCATATAACCTACCATAAAGTCATTAATAACTGGTATATCCATTCCACCAACTATACCTGCCTTATTAGATCCTTCTGCTGCAAGTTCCCCTGCTACAATCCCTGCAAGATAGGCACCATGGTTTTGCTTATACATAATTGAGTGGATATTATCAAACTCTCCATCTGAGTTATCTACTTCTGAGTCAAATAAGATATATCTTTTGTCTGGAAACTCTACAGCAATTTCTTCAAGAACTTCTTGCATCTGCCATGTTCCAACAATAATAATATCCCAGTCCTGCTCTGAAACCTCTAGAAGTGCTGGCTTCCATTTAGTATTATCAAATCCCATTTCTATTACTTTTGCTTCGATTCCAAGCTCTTCTTCAAGTAACTTCATACCATTATTGGCAGAATCAAAGAATGACTTATCACCTAGGTTTCCATTAAGCAAGCAAACAGCCTTATAATCTTCACCTGATACTTCACCTGTTTCTCCTGCTTGTTCGCCCATCTCCCCATCTGTTTCCGCTGCCTTTTGTCCACATCCCGCTAATACAGTAACTGCTAGAGTAAGTGATAGTAAAATAGCTAAAATCTTTTTCATAATTATTCCCCTTTCATTGTAGTCTTAATTTTATATTTGTTTAGAAATGTATGGTTTTTCCATATGTGTTTTAATCATAGTTTTGAATTTATCCACATCTACATCTGTTGCCATATAAATATTTGGCTCTTTTCCAGTAATATTCCACAGATCAGCTACAGTTTCTCCTAAAGTTAGTTCATCGTGCAAACTTACATCACAAAATACTTTTTTATGGCTAAGAAGTGTAGGATCAATTATCTGACCAATACATAAGGCATCATGAATAGGGCAAGCTAAAAATCCAAAATGCTCCACATGGGTTCCAGCAAAGAATATTAATAACTCTCCTACTATTTTGGAAATCTTATTATCACTTTTTACCATTTCATTAATATCTTTTTCTAAAAATACTGCCTTCATAGTAACATCTAATGTGTTTAGGTATATTTCCACACCACTATTGAAAACTACTTTAGCTGCTTCTGGATCTACGTAGATATTAAACTCTGCTGCAGAGGTAATATTACCTGGTTCAATAATAGCACCACCCATAATAATAAGCTTATCAATCTTATCTTTAATTCTAGGTTCCTTAATCATTGCCATAGCAACATTTGTTAAAGGACCTACTGCTACCAAGGTTATTTTTTCTTCAGATTCCATTAGGGTATCCACTAAGTAATCAACAGCATGCTTTTCTTCAGGCTTTTGAGTTGGGGCGGGAATTTCAGGCCCACCAAGTCCATCTTCACCGTGGATAACTGCTCCAGTTAACCTATAAAGATCTCTCATCATAGGCTTAGAACATCCAGCATATACGGGAATATCATACACATCCGCATAATTAAGAACTCTTAAGGCATTGTTTACTGTATGATGTAATTCACTATTTCCAGCTACTGTTGTAACCCCAATTAGGTCTATATTATCAGCCCTGGTTGCAAGTAGCATAGCAATTGCGTCATCATGTCCCGGATCACAATCCAATATTACCTTTTTCATTTTCAATCATCTCCTTTAATTTTTGTAGTTGTTTTCTTGTAATTTGTATTTTGCCGCAGTGGATTGAGATAACTCCCTTGTCAGCTAGTTCTGATACCCTCCTATTTACTGTTCTTTCGCTAAGTCTACAACTTTCTGCAATTTTAAGCCTAGTGTCTATATTGCGAAATACTTTTTGCTTTTCTAAAGGCCTCCTTGATGTTTCATATATATAGTTCATAACTGTAGTCAAGGAATCTTTCCCTGAATATTGATTAAGCCAAAAGGCCGTTTCATACATTTTATCAGAAAGCATTCTTACAACCTTAAGGCAAAATTCTTGGTCCATTTCTAGCCATTTATTAAAGGCCTGTGGTGGTATCCTAATAATTTCTGTGTCATCTTTTGCAATCTCTGCACTGTAAATTAATTTTTTATAGCTAGATATTACCTCCATCTCTCCTATTAATTCACCTTCTTGGAGAATTACAACCCTACCCGTATCTCCTGAAGGCTTCTCTTCGAATATTTGTACCATTCCAGACTGGATAATATATAGATATTCTACTGGATCACCTGTTGTAAACAGTGTTTCTCCCTTCCTATAACGTTTGATAGATACTTCATCTATTATACTATTGGGAATCCTGTATCCAAATGTGTCATCTATATTTATCTGGTTATTAGTCACATATACCATCTCTTTTCTCTTATATTATACAACATATTGCCCTAGATAAAAGGACACGTGTCCTAAAGTAAATCAAATAAAATTTTTTTGTCTTAATTGTCGCCAAATTCTTACTATAATTATAGCAAAAAATAGCAAATAAATACAATGATTTATTTGCTATTTTGCTTTTTATCTACTTTTATTTACTTTTTATTTTACCCTTAAACATATTAATAATAACTTCCACTTCTTCTACCTTCATAAGATAAATTGATACTATATATACCAGAAATCCTACTGCTATAGAAATCATTAAGGATAGGTTTTGGCTAAGATTATTACTAACTAAATTAAAGGTAAGCTTAGCTAATATACCCATGATCAAAGACGATGCTGTTATCTTTATAAAGGATACAAGCATACTTTTCATTCCAAAGGCACCTAGCTTTTTCCTGTAGCTAAAGAATAAGAGTATAACTCCAAAAATTGCAGAGATACTTGTTGCAAGGGCCAATCCTCCTATTCCCATAACCTTGGATAGGATAACGTTTAAAATAATATTAAGTACTACGGCAATTGCAGCATTTATGGCTGGAGTTTTTGTATCTTGTACTGCATAAAATGCCCTTGCCAGAACTGCCCTAAGTCCAAATGCCACCATGCCTATAGCATAATAAAATAAGGCAATTGAAGTCATGGATAAGGCCCTATCATCAAACTGTCCCCTACCAAATAAAAGGGCAACCACTGGTTCTGCAAATATCATAGCCCCCACAGTAGCAGGCACAAGCAATAGGTTTGTGGCACTAACTGCCTCAGACACTGAATCCTTAAGACCATCTATATTATCTTCTGCCGCCATTTTTGAAATCATAGGATATAGGGCTGTAGTAATAGACACTACGAATATCCCCTGGACAAAATCATTAATTTTGTTAGCATAGTTAAGGGCAGTTATACCCCCACTTGCTACACCAGATGCTATGCTCCTGTCTACTAACACATTAATTTGATTAACCGAAGCACCAATTATAACTGGCAAAGCTATATAAACCATCTTCCTTATATGCTTGTCTCTTATATTAAAAACCGGCTTATACTTGTAGCCCTTTTTATAGGCGAAGGGCAGTAGAATTATAACCTGGGATGCTGCTGCAACAACAGTTCCTATGGCTAGCAAGTTTATATTACCGCCTGAGCTTAGTATAATAAATAATATGGTAAAGAAATTCATAGGAAAGCCCATTAGGGCTGGCACTACATAATTATCCTTCAACTGCAAAAATCCGTTAAATACATGGATCATAACTGTAAAAAATACTCCCATTAAACTTATTCTAGTAAATTTAACGGCTAGTTCTAGGGTTTCCCCCTCAAATCCCCGGGCAAACACCCTTACAATAGGCCTGGCAAATATAAGGCCAAATACAAATAATATACCACATAAAACTATAAGGATATTTATTAGATTATTAGTATATCTATTTGCCTTTTCACTTCCTTCTATTTGCTCTATTTTACTGTACATGGGTATAAAGCCTGTACCTATTCCCACCCCAATGAAACCAAATATTACGCTTGGTATTGTAATTGATATTAAGTAGGCATCTGTAATACTAGATGCCCCATAAAAATATGAAAGTGTAAGCTCCCTTGCAAATCCAATTACCTTAGACAAGACTGTTAACACCATCAAAATAAACGCTGTTTTTTTCATTACCTACCTCTTATCTTTTATTAGCTTATTTCGGCAACCCCATTACCTACATTTGAGCTTATAAATTCGGCCCTAATACCTGTTTCTTTTTCGTATTTAGGTGATACATAGTCAATGAATTCATCTACCATATCTTCCTTAACTATTGCAATTCCGCATCCACCAAATCCAGCCCCTGTCATTCTAGCTCCTAAACATCCTTGGAACTCATTAGAATATTTGGTTATGGCATCTAGGTGGGGACCTGTTACCTCATATAAATCCCTTAATGAATCGTTAGACTCCACAAGTAACTTGCCTAGTTCCTCAATATCTCCTTTTTCAAGGGCTACTGCTGCCTTCTTAACCCTAATATTTTCCATAATAGCATGCATTGCCCTATTCCTAATATTCTCTTCTTCTATATGTTCAAGTAAGTGAAGGTCATCCTTTCCTAAATCACAAATGTTTTCGATGCCTTCCTTATGTTTTTTAAGGATTTCTAAGGCCTTATCACACTCAGACCTTCTTTCGTTATACTTTGAATCCTTGAGTTCTCTTCTCTTATTAGTATTTAGTATTACTATTTTATTATCTTTAAGGTCAAAGTTATAATATTCATAATCTAAACTATTAGTATCAATTAGCATGGCATGGTCCTTCTTACCAAGGCCAATAATAAACTGGTCCATTATACCTGTATTAACCCCAATAAATTCATTTTCTGTTCTCTTACCAATCTTTACTAAGTCTAGTTTATCAATCTTACCATCATTATAAAATACATTTACGATTTCACCAATTAAAAGCTCCAAACTAGAAGATGAGGAAAGTCCAGATCCATTAGGAATGTTCCCGTATATTAGAATATCTAAGCCTCCAATGTTATTTCCTTCTTCCTCTATATATTTAACTACTCCTACAGGGTAGTTCATCCAATCATTTTCATCCTTATAAACTAATTCATCTAGGGATATCTCCCCTTTTAAGTCCATATTCTTACTTGCAAGTCTTATAAGGTTGTCATCATTCTTTCTAGCTATACCATAGGTACCTATTTCAATTGCACAAGGGAAGACCTTCCCCCCCAAATAATCTATATGCTCACCTATAATATTAATCCTGCTTGGAGAAAAGAATTTTTTAATTTCACTGTCATTATCACCATAAAGATTTATAAAATCAGTAATCAAGCTATCAATCATTTATCTGCTCCTTAATAATCTATTATGTCAATTTTTACTTGCCAAAAATCACAATCATTTGCCCTCACATACTTAACCTTCTTATTATCTACCGCCCTCTCTAGTGTATCATAAAAACCATTACAAGGTTCTATGGCAACATTATTTTCTTCTTTGAAGCCTCCTGTAGTTAACCAAATTCCTAAATAAGGATTATCCCTTGGGTCAAAGTTAACTTTATATTTGACTCTTTTATCCCTGTAATCTAGTAAGGCCCAACCCTCTTTAATCTCATCTGTAAAATAATACTTAAATGTATGGTTTTTTGGATAGTCTTTAAGGTTTCTTATATCAAAATTCCATACTTCATCATTTTGTACGTTTATATAGTTCCTTAGATCTTCAGGAAACTCAAGCCTAGTATTTTCATTATAACAATTTAATCCATGAAGTGTCCATAAGTAAGCAACATCCTCTCCCGATAAATTCTTAACTCTATAATTGAAAATAATAGATTCTTCATCTAGAGTAATTGCCCTGGAAAACAAAAGAGGAAGGGAGGGAAGTTCTACCTCTCCCTCAAGCTTCCCCTTTGTATGTTTTACATCCCAAGGTATACTCCACACATCTCCGTGATCTACTAAATCAATATCCGTATCCAAATATTTACATGGATCTATAGATGGCACACAATCATCAAGTCCTGATGTATCGTATTTGCTAAAATCCGCTCCATGATAGGCCTTCTTGTATTCCTTATTACTTGGCTGGAATAAAAATTCAAAATCCTTTTCCTTATGATATATAGAAGCTACCTTAAATCCATGTTCTGGCAATGTAGTAACTCTTATTTTATCATTTTCTATTGTAATTGCATCCATATTGAAGTGTGTAGTTTTTTTAATCATAGTTACCTCTTATTTCTTTTGTAAGTATTTTCTAGTGTCTAAAGCTACTGCTAATATAATTAAGGCACCCTTAATAACTATTTGCCAGTAAGTTTGAACCCCAATAAATAAAAGCCCATAGTTAATAACCTGAAGTAGTATTGAACCTAGGATAATTCCTGTTATGGTACCAACCCCACCTGAGAATGATACCCCACCAATTACACAGGCTGCAATAGCATCAAGGTCATAGTTTGTACCTGTTGTAATAGTTGCATTACCAATTCTTGGCCCTTCTAAGAAACCTGCAATACCATACATAATACCTGAAATAACAAATATAATTATGATATTCTTGTCAACATTAATACCTGATACTGCTGCAGCTTCCTTATTACCACCTATAGCAAACATATTTTTACCTAGTGTAGTTTTGTTCCAAATAACCCACATGACTGCAGATGCAATAGCTGCATATATTATTAGGTAGGGAAGTTCAAATTTTCCGATTTTAACACTCCCAAGAACTAGTTTAATATATGAATCTTTAAAGCCACCCAGTGGCTGGGCTCCCCATGGGGATGCATTAATAAATGCCTGTAATAAACCGTATAAAATAAGCTGTGTACCTAGTGTTGCAATAAAGGCATGAAGTTTTAACTTTGCAACCCCAATACCATTAAATAGGCCAATTAGTCCACCAACTGCTATAGCCGCTAAAAAACCAACTATAATTGGCATTTCTGCCATTTCTGGAAAATATCTTTGCGCATAATCTGCAGATTGTAGCATTGCTGTTGATACAGCTGCTGTCATACCTAAGGCCCTACCAGCAGAAAGATCAGTTCCTGCAAGTACAATTAGGCCACCAACCCCTAACGCCATTATAAGCTTAGTTGAAGCTTGATTAAGTATGTTAATAGCATTCTTATAGTTAACAAATTTAGGCTCTTTTATGATAATAATTGCTATAAGAATAAGCATAACAATAATCAGGCCATTTTCAATTAAAAATTCTTTAATATTATTTTTATTTAATTTCTTTTCCATTGTTTCCCACCTCTTATAAGTATTTAGTTGCAAGAGTCATAACTTTTTCCTGATCCAGGTTTTCAACATCATCAATACCAGCTACATGACCATCACTCATAACAAGAATCCTATCACATATACCAAATAACTCCGGCATCTCAGATGATACTACTATAATGCTCTTACCTTGATTTGCTAAATCAATAATCAATTGATATATTTCATATTTAGCACCTACGTCAATACCCCTTGTAGGTTCGTCTAATAGTAATACTTCCGGTGAAGTAAGTAGCCATCTTCCTAATATAACCTTCTGCTGGTTACCACCTGATAATGATCTTATTTGGGTTTTTCTACTTGGTGTTCTAACATTCATTGATTTTATAACTTCTTCTGTATCCCTTATCATTGATTTATCATCTAATAATAAGCCCTTCTTGTAAGATTCTGTATTAGCTATAATTGAGTTAAACTGTATTGTTTCCATTGGAAATATCCCTGTGGAACGTCTTTCTTCTGTAACTAAGGCAAAACCATTTTCTATGGCATCTACAGAGTTTTTATTTTCAATTACCTTCCCATTTAACTTTATTTGTCCACTTTCCTTGGTTCTTATTCCAAAGATTGTTTCTATAAGTTCTGTTCTCCTTGAACCAACTAATCCTGCTACACCTAAGATTTCTCCCTGCCTTAGTTCAAAGCTTGCATTCTTTATTGTTGGCTCATACATGCCTGTAAGATTACTGACTTCCATTATAACTTCCCCAGGTTTGTTTGTTTTTGGTGGATAAACATTATCAACTGTCCTACCTACCATAAGTGCGATGATTCTATCTGTTGTTAAGTCCTTTGCAGGTTCTGTTGCAATCCACTGACCATCTCTCATTATAGTTACTTCATCTGATATTCTAAGAATTTCATCCATTTTATGAGATATATATATAATTCCAACACCACGGTCTCTTAGCTTATCTATAATATTGAAGAGAATCTCTACTTCCTGGTCTGTTAATGATGAGGTTGGCTCATCTAGAACTAGGATTTTTGCATCATAGGAAACTGCCTTTGCTATTTCTACTAGTTGCCTTTGAGCAACAGATAGGTTCTCAGTTATTTCCCTTGGATTAATATCTATCCCTAGATCTTCAAATACATCCTCGCAATACTTATACATTTTAGCTTGATCAACAAATAAGCCTTTTTTAGGGTATCTACCTAGTAACATATTGTCTGCCACATCTGTTTTCATTACTTGGTTTAATTCCTGATGCACCATGGAAACCCCATTTTCCATAGCTTGTTTAGGGTTATCAAAATTGTTTTTTTGCCCTTCTATGTAAATCTCACCCTCATCTTCATGATATATACCAAATAAAACTTTCATCAATGTGGATTTTCCGGCACCATTTTCTCCCATAAGAGAGTGAACAGTTCCTTTTTCTAATTTGAAGTTTACATTATCAAGCGCTACAACGCCTGGGAACATTTTTGTGATGTTTCTCATTTCTAATAATATTTTTTCTT
>JAAYSX010000080.1 GCA_012518255.1 Candidatus Epulonipiscium sp. | reverse complement strand
TCTGCAACACCTTTATCCCCAGTTCAAATCTGGGTGGTGCCTTTTAAGCAATACAAGGGTTTAGATGATTAGGGCAGATGCTTATTTTATGGCAATCTGTCCTAATTCTGTCTTAAGCTAGCAAAAAAACTATTATAGGCAAGGCTATAGAGAAATAATCCTATAGCCTTGCCTATTTGTTTTGTTTGTATTTTTATTAAGCAAGAGGTTGGTGCAACCTGCGTAATAAAAACAATGGACAGTAGTCTGTATATTCGGAATTGTTGGGGGGTCAGTCCCCATTCACTGCTTTAGTGGCAAATTCTTTAGTAACAATTTTATCATATGGGACACGTTCTTCTAATTCTCCTGCTAGTTCCATAACATCCATAAGCCTATCTAGGCTTTCTTCTTTAAGCAAGGGGTCTTGGCACCAAGTATCGTTTGCCTTATAGCGTTCAATAACTTCTATTAATTCATCCATACCAAGCTCCATAAACTGGGGATTGATAATTTCTGCAATTTCCTGGGCCGAATGATCCCTTACATATTGTTGGCCCTTATATATGGCGTTAGTAAACCTTTGTATTATATCAGGATTTGCATCTATATAGCTTTCCATGGCACAGTAGGCTGTATAAGGGATTTCTCCAGATTCTGCCCCTATAGAGGCTACAATGTGACCTGTGCCCGCCTTTTGGGTAGATGTAGCCATCGGCTCAAAGAGTGTAACATAATCTCCCTCACCACCAGTAAAGGCTCCGGCCATAACATCAAACTGGATATCTGTTCGCACATTAACTTCACCAGCATCCCTATTAGTGCCAATGGTTAGGCCATTATTTTTTAGGACATATTCTAATGTCATTTCAGGCATGCCACCCCTACGTCCACCTATAACTTCCTTGCCTTTTAGATTATCAAATGTAAAGTTAGGTTCAGGATTTCTAGACATTAGGAAGGTTCCATCCCTCTTTGTAACCTGGGCAAAAGAAATGGCGTAGTCCTTGCTACCTTGGCCATAAACATAAATTGAAGCCTCTGGTCCCATAAATCCAATTTGTGCCTCATTTGATAATAGGGCAGCCATAGTTTTATCTGCTCCATAAGCTCCTATTAAATCAATTTCAAGACCTTCTTCTTCAAAAAAGCCTTTTTCTATAGCTACATATTGTGGGGCATAAAAGACTGAGTGGGTAACCTCAGCTACGGTTATTTTCTCAAGATTTCGCTTCTTCTTAATGGATGTGCACCCAGTTGAAGTAATAGCTAGTGCAATTATTGTGGTAATAGCTAAAGCTCTTCTAATTCTTTTCATATTAGCTCACCTCTTAATTAATTTTTCTATTAGGTTAATAGCTTGATACATTAATAAAGCACAAATTGCCAAAACAAAGACTCCCATCATAACCAAATCAAGTCTAAATACTTGGCCACCATAAACAATCAGATAACCAATTCCAGATCTAGAAACTAGGAATTCACCAACTATAACACCTACCCAAGATAGGCCAATATTAATTTTGACAATATTAATGATGTTTTTTACATTGGCTGGCAGGATTAGTTTAGTTAGTATCTGAAATTTGCTAGCACCAAAACTTTGGAGCATTTTAATTTTTTCTTTATCAACGTTTATAAAATAATTATATGCAGCTAATATGGTAGAAATGAGTGAAATACTAATAGCTATAACTACAATACCTTTTACACCAGCACCGGCCCATACAATCAAAATGGGGGCTAGGGCTGTTTTGGGCAGGGCATTTAGAACAACAAAAAAGGGATCCAAAATCCTTGCTATAGTATCTGACCACCATAATATAATGGCTATTATAATACCTAGGATAGTTCCAATTGAAAAACCTAGGATGGTCTCCCAGAGGGAAATTCCAATATGCCTAAATAAGCTACCATTTTTAATATATTCAATTAGCAGCTTATAAATTGCAGATGGACTGCTAACTAGAAAAGTATTAATAATACCAAGCCTGGCTAGTAGTTCCCAAGAAAATAAGAATATAATTAAGAGGGATACTTGCCATATTAGGATTAAACGTTTTTTCTTTTGCTTTTCTTTAATAAAATCAAGATATTCTTTACTGATAGGATTTTCATTCATTATAGTCAAGCTCCTTCCATAAGATATTAAAATAATCCTTAAATTCAGGGGCCTTACGGGCTGATAAGGGAGATTTCTCACCTTGGACTGTAAGGTTAATATTGTGAATAGACTTTACCTTGGCAGGCCTATGGGTTAGTATTATTGCCCTATCAACCATTGAAATTGCCTCTGAAATATCATGGGTAACAAGAATTGCCTCTTTACCCTCTTCCCTTATTATCTTATAAACATCATCACTAACCTGTAGGCGTGTTTGGTAGTCCAGGGATGAAAAAGGCTCATCCAATAACAAAATATCTGGACTTGTGGCCAGTGTGCGGATTAAAGCAACCCTTTGCCTCATTCCCCCTGAAAGTTGGTGGGGGTAATGGTGTTTAAAGTTCCATAAGCCATATTTTTTTAACAACAAATCAATTTCTAAAAGTGACTCTTGATTAATCTTTTTTTGAATTTCAAGGCCAATTGTGATATTATCTATGATATTTCGCCATTCTAACAAATGATCTTTTTGGAACATATAACCTATATCACCGTTTATATTAATCTTGCCACTAGTAGGGCTTATTAATGAAGAAAGTAGGTTAAGTATGGTTGATTTACCACACCCAGAAGGGCCTAATATACCAAGGATTTCACCTTTATTTAATTTGAAACTTAAATCATCAAGCACAAGAAGTTCCTGATCCATTGTATAGAAACTTTTAGATACATTTCTAAGTTCTATTGGATATGACATTGCTTCACCTCCTTATTATATTTGGAAAGTAAGTGTAAAATAAAATATCATATTATATAATATTAAAAGCCTTAAAGCATGGTGCAAAATAAGATGACTATTTAAGATATATAAGGAATTGCCGATATAATATATAGGATAATAAAATGAATATAATATTTGACAAGGAGGAAAGATATGTTAATAAACAAAACTCAAGGGACGGAGAATGTATATAATACAGTTGACTATACTAATGAAGGTAAGGCCAGTGCAAAAGAAGAAGTCAAAACTGAGGCACCATCAGCAACATTAGAATTAGGCACAAAAAAAGAAGAAGAGGTTACTTATAAAAAACCAACAGCGGGTAAGGTAGACCGTAGCACTATTAATAGAATGATTGATGAAAGTAATAGAAGGATGGAAAACTTTAAGAACCTAATTAGAACTTTAATAGAAAAGCAAGGTGGCACTGTGGAGGCAGCCCTATCGGGTAATTTTAAGCTTAAGATTGATGAAGCCACAAGATTAGAAGCCCAGGAGGCTATTTCGGAAGATGGAGAATTTGGGGTAGCTAAGACGGCGGGCCGAATTGTTGATTTTGCAAAGGCTATATCAGGTGGGGATGTAAGTAAGCTAGATACCCTTAAGAAAGCCATTAAACAGGGTTTTGATGAGGCGGAAAAGATATTAGGTGAGTTGCCAGATATATCAAAAGAAACCTACAAAGAGGTTATGAGACAACTTGATGAATGGGCAGCGGGCGGGAGCGAATTAGAATAATATAGGAGATTTGTATAAAAAATAAAAATATGCCTATACTTCAAAGGAGGGTTACAAATGAGTTATGATGTTGGTGATGTAGTAGAGATGAAAAAGAAGCACCCATGTGGTGGTAAGGAATGGGATGTTTTGCGTGTGGGTGCAGACTTTCGTCTTAGGTGTAAAACTTGTAATCATATGATTATGATACCTAGGCCCAAATTTGAAAAAGGCGTCAAAAAGATTATACAAAAGTCACAACAATAATAAGAAGAATTTCAATAAATCGTAATTTGATTTTAACCCTCACATAAGATATAAATGTGAGGGTTAAGCTATGTAAAAAGCTTGTATTTTTACAAAATACGTGATATGATATTTTATTGTAAGTATAGACCCTTGCTCTGTGAAAAACAGGGCCAAAGTCCAAAAGGAGGTGTAGCATGTATAGTTATGAATTAGGAATTGTTTTTGATCCAACACTTACAGAAGAAGAGAAGACAGCTTCTTATGACAAAGTGAAAGAATTGATAGTAAGATTTGGTGGAGAAGTAACCAAAGAAGACGATTGGGGTAAAAGAAGACTAGCTTATGAAATTGATAAGAAGAGAGAAGGCTTCTATTACTTCGTTCAATTTAATGCTGCGGGAGATGTTCCGCCAGAGATTGAAAGTAGAATTCGTATTATGGATGAAGTTATGAGATATTTAACTGTCCGTTTAGACGAAGAAGACTAATAGGTAATATAATAATACTGCAGAAGGGAGCTTATATTAATGAATAAAGTTATTTTGATGGGAAGATTGACAAGAGATCCTGAATTAAGATATTCACAAAGTGCTAATCCTATAGCGGTAGCAAACTATGCATTAGCAGTGCGTCGCCAGTTCCAAAGAGAAGGTGAACCAGATGTTGACTTTATTAACGTTGTTGCCTTTGGTAAAGCTGGGGAATTCGCAGAGAAATACTTTCAAAAGGGCCAAATGGTATCTGTTGTAGGGAGACTACAAATAGGTAGCTGGGAAGATAAAGAAGGTGTTAAGCGTACTAGTGTGGATGTTATTGCAGAGGAGCAACATTTTGCTGAAAGTAAAACATCATTCCAATCTAGGAATCAGGACACTTTTAATCAGCAGGAGACACAATCAACATCAACTACTTCAGGTTCTGCAGATGGATTTATGCCTATTGATGAGCGATTATCGGAAGATGATGATTTGCCATTTTAACAAATATCAATTCGAGTAAATTTGGGATAAGGAGGGAAGAAGATGTCATATAATAAAAGACGAGGTGGGCGTAGAAGACGCAAAGTTAATCAATTTGCTGGAGATAAGATCAAAAACATTGATTATAAAGATGTTAATACGCTAAGAAGATTTGTTTCAGACAGAGGTAAAATTCTTCCAAGAAGAATTACAGGAAACTCTGCTAAAGCACAACGTAAAGTTACAATTGCTATTAAAAGGGCTAGACATTTAGCACTTTTACCATATGCACAAGAGTAATTTCAAACATAATATACAATATTAAAACGCCAATCATGATTACATGATTGGCGTTTTTTTGTTTCCAAAAATATAATAAGTTCCTATTATACTTAGGATTTTATTTAAGTATTAAGTAAACTAGTATAATTTTATGATATTTAGTTAAAATAATATAGGACTTTAATGTATTTAATATAATCATAGGGCGCCTATTTGTGAATGCACAAAAAGTTGCTGGATAATTTATGATTAATTGTGCTATGGACACATTGAACCATAAACCTAGAAATTTTATACTGTATATAGTCAATTAACACAAACACAAGTTACAGGAGGAATGTAAGATGAAAAAATTTGTTAAAATAATAGCCTCAACTCTATTAGTAGGGGCTTTACTAACAGGATGTGCTTCAGGTGGAGCAGGTAAAACAGGAGAAGGAAATGGCAGCTTTGAACCTAAGAGAGAAGTAGAGTTTGTTGTTCCATCATCAGCAGGTGGAGGATCAGACCTTAATGCTAGAATTATATCAGAAATTGCTTTTAAAGAAGGGTTTACACCTAAAAACTTCATGGTAACAAATATGCCAGGTGGTTCAGGTGGGGTTGCCTTTGCTGATGTATATTCCAAAAAAGGAAACAATGAAACTTTAATGATTCTTCATAATGGGCAAATTATGAGTACGATTGTTAATGAGTCACCAGTTACATCAGATATGCTTACCTACCTGCCTGTTGTAGCATTTGATAACCTTTTAATTGTAACAAGAGCAGATTCTGAATACCAAGATATTGAGGCGCTTTTAGAGGCTGCAAAAACACCAGATAAGGTTAAAGTTGGTGGATCACAAAGAGGTAATACTGACCATCTTGCTTTCGAGCTTATGAATAAATATGCAGAAGTAGAAGCATCATATGTACAATTTGATGGTTCTGGGGATGTATTAGGTGCTTTATTAGGTGGTCATATTGATGCTGCTATCTGTAATCCATCAGATACTTTAGGACAGGTTCAAGCTGGGGAAGTTATACCTTTAGCGGTATTTTCACAAGAAAGAATTGGTAAAGAGTTTGAAGATGCACCTACATTTGCTGAATTAGGATATGAAGGTATAGAAATTGATGCGGTTAGGGCTATTGCTGGTCCACCAGAGATGTCAGCAGAAGCAATTGCATTCTATGACGAGGTAATTAGGAAAGTTACAGAAACAGATCAATGGAAGAATGAATATTTAGAGCCAAATAATCTAGAAGGTGTATATATGACATCTGCAGAGGCTAAAGAATTCTTCGAAAAAGAAATAGAAAAGTATAAAGAAATCTTTACTGAGGTTGGAGTAATTAAATAGTAAATAATAATTCTTAGAATATAACCGGGGGTGAGGTTTTGAAGAAAGGTGTTTCAGTTGGATTTATATTGGCTGGAGTATATTGGATAGTAATGTCATTCTCCTATGGGCTATGGGTTATGAATGGTCCGGGAGGTGGCTTTATGCCACTTATAGGTGGTATTTTAGCAGTTATTTTTGGAATAGCAGTGCTTATTGAAGCTATAAAAGAAGGCACAAGTCCTAGTTTTGATTTTAAGGTGCTTATACCAGTAGGAGCTCTTTTAGCAGTTATTATCCTAAGCAAACTTATAGGGCTTATATTATCAATAGCAGTATATCTGTTTATATGGCTGAAATTTTATGAGAAAGAAAGTACCAAGTTAACTATACTTGTTACAATACTTTGTCCGTTAGCATGTTATTTAATATTTGTTATGTGGCTTAAAGCGCCACTACCAAGAGGTATTCTTGGAATACTTTAATTATTGGCAAAGAAACAATTAGAAAGTAGGTAGAATAATGGGAAATGTGCAATTGTTATTAGAGGGTATTGGTACAGCCCTAAGCTTTCAAAACTTAATTGCTGCATTTGCAGGGGCAATTATGGGATTAATTGTAGGAGCTATGCCTGGTATAGGATCCCTAGCTGGTGTAGCGCTTTTGTTACCGCTTACATTTAAGATGAACCCTACAACTGCAATTATTATGTTAGCAGCTTTATATTATTCAAACATGTATGGTGGATCATTTAGTGCCATACTTCTTAATATACCAGGGGATTCACCAGCAATTATGACTTCCTTGGATGGATACCCAATGAGCCGTAAGGGAGAAGCTGGTAAAGCTTTATTTACAGCATCTGTGTCATCATTTATAGGTGGTACTATAGGGATTATAATGTTAACTTTTATTGGGCCACTTGCTGCTAAATGGGGTCTTTCCTTTGGACCTGCTGAGCTTACTTGGCTTATAGTATTAGCCTTAACTTCCATAGGTTGGTTAATAGGGGACAAACCAGCAGCTGGGCTATTAGCTACAGCTCTAGGTATGATGATAGCAACTGTAGGGTTTGATAAAGCATTGGGTCAGCCAAGATTTGCCTTTGGGAATGTAAACCTATTTAGTGGTGTTGCTTTTATTCCTTTAGTAATAGGTATGTTTGGATTTGGCCAGGTTATAGATATGGTTGTTAACAGGGATAACTATGCATCTGTATCTAGCAAAAAGCTTTCTATTAAAGAAAGTATTGTAAACAAGGATGAGGCAAAAAGAATAGCGCCAGTAGCAGTAAGATCAGGATTACTAGGAACATTCATAGGTATCCTGCCAGGTGCGGGTGCTACTATGGGAGCTTTTTTATCCTATGTAACAGAGAAGAAAATCGGTAAAAATAAAGATCAAATGGGTAAAGGTGCAGTAGAAGGAGTTGCAGCAGCAGAGGCAGCTAACAATGGTGCAGCAATGGGTGCATTTGCTCCTTTACTATCCTTAGGAATACCGGGTTCAGGTACAAGTGCGGTATTACTAGGAGGCCTTATGATGTGGGGTCTACAACCAGGACCATTGCTATTTAAAAACAATCCTGATTTTGTTTGGGGATTAATAGGATCTATGTATATAGGTAATATTATATGCTTAATTATCGCTATTTTAAGTATCCCAATTCTAATGAAAGTTGTTACTGTTCCAAGTTCTCTTATGGTACCGCTTATATCAAGTATTTGTATCATAGGGACATATTCAGTAAATAACTCTATGTTTGATGTTTATCTTATGATAGGTGCGGGTGTATTAGCCTACCTTATGAGTCTTGCAGATATACCAGCTGCTCCACTTTTATTATCATTTGTATTAACACCAATGTTAGAGATGTATATTAGGCAATCATTTGATATATCTGGAGGTAGTTTAGGAGTCTTTATCCAAAGTCCAATATCTAAGGTGCTATGTACCTTAATTATTCTCTTTAGTGTTACTCCTATTTTACTTAAAATATTTAACAAAAAACCACCAGTAGATATGAGTGAGATGGATGCTTAAGTAAAAGGTCCTATTAGAAAGGGGGGTCGACGTATGAAAATAGTTATTGCTTCAGACTCATATAAAGGGAGCCTGACGGCCAAAGAAGTTGCGGACGCTATTGAAAAAGGACTTCTAAGATATGACGATGAATTCGAAATAGTTAAGGTTCCAATGGCTGATGGAGGAGAAGGAACTGTACAATCCTTGGTAGATGCCACTGGAGGAGAAATTATTACCCTTAAAGTAAAGGATCCCCTATTAAGGGAAGTAGATTCTTTTTATGGAATACTTGGTGATGGTAAGACTGCTGTTATAGAGATGGCAGCCGCTTCAGGTTTGCCTTTATTAAGTGCAGAGGAGAAAAATCCCTTAATTGCATCTAGTTATGGTACAGGTGAGCTTATTAAGGATGCCCTGGATAAGGGGTGTAGGAAGTTTATTATTGGACTAGGTGGCAGTGCAACTAATGATGCTGGTGCGGGAATGTTAAAGGCATTAGGAGTTGAACTACTAGATGGTAAAGGTAAGCAAATCCCTGAGGGTGGAATTGGACTTGCAGATCTAGAAAGTATAGGTATAGATGGCCTAGACCCTAGAATTAGGGAATCTACAATCAAAGTTGCATGCGATGTGGATAATCCTTTGTATGGTCCGGAAGGCGCTTCCCATATATTTGGTCCTCAAAAAGGAGCAGATAAGAATATGGTTGAGGAGTTAGACGAGGCCCTTGTGAATTTTGCAAAAACAGTTAAAAATACACTAGAAATAGATGTAGGAGATATTAAGGGCGGAGGTGCAGCTGGAGGATTGGGAGCTGCAATGGTGGCGTTTTTTGGAGCTGACCTTAATAAGGGAGTTGAAATTGTTATAGAGCAAACCAAATTAAAAAATCTCATGCAGGGTGCGGATTTGGTTATCACTGGTGAGGGTATGATAGACTACCAAACAAGGTTTGGAAAAACTCCCTATGGAGTAGCGCAAACAGCTAAAAAGCAGAACATACCTGTTATTGCTTTGGCAGGTGGTATAGGAAGTAATGCTGAGATACTATATGAATATGGGTTTGATAGTATATTTAGTATAGTAGATAAACCTATGACCTTAGATGAATCTATGGAAAACACTAGTGAATTATTAGAAAAAGCAGCAAGCAGAATTATAAGAGTATTTATGTTAAACCAGGAAACTAATGATTTTTTATAAAGGAGAATATATATGAACAAGAAGCCAACGTTAGGAGTTCTTTTAGGAGATGCGTGTGGTGTAGGTCCGGAGTTAGTGGCAGGATTATGCGCTAAAGATAAGCTATATCCATATTGTAATCCAATTATTATAGGAGATGCGCGTGTATTTGAAGTTGCCCAGGAAGTTGTTAAGGCAGAACTTGATGTAAAAATCATCGATAAAGTAGAAGATGCAGAATTTTCCCCTGGGGTTTACAATTTATTAGACCAAAAAGACCTGGATCCAAAAGAGATAAATGTTGGGGAAGTTTGCAAACGTGCTGGTAAGGCATCAGGAGATATGCTGATTACTGCATTAGACCTTAGTAAGGAAGGCAAATTAGATGGATTTGTATTTGCACCACTAAATAAAGCAGCTATGAAAGCTGGAGGCTATGAGCTAGAGAGTGAAAATAAATTATTCGGGCAGTACTTCGGAGTAGAGTCTACTTGCGAGGTTAATATACTAGATAACTTATGGACATCTAGGGTTACCAGCCATGTTCCTATTAAAGATGTTCATGATGCACTTACCCAGGATAGTATTTTAAGGGCAATACACATCCTAAATGACAGCTTAAAACTGGGAGGAGTTGCAAACCCAAGATTAGGTATTGCAGCATTAAATCCTCATGGTGGTGAGGATGGTACTTGTGGTAGAGAAGAAATTGATGTAATTAAGCCAGCCATGGAAGAAGCAACTAAAGAAGGAATTAGTGTGCAAGGACCATATCCAGCAGACATACTATTTATCAAGGCGTTTAATGGTGACTTTGATGGTGCTGTTACTATGTATCATGACCAAGGACAAATAGCCCTAAAACTTAAAGGGTTCCAATATGGAGTAACTGCCCATGTAAATCTACCAGTAGGTATTGCAACAGCGGCTCATGGTAGTGCCTTTGATATTGCAGGAAAAGCCATTGCAACGACAGATGCTCTAGAAAATGCAGTAAAGGTAGCTGCAGAAATGTCAGCAAACCTTAAAAAATAAGAATAAATATAAAGGTGGGATAAAATGAAATTATGTTATCAGGTAGCAACTCCTGATGTTAAGATATCTCCCTCAGTTACTTCTTATCAAGGGGATATAGAGACATCATTTAAAGAGTTAAGTGAAATGGGATATGAGGGCGTGGAGCTAATGAGTAGGGACCCTAAAGAAATTGACAGGGAACATATAAAAGAATTAGCTGAAAAATATAAACTAGAAATTGTAATGGTATGTACAGGAGAAGCCTTTGGGCAGGACAAGCTAAAGTTAGTGGATAGGGACCCAGAAGTAAGGGAGAGAGCCTTTGAAAGAACTAAAGCATTTATAGATTTAGCTTCTTACTTTGGTGCAGGAATTAATATTGGTAGGCTTAGGGGTCATTATTATGAAGACATCCCAAGGGAGAAAACCTACCAGTTAGCAGTCGAGGTTATGGGAAGGTTAGCTGAATATGCTGGGGAAAGAGATGTTGTAATTGTAATTGAGCCAGTAACTATGCTACAAACTAACTTTTTAAACTCTACTCAGGAAGCGCTTGAACTTATTAAGGAAGTTAATCATCCAGCGTTTAGGGCAATGATTGATATTTACCATGCTAATATAGAAGATAAAGATTTATATGAAAGTATAAGAGAGAGTAAGGATTATTTAGCTCATGTTCATATTGCTGATAATAATAGAAAAATCCCGGGAACTTGCGGATTTGACTTTCCTAAAATCATAGAAACATTAAGGGAAATTGACTATAAGGGAGTTTTAGCTGCTGAGATGTTCCAGATACCAGATCAAAAAACAGCGGCAGAAGAAACTATCAAGTTTCTAAAACCTTTATTGAATTAAAAGTAGATATATTAAGGAACTGGCTTTAATTATTGAGCTATCATTATAATTTATAAGTACGGAAAGGGGTTAATGAAATGGTTAAAAAAAAGAAACAAGAACTAATTCAACTGTCTAATAAATTTAGGCAAAGACTAGTAGAACAGTTGCATGCTATCCAAACAGGCCACCCAGGTGGCTCCTTATCGGCGACTGAAATAATCACAACCTTATATTATCACACAATGAATGTGTCAGCGGATAAGGTGGATTGTGAAAATAGAGATAGATTTATCTTAAGTAAAGGTCATGCGGCACCAATGCTATATTTAGCACTTGCTGAGAAAGGTTATTTCCCACAAGAGGAGATTGCAACCTTAAGGCAAATGGATAGTATTTTACAAGGACATCCTTGCAAAACTTCAACACCGGGTGTTGAATTATCTACTGGACCTTTAGGGCTTGGTCTATCAGCTGGGATAGGTATGGCCATGGGAGAAAGATTAAGTGGTAGGGATACTACAGTATATGTACTACTTGGAGATGGAGAAATCCAAGAAGGAATAGTATGGGAAGCGGCAATGACTGGTGCAAAGTTCAAAGTAGATAACTGCATTGCTATTATTGATAATAATGGGGTTCAGCTTGATGGAACAACAAATGAAATTATGCCAATGGGCAGCATTAGTGAAAAATGGGAAGCATTTGGATGGAATGTAATTGAGATAGATGGACATGATGTAGAACAAATCGCATCTGCCCTTGATGAAGCTAAAAATACTAAAGGTGTTCCAACTGTTATTAATGCTAAAACCGTAAAAGGAAAGGGTATATCTTTTATGGAGGGCGAAAGCATGTGGCATGGTAAGCCAATTAGTGAAGAAGAATACAAACAAGCAATGGCAGAGTTAAGGAGTGAATAAGATGGCTAAGAAAAAAGCAATTCGCGATGCTTATGGAGAAGCACTAGTTAAATTTGGTAAAGATAATAAAGATATTGTCGTATTAGATGCAGACGTTGCTGGATCTACTAAAAGCGGATTATTTGGTGCAGAATATCCAGAACGTTTCTTCAATGTTGGGATAGCAGAGGCTGATATGGTTTCAATGGCTGGTGGATTATCTACTACAGGTAAAATACCATTTGTAAATACTTTTGCATCATTTTTAATGCTTAGGGGAGCTGACCCTATAAGAAGTAGCATTTGCTATTCAAATTTAAATGTTAAGCTTGCGGGTGCTTATGCAGGTTTATCAGATGCATATGATGGTGCTACACACCATGCTCTAGAGGATATAACATTTATGAGATCTATGCCTAATATGACGGTTATCTCTGTTTGTGATCCTATTGAAACAGAAAAAGCAGTAAAGGCTGCCATTGACTTAGAAGGCCCAGTATATTTAAGGCTAAGTAGGGCTGATATGTCATATATTTATGATGAAGACTATGAGTTTGAGTTAGGCAAGGGCGTAACATTATCAGAAGGTAATGATGTAACTATTATGGCTACAGGCTATATGGTTCATAAGGCGCTAGAAGCCAAAGAAATCCTAAAAGAAAAAGGTATAGATGCTAGGGTAGTAAATATCCACACAATTAAACCTATTGATAAGGACCTAATTATTAAATGTGCAGAAGAAACAGGGGCCATTGTGACAGCAGAAGAGCACAATATTCATGGTGGGTTTGGAGGAGCAGTATCTGAAGTATTGGTAGAAAACAAGCCAGTACCACAAGAATTTGTTGCGGTAAATGATAGCTTTACTGAATCTGGAGACTATGAGGACTTGCTTGACAAATATGGATTACAGGCAAGACATATTGTTGATAAGGTAGAAAAAGTATTAAAACGCAAATAATTAAAGAAATCAATTAATAGTATAAAACAACTCTATAATATTTATTATAGAGTTGTTTTGGAAAAAAGGTGTAATATGGAAGAGGTATCACTTTGGGAATTAATAACCACCTTTTTTACAATAGGGAGCATCACAATTGGAGGGGGCCCAGGTGGTTTGTCTATAACCCAAAGTTATATTGTAGATAAGAAAAAATGGATCACCCAGGATGAGATGCTAGATTTTATTACAATGGGACAGTCCCTTCCAGGTGTTATAACAGTTAACATAAGTCTTTTTGTCGGACATAAGCTTAGAGGGTATAAGGGGGGCATTGTAGCAAGCATAGCTGTGATTTTGCCTGCTTTTTTATCAATTATTGGAATAGCTGTATTCTTAAGGCCAGTACTAGAAATGCCTATTGTACAAAGTGCTTTTTCTGGTGTAAGAGTTGGAGTATTGGGGATAATAATTAGTGCAGCTTATAGGATGGCTGAGGTAATGAAGTGGAAGAAGATATATATTATCCTTGGGCTAATTGCTTTAATAATATTTATCCTTACTGACCTTAATCCAGTGAGCTTATTTGTAATAGGAGCTTTGGTTGGTTTCCTTCAATACAAGAAGGAAGTAGACGTAAGGGGGATAGGCAAGCAAGATGATACTAATTAAACTGATGTTAGATTTCCTTGCTATTGGTTTTATATCATATGGCGGCGGGATTGGGATGATATCTTATATACAAAAGGTGGGCGTACAGAAGGGGTGGATAACATTAGACCAGTTTAGCGATATGATAGCCTTGTCTCAAGTTACACCGGGGCCTATAGCTATTAACATTGCAACCTATTCTGGTTATAATGTAGCTGGTATACCTGGAGCTATTGTAAGCACCCTAGCTTTAGTAATCCCAAGCTTTATCCTAGTTTTTTTAGTAATTAAGTTCTTTAGTAAACACATGAATACTAAATGGATGGAAAGCATTCTGGATGGTTTAAGAGTTGTTGTTCTGGCTCTAATTCTATCCTCCCTTATACCGCTATTTGAAGCAGGCTTTATTGTTCAAGGAGATATAAAATGGTTAAGTGTTTTGCCTTTGGCATATGCTACCTGGGCTTCACTCAAAAAAAGAAATATATTAACTGTATTAGCAGTTACAGGATTATGGGGTATATTTATGATGTAAATGCATGGTGAATAAAGAAAGAAGGCTTTTTTGCCAAATTATTGTATTTGGTGAACATTGAACTATGGTATGTAATTATGTAGAGTTTATATATAGGTAAAAAATCAGATATCAAGAAGGAGGAGACTAGTATGACAGAATCAATGCACGATTATATGAAAGTAGGACTTATTCATTTTATGGCTTACCCAGAAACAATTAGAGGTGAAGGTCCTATACTTGAAACGGTTAAAAAAATTGCAGTTGATGACTACTTTACAGCTATAGAAGTTACAAATATTAAAGATGATGAAGTGAGAAAAGAAGTTAAAAAGATGCTAGATACATCTAGTATGACGGTGGCTTTCGGAGGTCAACCTATGCTTCTTACAAATGGACTTAATATAAATGACCTTGATGAAACAAAAAGACAAGAAGCAGTAAATATGCTTAAAAAAGGAATAGATCAGGCATATGAGTTAGAGGCTGCAGGGTTTGCATTCTTAAGTGGTAAATACGAGGAAGAAACTAAAGAAGATTCCTATCAGGCATTAGTTAAGTCAACTAAGGAATTATGTGAGTATTCTAAATCCAAAGGTGATATACCAGTAATTCTAGAGGTATTTGATTATGATATAGATAAGGCATCCATTATAGGGCCTGTAGATATGGCTAAGCGTTATGCGGAAGACATAAGAGCAGAGTATGATAATTTTGGACTTATGGTTGATTTAAGTCATATCCCAATGCTAAGAGAAACAGTAGAAGAATCAATCCTACCAATTAAGGATTATATTGTACATGCCCATATGGGTAACTGTGTAATTGCAGATCCATCACTACCAGCTTATGGTGATTTGCACCCACGTTTTGGTTTTCCAGGTGGAGAAAATGATGTAGACGAATTAGTAGAATACCTAAAGGTATTAATGGATATTGGGTTTATTAGCAAGGAAAGAAGACCAATTGTTAGTTTTGAAGTACAAGCTTTTGGGGATGAAGATCCTGATATAGTTGTTGCAAATGCAAAGAGGACACTAAACCTAGCTTGGGCAAGAGTATAGAGCAATACGATTTATAATATAATAGGAGGGAACTAATATGGTAGAATCAATACATGAATATATGCAAGTAGGTCTTATTCATTTTATGGCTTATCCAGATACAATAAAAGGCGAAGGGCCAATACTAGAAACAGTTAAAAAAATTGCAGTTGATGATTACTTTACAGCAATAGAACTTACAAATATAGTAGATGATGAAGTTAGGAAAGAAGTTAAAAAGATGCTAGATACAGCTAGCATGGCCAATGCTTTTGCTGGGCAAACTATGCTTCTTACAAATGGGCTTAATGTAAATGATCTTGATGAAAATAAAAGACAAGAAGCGGTTAAGCTATTAAAGAATGGTATAGATCAGGCTTATGAATTAGGTTCCACAGGATTTGCTTTCCTAAGCGGAAACTACGAAGAAGAAACCAAGGAAGACTCATATGCAGCTCTTATTAAATCAACTAAAGAATTATGTGAGTACTCTAAATCCAAAGGAGATATGCCTGTAGTTTTGGAGATATTTGATTATGATATAGATAAAAAATCTCTTATAGGGCCAGTGGAATTAGCAAAACGCTATGTAGAAGATATTAGAAAAGAATATGATAACTTTGGCCTTATGGTAGACTTAAGCCACATTCCTATGGTAAGAGAAACTGTTGAGGAAGCTATACTTCCAATTAAAGATTATATAGTGCATGCCCATATGGGTAACTGTGTAATTAAAGATGAATCAATGCCAGGATATGGTGATCTGCATCCACGTTTTGGTTTCCCAGGTGGAGAAAATGACGTAGATGAACTAGTAGAATACCTAAGGGTATTGATGGATATCGGATTTATTAGCAAGGAAAGAAGACCAATCGTAAGTTTTGAAGTAAAACCATTTGGAAATGAAGATCCGGATGTAGTTGTTGCGAATGCAAAAAGAACACTAAACCTAGCTTGGGCAAAACTATAGGAGGAAGAAAATATGAAAATAGTAGTATTAGATGGATATACACTAAACCCTGGTGACTTAACTTGGGAAGGATTAGAAAAATTAGGAGAACTTATAGTATACGATAGGACTCCTGAAGATAAAATAAGTGAAAGAATTAAAGATGCTGAAATTATTTTTACTAACAAAACACCACTAACTAAGGAAACCCTAGAACAAGAGCCAAATCTTAAATACGTAGGTGTGTTAGCTACAGGATACAATGTTGTAGATGTAGATGCAGCTAAGGAACTAGGAATTATTGTAACTAATATACCAACTTATGGTACAACAGCAGTTGCTCAAATGACAACAGCATTGCTCCTAGAAATGTGCCACCACGTAGGCGAGCATAGCGAAGAAGTTCGTAATGGTGGTTGGACAAACAATGTTGACTGGTGCTTCTGGAACCATCCACTTATTGAATTAGCAGGCAAAAATGCAGGTGTTATTGGTTTTGGTAGAATAGGGCAAAACTTTGCTAAAATAGCAGAAGCTCTAGGGATGAATATCTTAGCATATGATGAATATCCAAATAAAGACCTTGAAAGTGATACAGTTAAATATGTTACATTAGATGAGTTACTAGCAGAAGCTGATGTAATTAGCTTGCATTGTCCTTTATTTGAAAGTACAGAAGGTATTATTAATAAAGACAGTATTGCAAAAATGAAAGATGGAGTTATGATTGTTAACACATCTAGAGGGCCTTTAATTGTTGAAGAAGACCTAGCAGAAGCACTTAATTCTGGAAAGGTAGCAGGCGCAGCATTAGATGTATTATCTGTAGAACCACCAACAATGGATAACCCACTTATGACAGCTAAAAATTGCATTATTACACCACATATTGCGTGGGCTCCAACAGAATCAAGAGCAAGACTTATGGATATAGCAGTAGATAATCTAGAGAAATTTATTGCAGGTTCACCAATAAATGTTGTAAATAAATAATATTATTAAACAGGACTATATAAGCTTCGGGTATTTAAATATGCCTGGAGCTTATTTACTTTAGAATTTCGAGGGGGAAGATTATGGAAAGGATGACTGTACTAGGAACAGGTAATGCTATGGTAACTAAGTGTTATAATACCTGCTTTACTATATCGGATGGCAAGGAGCATTTTTTGGTAGATGCTGGCGGTGGCAATACTATACTTAAACATCTTAAAAAAGCCAATATAGATATTAGGAACATACACCATGTTTTTGTTTCACACAATCATAATGATCATATTTTGGGTGTAATATGGGTAATTCGGGCTGCCTGCCAAGCTATGCTAAATGACGAATATGATGAAATTTTAAAAATATATGCTCATGAAAATTCTGTGGAAGCCATAAGAGTTATATCTTCGTATGTGCTTCAAGGAAAGTTCCTAAAACTTTTTGATAACAAGGTTGTATTTTGTGAATTAGAGGACAAAGATGAGATAAATATATTAGGGAGAAAAACTACATTTTTTGATATTAAAAGTACAAAAGATTTACAATATGGTTTTAAAATGACATTGTTAAATGGGAAGACTCTTACTTTTTTAGGTGATGAGCCATATTCTAAGAGTGTTCATGAATATAGTAAGGATGTAGACTATTTGCTACATGAGGCCTTTTGTTTATATGAAGAAAGGGATATATTTAAGCCTTATGATAAGCACCATGCAACAGCTAAGGATGCTTGTTTAAATGCTGCTATGCTAAACGCAAAATCAGTTGTTTTATATCATACGGAGGATAAGAATATAGATTGTCGCAAAGAAAAATATACATCAGAAGGAAAAGAAGTCTATAAGGGCAATATATATGTGCCTGATGATTTAGAAGTGATAGAGCTATAATAGGCAAATATAAAAGAGGTGGTAGTAATGATAATAGGATTTATAGGGTTGGGAATTATGGGCAAACCCATGGTTAATAACCTATTAAAAGCAGGTCACCAGGTTATAGTTTTTGATATAATTGAAGAGAATATTAAAGAAGTAGTGGAACTAGGGGCAGTGGCTGCTAGTTCGGGTAAGGAACTTGCAAAGCAAGTTAATATGGTAATTACCATGCTACCTAATTCACCCCATGTAAGAGAGGCTGTCCTAGGTAAGGATGGAATATTGGAAGGTGCAAAGGCAGGAGATACTTTAATAGATATGAGTTCCATAGCACCTCTGGAGTCTCAAAAAATTCACTCAAAATGTGCAGAAAAAGGCGTAAAAATGATAGATGCACCTGTTAGTGGTGGAGAGCCCAAGGCTATAGATGGAAGCCTTTCTATTATGGTTGGTGGAGACAAAGATGTATTCGATCAGGTATATGACATACTAATGTTAATGGGTAGTAGTGCTGTTTACTGTGGTAACATAGGAGCTGGAAATACTACCAAGCTAGCAAATCAAATAATCGTAGGAGTTAACATAGCAGCAGTCTCAGAAGCCTTGATGCTTGCCAGTAGGGCTGGGGTTGATCCTAAGCTGGTATTTGAAGCTATCAGGGGTGGACTTGCAGGGTCCACAGTTTTAGATGCCAAAGCTCCAATGATGCTCCAAGGTAATTATCAGCCAGGATTTAAAATAGATCTTCACATTAAAGATCTAGAAAATGCGCTAGAAACTGGGCAGGGTGTGGACTCCCCATTACCACTTGCAAGTCAGGTTATAGAAATGATGGAAGACCTCCATAGAGATGGATGTGGGCAAGATGATCATAGTGCTCTTGCTAAATATTATGAGAAAATAAGTGGAAGTATAATTGCCAAAGAATAAAAATAAATATAAAATATAAAATCCAGTAGAGTTGTTAGTCAAACTTTGCTGGATTTTTTGTTTATCAAATAATAACAATATTTCAAAGTATAGGAAGAATCTTAATGCAATGATTAATTTTGCACATTACTTACAAAGCATATACACTTTGAAAAGGGATACTTGTATGCTATGCACAAAATAATTGAATTATAGAAAGGATAATTGTGCTGGGGACATATTGCATAAGCGACTAAAGAATTATAGACTTAAATTAGTAAGTATGCAACAAAAAAGAGGTTGAAGCTATAAAGGTGTGTATAGTTTAAACATAAAACTACAATATGAGGAGGACTAATATGATAAATGTAAGAGGGAAAGATATGTTGTTTATTGAGGCTCATGGACATGTGTGGGATAAGATTGACGGAAGGCGCCATGATACACAGACTAATAAGGGCCTTAGTTATGGTAAAACATTAATGGGTGGAAAAGAAATTCAATTTCTACCTCCTGAATTTATAGACTGTAGATGTCCTATAGAATTAATGAAAGCTTATGAAGAAATATATGGATTTGATAAGGTAGTATTGTTACAAACACCTTGCTATGGAGAGCAATATGAATATATAAACGAAATAATATCTAAGGAGCCAGATAGATATGTAACGGTTGGTATCCCAAATCCTCAAATAAAAGAATCATATTTAGAAACAGCAAAGTTATGCCTGGGGGATTATAAGTACAAAGGATTAAAGTTTGAAGCTCCAGATATCCCATTTGATATGATTGCTCCAGAAAACTCATTTGTATTTGAAGAAATTTTAAAATATGATGCATACTGTGTAATGGATTTAGGCTGGGGGGATGGGCCCAATGATTATCCGATAGATGATATGTTAGAAATAGCAAGAAGGTACCCAGATCTAAAAATTATATTACCTCATTTAGGTATAAGTAGACTATGGGATCCAAAGGAACATAAGGATTATGATAGTTTAAAAAAGACATTATCCATATTAGAAATTAATGAAAATGTATGGTTTGACCTATCAGGAATACCAATGTTAGTTAAAGAGTTCGATGAGTATCCCTACCCAACTATGGGGAACATCTTAAAAGTTGTAAAAGAACAAGGGGCAATACCAAACTTAATGTGGGGTAGTGATATGCCAACAGTATTTACGGTGTGTAGTTACCAACATCATATAGATTGTGTTGTAAAACATTGTGACTTCTTAACAGACGATGAATTAGAAAGCATACTAGGAAAAACTGCTAACAAGGTTTGGTTTGGTAAATAATAACATTTAAACTAAGAAGGGATGTGAATTGTTTGAAAAACCAAGATAAGCCTACACCCATAGTAGAATTTAAGGGAATATGTAAAGCATTCCTAGGTGTAAAAGCATTGGATAATGTGTCTTTGAAAATAAACAAAGGAGAAGTGCACTGTATCCTAGGTGAAAATGGAGCAGGTAAATCGACTTTAATGAAAATACTAACGGGTGTTTATACTGCTGATGAAGGTGATATTTTCATCAATGGTAATCAGGTAGATATATGCGATATAAGACAGGCACAAGAATTAAATATAGGAACTGTTTTCCAAGAAAATAGTTTGATTCCTCACTTAACGGTTGCAGAGAATATATTCCTAACTAGGGAAATAAAAAATTCCATAGGCTTGATGGACTGGAATTCAATGAACAAGGAATGTATTGAATGGGGAAGGAAGCTAGGTGTTAACCTAGATCCTAGTATTACTGTTAATAAATTATCTGTTGCAGAACAACAAATAATAGAAATCGTAAAAATGTTTTCTAGGAATCCACATATTGTAATATTAGACGAACCAACATCAGCGCTTTCGGATTCAGAGATAGAAAACTTATTTAGAATAGTAAAAGAGATGCAAAAACAAGGCGTGACATTTATATATATATCCCACAGGATGGATGAAATAAAAACTATTGGAAATAGTGCAACAGTTCTAAGGGATGGTCAGTATATAGCAACTATTGATAATATAAAAGAGATAGAAACAGAAAAAATAATATCATATATAGTTGGGCGCCCACTAGATGAGCAATTCCCAGGAAGAGAAGCAGAGATAGGTGAAGTGATTTTTGAGGTTAAGAACCTATCAGTTCCTAAAGTTTTAGATAATATAAATCTACAATTAAGAAGAGGGGAAGTGTTAGGGTTTTCGGGGCTAATGGGATCTGGGCGAACAGAAACAGCCAAAGCCATTTTTGGTGCACTTAAACGATCCGAAGGCAGTATATATATGTATGGTGAAGAAATTGATATAAAAGGTCCTCACGATGCAATTAAACATGGAATAAGCTATCTGCCTGAAGACAGGAAGGAAGAAGGGCTATTTTTAGAGAAAGATATTTCATGGAATGTAGTTTTTTCCTCACTACATAAAATGAAAAGAACAAATCTTCTAGATATGAAAGAGGAGAAGCGAGTGGTTGAAAAATATAAAACCCAGCTAGATATAAGAACCCCCTCAATAAGACAGGTTACTAAATATCTATCAGGTGGTAACCAGCAAAAAGTAGTGTTTGCTAAATGGTTATATGCTGAGACGGATGTATATATATTTGATGAGCCTACAAGAGGGATTGACGTAGGTGCAAAAAGTGAAATATATAATATAATAAATGACTTAGTTACATGTGGAAATGCTGTTATAGTGATTTCTTCAGAATTACCAGAAATCCTAGGAATATGTGATCGGATTGCTGTATTCCATGAGGGGACTATAGCGACTACTTTAGATAGAACTGGAGCTACACAAGAAAAGATTATGCATTATGCGATGGGGGGAGATATAAGTGGATAAAACCGCAGAAAAAAAGGATAGTATATTTAGCAAGTTATCACGAGTATCAGGTACAGGAGCTTTGTTACCATTACTGATAATTATAATATTTCTTTCAATTTTTACAAAATCATTCTTAACAACTTCGAATATTATGCAAGTGCTTAGGCAAGCAGCTGTGTATTCAATAATGGCAACGGGAATGACCTTTGTAATTATAACAGGAGGAATAGATTTATCACAAGGTTCGGTGCTAGCTTTATGTTGTGTTACAAGTGCTTTTACTATTAATTCAACTGGAAACATGTGGCTAGGTATTATAGTAGCTATATTAACAGGGGCTGTAGTTGGCCTAGTAAATGGTGTAGTTGTGGCATATATAAAAATACCGGCATTTATAATGACACTGGGATCTTTATATGTAGTTAGGGGGCTGACCCTATATATTACAAATTCAACCCAGGTTGCAGTACAACATGATAAATTTAAGGTAATAGGACAAGGGTTTTTATTTAACATACCAATACCTGTATATATCTTTCTTATAGTGGGTGCTATAGCATATATTATATTGGAGCATACTGCTACGGGTAGGTATATATTTGCAATAGGATCTAATGAGGCAACAACAAGATTATCAGGTGTTAAAGTTGAAAGAAATATAATCAAGGCATACCTATTTTCTGGGATATGTGTTGCACTAGCTGCAGTTGTATATTTATCACGCTTAAGTGCAGCCCAGCCAACGGCGGGGCAAAGTTATGAACTTGAAGCCATAGCTGCAGTTGTAATAGGAGGTACGAGTATTGCAGGTGGAGAAGGTGGGATTTTTGGTACATTAGTTGGAGCTGTAATAATTGCAATAATTAGGAATGGACTAGTTTTATTAGGTGTAGGAAGCTTTTTTACACAAATAGTAGTAGGACTTATTATTGTAGGGGCAGTTTCACTTGATGTTATAAGAAGAAGACTAGCAATGAACAAATAATATACCCAATAAGGAGGAAGACATGAAGAAATTTTTAGGCAAAATAAGTGTATTATCATTAGTTCTTATTATGGCATTATTTGCTGTAGCATGTGATTCTGGTAGTAAGGAAGGACCGTCTCAAGAGGAGGCACCAGATGTTGTGGAGGGCGATAATGAGCTGGAAACAGATGAAGGGGATGCAGGCGGAGAAAAAACAATCGCATTTGTGCCTAAGCAGTTAGGGAACCCTTTCTTTGTAGCTATAAAAGATGCTATGGAAGAAGAAGCTGGAAAAGAAGGATATATATTTAAAACTAATGCACCAGATGCATCAACTGAAGTAGATAAGCAAATCAACATTGCTGAAGCCTTCATTGAAGAGGGGGTAGATGCTTTAGTGTTAGGGCCTACGGATGCAACTGCATTAGTAGACGTTATTAACAGCGCTGCAGAAAAAGGTATAGCTGTGTTCCTAGTAGACTCAGGTGCTGATGAAAGTGACTACGTTTCATATATTGGAACTGATAACTATGAAGGTGGTATACTGGCAGCAGAGTGGATGGGTGAGAATGTTAAAGGACAGGTTGCAATCATAGACGGATTTGCAGGTAATGAGGCAACAACTCAAAGATATAAAGGGTTTATGGATGCAATTGAAGAATACCCAGATATAGAGGTAGTAACTAGTGACTATGGTAATGGAGACTTATCAATGGGAATGAGCGTTGCAGAAAACTTCTTAGTAGCATATCCTGATCTTGCAGGTATCTTTGCGGTGGATGATATGATGGCTATAGGTGCTGGACAAGCGGTAGAAGCTGCAGGTAAAAAAGACTCTGTTAAAATCTTAGGATTTGATGGACAACCAGATGCTGCAGAAAAAATACTTGAAGGTACTTTAGATGCTACTATTGCACAAAAGCCAGCTACAATGGGAAGAATAACTGTAGAATTTATTACAGCATTCTTAAATGGTGAAAAAGTAGATTCATTTATAAGTACAGGATGTGACATTGTAGATATAAGCAATGCAGAACTTTATAAAGAGTGGCAATAGTCTTTGAAAAAAATATAGCTTAATAAAAATCCAGTGGAACTAAATTACTAGTTCCGCTGGATTTTTATAATTATAATTGAATTTTCAAAGGAAATATTATGTAAATTGTGCTTAATATATAATATCGTACATAAAATTAGGCGTTGTGCACAAAATAATTATAGTTTAATAATATTTATTTGTGCTCTGGGAATATTGAAGTGACCATGATTTATAAATATAATACCACTATAACTATTAAACAAAATAGAGGTTAAAGTAAAGACTAAATTTAGCAATATAACCAACAATTTCGAAAAAGGAGGAAATTAGATTAATAAGTTAGTATATTGCACAAAAGTAATTTAGATTAATTTGTTATGTTTGTTTGGTTAATAATGAAGTGGTATATATTATATGAGGAGGGCTTTATAATGAAAATATCTAGAAAATTTATAATGACACTTATGGCCTTAGTGTTAATGGCAGCTCTAGTTGTTGGTTGTGGGAATGGTAAGTCAACAGAAGAGCCAGAAGCAAACGAAGGAAATCAAACTGAAGTAGAAGATGTTGAAACAGACGATGAGCCAGAAGCAGATGTTGAAGTAGGAGACGGTAAAGTAGACTACCCAGCAAAGCAACTTACAATTACAGTGCCACCTGCGGCTGGCGGTGGAACAGACTTACTATATCGTGCTATGGCACCTAAGATTCAAGAATATTTAGGAGTGCCTGTAGTGGTAGTTAATAAACCTGGTGCAGGTTGCGCAATTGGATTCTCTGCAGGAGCAAAAGATCCAGCAGATGGTACTAGTGTAACGGCAGCAGTAGCAGAAATGCTTTCGGTTCCATATGCTGCAGAGGTAGATTTCACATATGAAAGTTTTGACCCAATTGCTAATGTTAACTCCTGTTATGGAGCTTTAACTGTTGCGGCTGATGCACCATATGATACGTTAGAAGAATTTATTGAATATGCAAAAGAACATCCAGGAGAAATTAGAATTGGTAATAGTGGTATTGGAAGTAACTGGCATATACTAGCAGCTAGCTTTGCTGCAGAAGCAGGAATTGATGTTGTGCACGTACCATTTGATGGTGCTGGACCAGCAGGTGTAGCACTAGCAGGAGGGCACGTAGAGGCTGTACCAGTTAGTCCACAAGAAGTTGATGTTCACGTTAAATCAGGAAAAGCAAAAATACTTGCAACTTTCTCCCCTGAAAGGTTACCTGAATTACCAGACCTTCCAACAGGTAAAGAATTAGGATATGGTAATACAATCTTAACTATTTACCGTGGATTTGTGGCACCTCTTGGAACACCAGAAGACATTAAACAAATGCTTGATGAAGCTTTCCAATATGCTTTAGATTCACCAGAAATTACAAAGTTTATGGAAGAACAAAACTTTGCAAAGCACTACCTAAGCGATGATGAGTTCTTAGAGCTTATGGAAAGAGAAGATAAGATATATGGTGAACAATTTGATGCCCTAGGTTTAAGTAAGTAATAACTAAATAAGTTAAACAAATAAGGCAATTAATAAAATATTGCCTTATTTGTTTATTAATTAAGGAGTGAGTTAATATGAAAAAAGTAAGTAGGGTATTATCTTGGGTTTTTATTCTTGTTGCATTATACACCTTTTTTAAAGCAGGAACTTTCCAGAGGGGGTAATGGGGGTTCCAGGACCAGGTTACTTTCCAAGGATTCTATCTCTTATAGTTATATTATTGGCAGCTATAGAATTAATTTCATCATATAGGGATAAAGAAGAAGAGGAAGAGATTAAACTTTTTGCAAAGGAAAATGCAAGAGTATGGGTATCTTTAGGTTTTATTATTCTTTATTTTATTGGTTTAAGTTATTTAGGATTTATAATATCTACTATTATATTTATGCTTGTTATGCTTATGTACTTTAGAATTAGAAATATAATTGTATTGGTTGCAGTACCCATAGGACTAACTACATTTTTATATTTCATATTTACAATTTTATTGAAAGTTCAACTTCCAATCGGAAAATTATTATAGGAGGTAGGTGGAGATTATGTTTTCAACAGTATTAGGTAATGTTTTTAGTATACCAACTTTAATGGCTATATTTGCTGGAGTTGTTATGGGGATTTCATTTGGGGCAATGCCGGGACTTACATCTACAATGGGAATTGCTCTTCTTATGCCCTTAACATTTGCCATGAAACCAGAAATAGGAATATTATTATTAATTGGTATTTTCGTAGGAGCTATTTATGGAGGATCAATTACTGCAATTTTAATAAACACACCAGGGACACCCTCTGCAGCAGCTACACTTTTAGATGGTTATCCTTTTACCCTAAAAGGAGAAGCCGGTAGGGCACTAGGAATAGCAACAGTAGCTTCAGCTGGTGGGGGAATTATTAGTGGGGTAATTCTAATATTAATTGCACCACTTCTTGCAGAATTTGCCTTAAGATTTAGTGCACCAGAAATTTTTGGTCTTGCACTCTTTGGTATTAGTATTATAGCTAGTATATCTGGAGATTCTTTAGTAAAGGGTCTAATGTCAGGTACTTTAGGTTTAATATTATCTTTAATTGGAATGGATAATATTACAGGATATGCAAGGTTTACTTTCGGATCTACATTTTTATCTGGAGGGCTTGCTTTTATACCAGTATTAGTTGGACTTTTTGCACTTAGCCAGTGTTTCGTAAGTATTGAAGATATATTTGAAAAAAGGGCTGAAATAAACAAAATAACAAGGGCTCTGCCTACAAAGGAAGATTTAAAGACAATATGGCCAACTATTCTTAGGGCGGGAGTTATGGGTACTTTTATTGGTAGTATACCAGGTGCTGGTGGTGATATTAGTGCTTTTGTTTCTTACGATATGGAGAAACGTGTTTCCAAGCACCCAGAGAAATTTGGAACAGGGATACCAGAAGGAGTTGCAGCCCCAGAAGCCTCAAATAACGGTACAACTGGTGGAGCCTTAATTCCTTTATTGACACTAGGTATACCAGGTGACTCTAACACGGCAGTTTTATTAGGTGCATTTATGGTGCATAACCTTATTCCAGGACCTCAATTATTTGTGGATCATGCGCCAACTGTATATACAATATTTGCAGGATTTATGATTGCTAATATAGTTATGTTAATTTTAGGACTTTCAGGGCAACGTCTCTTTGTAAAGGTTGTTTCAATTCCTAAGCAAGTACTAATTCCTTCAATTATTGTTTTATGTACTGTGGGATCTTTTGCAATTAATAATAACTTTAAAGATATTATGGTTATGTTAGTTGCAGGAGTAATAGGATACTTCCTTACAAAAGGTGGTTTTCCACTATCCCCTATTGTTCTGGCTCTTATATTAGGACCAATGGCAGAAGGTAACTTTAGAAGAAGTTTAGTTATGTCCCAGGGAAGTTATGCAATATTTGTTCAAAGGCCAATGGCAGCAGCATTTATAGCAGTTGCAGCAATTGCTTTATTATATCCAATTATAAAAGCTATTATAGTTAATGTTAGGCGAAAAGAAGCAAGTTAAATATACACTAGGATAAAGGAGAATAGAATGATTAAAATGGAGGATTATATTAAATTAGGTATTAGCCCAACTATGCTTATGCCAGATGCATTTGAAGATGATATGGAGCATTTGGCAGCCTTTGTTGCATGTTGTAAGATGCAGGAGTATGAAACCCTTGATACATTCTTGCCCCACAATAAAGAAATACGTGAGTATGAAATTAAAATGCTAAAGAAGTACAATAAGGTATTAAATTACAATACGCCTATTGAGTTTCAGTTAGACGGTGAGTATAATCCGGCAAGTGACAATAGCGAATATAGGGCTAATGCAGTTAAATTAGCAAAAACACATATAGATTATGCAGCAGAAGCAGGGGTTAAAGTATTTGTTGTAACAGGGTGTGCAGATAAAGGACCTGACAAACGTTCAGAACTCTTAGAAAGATATAAGGAGTATTTTTTACAAGTAGCAGATTATGCTGAAAAACACGATATGCTTGTTGCAATAGAGCCTATAGAAAGAGACGTATTCAAGAAAATCATCTTAGGTCCAACAGATGAGTGTGCAGATTTCATTCAGGAGATGCAAGAAAAAGGTGCTAGTAATGCAAGATTAATGTTAGATAGCGCCCATCTACCACTTATGGATGAAACTTTTGATTTTGCCTTATCCCACTCCTTAAGGGCAGGATTAGCCCATATTCATATAGGAGATGCAGTAAGTGACCCTAATAGTGAATATTATGGACATACCCATCCACCGTTAGGTGTCCAAGGTGGGGTTTTTGATAGGGATGAACTAACAGAACAATTTGTTAAGCTTATTGAATGTGGCCATATAAAGAAAGTAAAAAATGATGATAGACCTACAATTTCCCTAGAGATGCGTCCTTATATAGGAGTTTCCCCAGAAACATCGGCTAGATTTGCATACGAAAAAGTAAATAGTGCATTTAAAGCGGCTATGAAAAAATGTAAATAGTAATTACAGGGATAAGTAATTAGGTAACTTGCTATGGATGGGAGAAATAATATGAAGAAAATTGTATTAAGTCATAATATGCCATTAGAAAGATTCGAAGAAAGATTAGCGGATATAGAAGTAATCTGTCCTAAGGAACCCTTAGGTGTGTTTACAGAGGAAGAGGCTAGGATTGCTATTAAAGATGCAGATGCTTTTATGTGTATTGCAGATTTCCCATGCAGAAAAGACATGATAGACTTAGGTGAGAACTTAAAAGTTATTGGTAATTTAGGATCAGGACTGGATAATATAGATGTAGGATATGCGTCAGAAAAGAATATTTTTGTTGTTAATGCACCTACAACAGTTACAGAACCTACAGCAGAAATGACAATAGCCCTTATGCTAAGTATTTGTAGAAGTACTGTACGATATGATAGAGAGTTACGTATCGAAAAAAAATGCAAGCCAACATTGCTCTTTGAAAGGGATATGGTCATATCTGGTAGAACATTAGGCATCATAGGCTTTGGAAGAATAGGAAGAAGTGTTGCAAAAAAAGCTGTAGGCTTAGGTATGGATATTATATATTATGATTTAAACAAAATGTCCAAGGAAGATGAAAAAAAGCTAAATGCTAGGTATATGGAAGTAGACGATTTAATAAGAAATTCAGACGTAATAAGTTTGCATATGCCCTACACTAAGGAACACCATCATTTTATGAATAGTGAGCGCATATCCCTTATGAAAGATACAGCATATTTAATTAACGCTTCTAGAGGCCCGATAGTTGAGGAAAAAGCCCTAGTGCATGCCCTAAAAAATAAGATAATAAGGGGTGCAGCCTTAGATGTACATGAATTTGAACCTAATATATCTCAGGAAATTATAGACCTACCTAATATTGTTATTACACCTCATTGCTGCACAAATATAGCAGATGTAAGAATGCAAATGCTAGGTGAGGCAATGGGGGGAATACTTGATATTTTAAATAACAAATATCCAGATAATATTGCTAATAATGAAGTCATTAAGAAAAGAAAGATGGAGGAACTATGAAAAAAGTAGTACTAATCAATACAGTTAAACCAGTTACCCTATCATTTGAGAAAAAATTAAAGGAAAGAATGCCTGATCTTGATGTATCTAACATTTTAGATGAACATATAGCTAAGGAATTAAATAAAAAGGATGGATTTGAAGAAGAAGATTATATGAGACTATTAGCACTGATTAAGCTAGCTGAGTCTACTAAGCCAGATTTAATACTGGCCACATGCTCTTCCTTATCAATGGCAATTGAGGAGCTTAAACAGTTTATAAGTGTCCCCATATATAAAATTGATGAGAACATGCTAACTATGGCTGTTGAAAGTGATAAGAAAATTACTATTTTGGCAACGGCAGACAGTACTATAGGTCCTACAAAGTCACATTTAGAATCAATAGCCAGGGATAAAGCAAAAGATATTAATGTTGAATATAAGGTCGTTGGACCAGCATATGAAGCAATGAAGCAAGGTGATATAGAGCTTCACGACAAAATGCTACTTGAAGAAGCTTCTAATTTAAAGGATGCAGAGCTTATTATATTAGCCCAAGCTTCTATGTCCCACCTTCAAGAGAGAATGGAAGAGCTATGTAAATGCCAGGTGCTATCCAGTATAAATTCAGCAGTTGATTTGATTGTGGAAGTTCTTTCTTAATAAACAATAAAACTCCCTTATAATGTAGAGATAAATCAAATACTTTACTATAAGAACAAATGAAGTTATAATCATATGTACTAGAAAAAGCAATTCTAGATAAAAATATGCTACATTATGACGGGAGGTGCAATGTGCTTAAGTCAGAAGAATGTAAACAGATTGTTGAAAGAGTATATAATATTGTAGATAAAAATATTAATATAATTAATTTGCAAGGTATTGTAGTGGCTTCAAGTAACCCAAAGAGAATAGGAACATTTCATGAAGGTGGCAGGTTGGCTGCTACTAGTGATGTTGAAGTTATTATAACTGAGCAAAATAAGCATCTATATAAAGGATGTAAGGAAGGTATTAATCTACCTATCAAATATAAAAAGAAGACTATAGGTATAGTAGGGATTACAGGAGATCCAAAGGAAATAAAGCCCTATGGACTAATAGTTAAAGAACTTGTTGAGTTATTGATTCAAGAAAATGAATCAAGATATAATAGGGAATTACAAGATCAAGCTATAGTGAACTTTATTTTAGAATTAATAAAATCACCAGGGGTTAAGGACGAAGAAACCTATGAAAGAAGAGCCAAATTCCTAAATGTTGGAGATTTAAGAAACAAGATTATTGCTGTTGGCAGTATAAATTATCTTTCTAAAGAACTTCAGCAGTCTGGGGAAATAAAAATCCAGGAGGCCAAATCTAAGCTATTAGAATTTGTTAAGTCCTATTATAAAGATGAAAAAATAATAATATTTTACTTATATGATGGTAGCTTTATTATGATACTACCCTATAAGGATAATTTAAAAGAAGATATAATAGAGTTAAGACAGCAGATTATAAAAGAGCTAAAAATAGATGTAAGCTTTGTAATTAGTGAAGAGTGTAAGACTTATAGTGATTACGGCAAGAATTATAGTAAACTAGATAGGGCAGTTATCATTAACAATAGTCAGGAAAATAGAAAAGATATTATATCAGTTAAAAATTACAGTATAGAATTACTAATGGACAGTATATCATATGGATATAAGGAACAATATCTAGAAAACTATGATGATTTTTTTAGTCAATCAAAAAACAAGCTAAAGCAGGAGCTTATAGAAACTGTAAAAGTTTATTTTGAAAATAATATGAACATAGGTAGTACATCAGAGGCACTATTTGTTCATAGGAATACAATAGGATATAGGATTAATAAGATTAAAGAAGAGTTCGGAATAGATATTACCAAAGCTTATGAATGTATGAAGCTATATATTGCTATATGTTTAAGGGAACAACCCATGCATTAACAATGCAGGGTTGTTTTTTTATCTAGTAGGAAGGTTCTTTAGTTATCATAAAGCATAATTTGTGGTATACTAATGAAACACTAAAGTATAATAAACTAGTGTAGGTATAAATAGGGGGTTAGTATTAAATGATAGAAAAAGAGGTTGATATTACAAGGAAGTTTAGGATAATAGAAAATTTAAAGACACAAATGCTAACAGATGTAGCGCAGCTATTTGAGGAACTAAATGGAAGCAACAAAAATTCTAATATTGAAATAGGAGACTTACTTGCGGACATTATAATATTATCATATCTTCTATCTGAACAATTAGGTATTTCATATATGCAGATAGATAGGCGTATAATTAATAAAACTAGATTAGGAGTAAGGGAAAGTAAAAGAAACGATATGTGGCATGAAGACTTAGCTGAGTTATTGCAGCATTTTGAACTACTAGAATAGCTAATAGGAGGTACATAAATGGACTCGAAACAAAAAGAATTTTTGTGGATGAGTATAACAATAGGATTTTATATATTAACAGGATATATAGGCGTATATAATATAAGTCAGATGATGCTCTGGCCTATCTTTGCAGTGCCAATGAGTTTGGTGCTAATTAAAACAAGGAGAAAAGAATTAATAGGAACAATGGGTATTATCCTATCAATAATCATTTCCTTTATCAATACGGGTACATTAGACCCTATGATAATTAGTGCATTTTTGTTGTTTATACTTATTCCATCATTAATATTCGGCACACTTTACTGTGAGGAAAAAAACATACCCAAAATTATTATTGTAACAACCGTAGTAATTTTTTTAAATGGAATCATATATTTAATTATATCTAGATTTTTAGGAACTAACTACTTAGAGGCTTACTATAATGGATTAGATAAAATGCAAAACATTTGGAATAAGCAATTAAGTGATATGAAAGCACAAAACATCTTGCCAGATATGGAAAATGCAGAAAAAATATATGCTCAGACCATGGCAAAGTTTATACGCCAGGCTAAAAGAACATATCCGGCTATGCTATTTATAAAAAGTTTAATAACAAGTACAATACATTTGTTTTTAATACAATTAATTGCCAAAATTAGATCCTGGCAAAGACCAGAAGTAAAGGAAATATATAATGTAAAATTATCATCTGTATCAGCATGGGTATTTATGGGCTTATGGCTACTAATATCTAAAAAGGGAGATATAGATAGTGCATCAGTATTTGCAGCAGAAAGTATGCTAAGTATTTTATTTGCCCTATTTCAGATCATAGGATTTATATGTTTGGTTGCCTTAATTAAGAAATTAACTATCAAGAAAGTATTTAGGGTTTTATTAATAGTTATAAGTGTATTCTGGCTCATATTCAATCCGATTTTATTAGCTGTATTTGGTTTTCTAGATTCACTTTTCAACTTTAGGAAAGTCGATACACTAATATAGCTATATATTAAAGAAAGGTTATGAGATGTATGAAAAAGTTAAATAAGCCATTTCGATATTTAACATGGATTATGCGTTTTATTCAGGCTAGTATGGTTTGTGGAGTTTTCTATTCCATGGTAGTAGCTAGTAAAAACATAGTACTTGGAATCACAGGTATAATATTATTCTTGCTATTAATGGTTAGTAATTTTTATAGTTTTAGGAATGCCCAAAGCCATATACTAAATAATATTGATTATAGATTAATTAAAATAGGAAAAGCAAGGAAGGAAATGTTTATCAGGTCACCTTTACCTATGATTGCCATAAACATGCAAGGGGAGATCTGGTGGTATAATGAATCCTTTAAAAATATGACAAATAATAGGAATATATTAGATACTAATATAAGGTCAATATTACCAGGAGTTCAGATTGAAGATTTTCCTAAGGACAATACAATAATGGAAACAAGTATAACTATAGAGGAAAGGTCCTATACAATGTACTCTGAACTTGTAGCTATGGAAGAAGAGGATGGTAAGGAATATAATTATATAATTTACTTTACAGATAAGACGGAGCTTATTGATCTAGAAACCCAATTAACAGATAAAAGATGCATAGTTGCTATCTTGTATATAGACAACTATACAGAAATAGCACAAAATGTTGATGAAGTAAGGCGGCCTATGCTGACAGCCCTAATTGACCGAAAGGTTCATAGGTGGATGAAAGATGAAGATGTAATAGTAAGGAAATTTGAAAGAGATAAATATATGATGGTTTTTCCCCATGAACTATTGGCGGATATCCAGGAAACAAAATTTTCGATTCTAGATGAAATGAGAAAAACCCAAATGGGCAATGATCTTCCAGTAACTATGAGTATAGGAGTAGGAGATAATGTTAAGTCTTTAAGAGGATCAGTTGATGAAGCAAGAGCAGCCCTTGATTTAGCCTTAGGTAGGGGAGGGGACCAGGCAGTTATTAAAAACCAGGATAAGTACACCTTTTATGGTGGTAAATCCAAAGAAGTAGAGAAAAGTACCCGTGTAAAGGCTCGTATGAAGGCCTATGCCTTTAAAGAGCTTATCCAGGAATCAGATAGTCTAATTATTATGGGCCATAAGAATATGGATATGGATTGTTTAGGGGCGGCTATGGGTGTGTATAGGGTAGCAGCCATGATGGGTAAGAAGGCTCAAATAATTTTAGATGAGCCCACATCATCCATTCAGGCACTGTACAATCAAATTATGGAACATGAGGAATATAAGGATTTATTTATAAGTGGGGAAGATGCTGAAGGGAAGATGAATTCCAAAGTACTTCTTGTAATTGTAGATGTTCATAGGGCTAGTTATGTTGAAAATCCTAAACTTCTAGAAATGACTGAAAGAATAGTTGTCTTTGACCATCACAGAAGAAGTGCAGACTATATAGATAATGCAGTTCTTACCTATTATGAATCCTATATATCGTCTACTTGCGAAATGATTGCGGAAATACTACAATATATAGGTGAGAAGGTAAAACTCACTAATATAGAGGCAGATGCTCTTCTAGCAGGGATTACAGTGGATACAAAGAACTTTGTATTTAAAACAGGCGTAAGAACATTTGAAGCTGCTGCATTCCTAAGGCGAAATGGTGCAGATAGTACTAGGGTGCGTATGCTATTCCAAAGTGATATGTTAGCCTACAAGGCAAGGGCTATGGCCCTAAATGATGCCAAAATATATAAAGATGAAATTGCAATTACAAGCATTGAGGCAGAAGTAGAAAACAGATCTATTGTAGCAGCACAAACAGCTGATGAATTACTAAATATAAAGGGTATAATGGCATCCTTTGCCATGTCTAAACTTGGGGATTCTATATCCATAAGTGCTAGATCACATGGCGAAATCAATGTACAGGTAATAATGGAAATTCTAGGTGGCGGAGGGCACCAAACGGTAGCAGGCGCCCAGCTAGAAGTAGAAACAGTAGAAGAGGCAGAAGAAAAACTTATAGAAACAATTGATAAATATTTTGAGGAAGGTGAATAGAATGGAAGTAATTTTATTAAAAGATGTTAAGGATGTTGGTAAAAAAGGTGATATAGTAGATGTTAAGGATGGGTATGGAAGAAACTATCTAATACCAAGAGGACTTGCTACTATGGCAACTGATCATGCTGTATACCAAAGAAATTTAAAGGCAGATTCACAAAAACGTCTTAAGGAAGAAGAACTAGAAGAAGCAAGGGAACTTGCAAAAAGTATAGATGGTAAAGAAATTCAAATAAAAGTTAAAGTTGGGGACAATGGAAAATTATTTGGATCTGTAACAAATAAAGAAGTATCTGAGCAAATGAGTAAGCAATTGGGCTATAAAGTAGATAGAAGGAAAATTACGCTTAAGGACTCAATAAAGACAGTAGGGTCATATGATGTACCTGTAAAAGTACATCCAAAAGTAACAGCTACTGTTAAAGTAAAAGTAGTAGAAATGTAAGTTTTGGAAAGAGGAATACCTATGGAAGAATCTGTAGTAACAAGAATCCCTCCTCATGATATAGAGGCGGAACAATCTGTATTAGGTGCTATTATTATGGATAATGAAGCAGCAGGAGTGGCCAGTGAAATTCTTGTAGCTGATGATTTTTATAGGCCAGATCATAGGTTCATTTATGATGCAATTATGGAGCTGTATAATAATGCAGAGCCAGTTGACCTAGTAACTATACAAGATAAACTAAAGGAAAAAGGGGTATTCGAACAAGTTGGTGGAATTGAATATATAACTCAGTTAGCTGCCTTTGTTCCCACATCAGCCCATATTAAACAATATGCAAAGATTGTGGAATCTAAGTCAGTACTTAGGAAATTAATCAAAACAAGTTCTGAAATCTCAGCAAAAAGTTATGAGGCTAAGGAAAGTGCCGATGAAGTAGTTACCTTTGCAGAAAAACAGATTTTTGATATTATGCAAAATAAGCATTCAGATGATTTTTCAGCCTTAAGTGATATACTGGTTACGAGTGTTGAAAAAATTGAGCAAACCTATATGAATAAGGGGCAAATAACAGGCGTAGCTACAGGATTTATAGATTTAGATTACAGGACTACTGGATTTCAGCCATCAGATTTAATTTTAGTTGCAGCTAGGCCCTCTATGGGGAAAACAGCTTTTGCACTTAATATAGCCCAGCATGCAGCAGTAAAAAATGGGCATAAGGTTGCAATCTTTAGTCTAGAAATGTCCAAGGACCAGCTAGTTAATCGTATGCTATGTTCTCAAGCTATGGTAGATGCGCAAAAAATTAGAACAGGATCTTTAGAAGAAGAAGATTGGACTAGGTTAGCAAGGGCAATAGGCCCACTATCAGAAGCCTCTATATTTATAGATGATACACCGGGGATTAGCATGCCAGAATTAAGAGCCAAGTGTAGAAGGCTTAAACTGGAACATGGACTTGATTTTATAATGATTGACTACCTTCAGCTAATGAGTGGCACTGGAAGAAGTGAGTCAAGGCAGCAAGAGATATCAGAAATATCCAGGTCCTTAAAAGGCCTAGCCCGTGAAATGAACGCGCCTGTAGTTGCCTTATCTCAGTTATCCCGTGCATGTGAAGCAAGGGCAGACCATAGGCCTATGCTGTCAGATTTACGTGAATCTGGTGCAATAGAGCAAGATGCCGACGTAGTTATGTTTTTATACCGTGATGAGTACTATAATCCTGATACAGAGCAAAAGAATGTAGGGGAAGTAATTGTGGCCAAACAAAGAAATGGTCCAACAGGGACAATAGAATTAATATGGCTTGGAGAATATACAAGATTTGTCAACAAGGAAAGAGAATAAATAGTTTAATAATTAAAGGTGGTCAATATTAGATCTATAATATTGGCCACCTTTTTATTTAAAAATTTGTTAGTTCATTCATAACTTCCTTTACACTTTGAAGCTTATTTGCCTTGTAACCATGGACACCGCAAAAAAGAAGGCCATTATTTATATCACCATTTGCAGCATCAAAAAGTGCCTGGGAAATACAGTAGGGTATTTCCTTAGGCCTACAAGATTCTAGGCACTTATATAGGCAATGCTTATTGCACTCATCCCTTCTTATAAGATCATTAATTATAGCACGGCCAGGCATGCCTACTGGACTTGTAACAAGATTAATATCATTCTCTTCTGCCTTAAGATATGCTAATTTGTAACTATCATGGGCATCACATTCATGGGTAGTTATAAACCTTGTGCCTACTTGTACTCCATTAGCTCCAAGTTGTAGCAACCTTTTAACATCTCTACCATCGTGGATACCACCAGCTGCAATAATAGCTATGTTCTTATTATATTTTTTTTCATAAGGCTTAACTACTTTAATAACATCAAGCAAAATATTATCTAAAGTAGAAGCCTCTTTAGATTGAAGTTCAGCTTTAGTAAAACCTAAATGGCCACCTGCTAGGGGCCCCTCGACAATAATTAGGTCAGGAGCAAGCCTATTTTTCCTATCCCAAACCTTACAAATAAGAGCTGCAGCCTTTGAAGAAGATACTATAGGGGCAATTTTGGTATTAGATCCTTTAACAAGATTAGGTAGTTCAAGTGGAAGGCCAGCACCAGATATAATAAGATCAACCTTACATTCTACTGCCTTCTTAACTAATTCATTGTAGTTTTCCATGGCTACCATAAAGTTAACTCCGATAATCCCGTTGGGGGCCTTGGCTTTAGTCAGTTTAATTTCAGACTCTAAGGCCCTAAGGTTACAGCCTAAAGGATCCTTTATAAAATTGGGATCACGAAATCCTACCTGTACCCCTGAAATAATACCGATTCCTCCTTCATTTGCAACTGCACTAGCTAGTTTATTAAGGGATATTCCAACTCCCATGCCACCCTGAATAATTGGTAGTTTGGCAGTTAAATCCCCTATCTTTAATTGTGGAAGATCCATACAAACCTCCTTGCTTATTATAAAAACTAATTATATATGCTTTGACACTCAAACAAATAGACATTCAAAGTATATATAAAAAAGAGCCGAGTGTCAAGTTATACTTGAACTAATGTAAGAAAATGGTATAATAAAGGTAATGGTAGAAATTGTAAGAAGAAAGAGGGTTGTAAGATGCAGGATAAAGTGTATTCTATTACGGAAGCATCAGAATTATTAAATTTAGAAAATCATACATTAAGGTATTATGAAGATGAACTTAAACTAGATATTCCAAGAAACTCCTTGGGGCATAGATATTATAGGGAATATGATATAAAGGTATTTAAGGATATTATAACTTTAAAGGAGCAGGGTCTACAACTTAGGGCTATTAAAAAAAACATACAGGCCTATTATGATTCTGAAGGCGTTGAAGATTGGGATGAAGCAAGTGAAGCTTATATGGAGGCTAGTACTGCCCTAGACCCTAAACCTATACTTGATATTACTGATACTAGTAATGATAAGGTGGAGCAGTTCCGTTTAATGATGAAAGAAACATTTGTACAGGCTATATATGAAAATGAGGCAGAGTTAAAGTCGGAGCTTAATCATCATATTAAGTACAAGATAGAAGAAGATATGAAGGGGGAAATAGAAAGAATAGAAAGTATATATGAGGAGAAGGATAAGGAAAGATATAAAAAGCTAGATGAAACTATGCGGGAGATGCAGGAGCTACGCAGGGAGATTAATGATATTAAGGAAGAAACAAAGGAGAAAAAATCCTTCTTTGGTAAAATGTTTGGTAGGAAGAAGCTAGTAACTTATGAGGATGAATATATTAGTGAGAAATAATAAAGGTAGTTTCATAAGAAATTATGAAACTACCTTTATATTAAGCTTCTATATGAAGGGGTAGATTATACTTAAGCAGTATATCCTGGGCCATCTCTAGCTCCTTAGCTTCAGGAGGAGAGGTATCAGTCAATTTATAATCATACCCTAATTGTTCCCATTTATATTCACCCATTTTGTGAAATGGAAGAATATCTATACGTTCTATATTATTTAGACCACTAAGATATTTAGCTAAGGCCTCAATATCTTCTGGATCATCTGTTAAATTAGGTACAAGAACATATCTAATCCATACAGGAATACCACGTTTATTTAGATGTTCAGCAAATGCTAAGGTCTTATCTATGGCAACCCCTGTTACATCCTTAAAAACTAGAGGATTATATGACTTGATATCAAGTAATACTAAGTCAGTATGGTCTAAAACTGGATCAGCTCTATGTGGTTCAATATATCCTGATGTATCAAGGCAGGTATGGATATTATTTTCTTTACATTTTCTGAATATCTCCCCTACAAAGTCAGCTTGTAAGAGTGGTTCTCCACCACTTATGGTAATGCCACCACCTGAAAACTGCATGTAGGTTTTATATTTTAGAACATCAGCTAAAATAGTATCTACATTCATTTCTTTGCCATCCCCAACCTTCCAGCTGTCAGGGTTGTGGCAGTATTGACACCTTAAGGGACAACCTTGGGTAAACAAAACATAACGAATTCCAGGACCATCTACTGTACCGCAGGTTTCAATTGAATGTACTCTTCCTATCATGTCATACACCTCCTTTATAATAATGCTATTTAGAATCCTTTGTGGAATGTTCTATTAATAACATCAAGTTGTTGTTCACGTGTTAATCTAATGAAGTTTACAGCGTATCCTGAAACCCTAATTGTAAGTTGTGGATACTCTTCAGGGTGATCCATTGCATCTAGTAATGTTTCCCTATCAAATACGTTAATGTTAATGTGGTGACCATTTTGGGCAAAGTAACCATCCATTATACCAGATAGGTTCTTAATTCTTTCATCCTCTGATTTACCAAGGGCACCTGGGATGATAGAGAATGTATAGGAAATACCATCTTCAGCATCCTTATATGGTATTTTAGCTACTGATGATAAAGCAGCTAAAGCTCCTTTAGTATCTCTTCCATGCATTGGGTTGGCACCTGGTGCAAATGGTTCTCCAGCCTTACGTCCGTCAGGTGTATTACCTGTTTTCTTACCATAAACTACATTTGATGTAATTGTTAAGATTGATAGAGTTGGAACTGAGTTTCTGTATGTTTTATGGGATCTAATTTTTTCCATAAATCTTTGGGTTACTTCTACAGCAATATCATCAACTCTTGGATCATTGTTACCAAATGCTGGGTAATCACCTTCGATTTCATAGTCTACAACTAAGCCATTTTCATCTCTAATTGTTTTTACTTTAGCATATTTAATAGCAGATAGTGAGTCAGCAACTACTGATAATCCAGCAATACCTGTTGCAAATGTACGAACAACATCTTTATCATGTAGCGCCATTTCTATCTTTTCATAGCAATATTTATCGTGCATATAGTGGATAACATTAAGTGTATCAACATATAGCTCACTTAACCAATCCATCATTTGATCGAACTTAGCCCACACTTCATCATAGTCTAAATACTCTGATGTAATAGGTGCAAACATAGGTGAAACTTGTACACCTGTTAGTTCATCCTTACCACCGTTTATTGCATATACAAGTGCTTTTGCAAGGTTTGCACGTGCACCAAAGAATTGCATTTGCTTACCAATTTTCATAGCAGAAACGCAGCATGCAATACCGTAGTCATCACCGTAGGTTGGACGCATTAGGTCGTCATTTTCGTATTGGATTGAACTTGTTTCTATAGATAACCTAGAGCAGAAGTCTTTAAAGTTCTGTGGTAAATTATTAGACCAAAGAACTGTTAAGTTTGGCTCTGGTGCAGGTCCAAGGTTGCTTAATGTGTGAAGCATACGGAAACTATTTTTGGTAACTAGGGTACGTCCATCAATTCCCATACCACCAATTGCCTCAGTTACCCAAGTTGGATCTCCTGAGAATAATTCATTGTAGGCTGGTGTACGTAAGAAACGTACCATACGAAGTTTCATTACAAAGTGATCCATTAATTCTTGAGCTTCAACCTCAGTTAAGGTACCGTTTGCTAGATCTCTTTCAACGTAGATATCAAGGAATGTAGATACACGTCCAAGTGACATAGCAGCACCGTCTTGCTCTTTAATAGCTGCTAGGTATCCAAAGTAAGTTGCTTGGATAGCTTCTTGTGCTGTTTGGGCTGGTTGTGAAATATCACAATCATAGAAAGTTGCCATTTCCTTAAGTTCTTTAAGTGATTGAATTTGTTCTGTAAGCTCTTCACGTAAGCGGATAGCCTCTTCAGTCATAGGTGTTACTTCAAGTGACTTTTTCTCATTTTCCTTATCTTCAATTAAGAAGTCCATACCATATAGTGCAACACGTCTGTAGTCACCAATAATTCTACCACGTCCGTATGCATCTGGTAATCCAGTAATAATTCCTGATCTACGAGCCTTTCTCATATCTTCAGTATAAACTGAGTACACACCATCATTATGAGTTTTGCGGTGTTCGGTAAAAATCTTTTCTGTTTGTTCATCTAGTTCATAACCATAGGATTCAAGAGCGTTTTGAACTGTACGAATACCACCATTTGGCATAATATTTCTTTTAAGTGGCGCATCTGATTGGAAACCAACGATTTTTTCAAGCTCCTTATTAAGGTATCCAGGTCCGTGGGATACTATTGTAGATGGAACTTTAGTTTCTACATCTAATATACCTTTTTTAAATTCTTTGCTTGTAAGTTTTAGTACCTCATCCCAAAGTTCTTTAGTACTTTCGGTTGCATCCGTTAAGAAAGAATCATCACCTTCATAAGGTTTATAGTTTTTTTGGATAAAATCGCGTACATTTACTTCTTTGGTCCATTCACCAGGTTCGAAACCATTCCACTGCTTGAACATATTATCCATCTCCTTTTTTAAAGTATTATATTTAACAATTACAAATTTCATTATCATTTAGTACACTTACATTATAAGTGTATACAGTATACAGGTCAATAGCTAAAGAGGAAAAAGCCTAACTTATACTAAAGTTCATATAATTTTAACCCCATACACTTATATAGTTCCCTCTTGTTAGATATAATATATATAATAAGATTTATTATAGCGTTAATTTGATGATATTTACTAAAAATACCTATATTAGAATCTAAACTTGTGCATAAATCAAAAATATATTATAATTCTAGTAATTGAAGGAAGTATTTTGAACTTAAATAATTCAATAGAAAGGAAAAAAATATATATGAAAAAACCAATATACGTGTTTGGACACACTAACCCAGATACAGATTCTATATGTGCGTCTATAGCATACACACATTTTAAACATGTACAAGGTTTCAAAAATGTGGTGGCAATGCGTTTAGGTAAAATAAATAAAGAAACACGTTATGTTTTGGATTACTTTGATGTAGAGGAACCTGAACTTTTAACAAATATAAAGCCCCAAGTAGGTGATATGTCATACCATGAAACACCACCTATCTATGTAGTAGATTCAGTGCAAAAGGCTTGGAGTGTTATGACAGAAACAGGGCATCAGATGATACCTGTACTTTACCATGATCACAGACTAGCAGGGGTTGTAACCATATCGGATATTGCAAAGACCTATATAGGGCTTACAGATGGAAGTGTACTAAAAGAAAACAAAACACCCTTTGTTAATATACTAGCTGTACTTAATGGGAAGACAGTGCAAGGAGATTATCCATATGCATATGTAAAGGGCAATGTTTATACTACGGCATCTATAGAAGAAAACCAAAAACTAACAGATGCAGATATATTAATAACTGGAATGCAATCACATTTAAAGAAAATGGCACTGGAATCAGGGGCAGGTTGTATTATCTTTACAGGCCAGAATATGGAAGATATGGAGGACTTACAAAACATACAAAAGGACATACCAGAAGATAATAAAAGTGAAATTGTATGTGTGCCTCATACCTTCTTTAAAACTATAAAGATAATATCCCAAAGTATATCAGTGAAAAATGTTATGAAAACACAAAACCTTATGTATTTCCAGACTGATGAGACATTAGAAGAAGCAAGGGATGTAATGGTAACGTCTACCCATAGTCAGTTCCCTATTGTGGATAGGACAGGGCACGTTCAGGGGACAATATCAAAACATCACCTATTAGATATCAAGAAAAAACAAGTTATTCTTGTTGACCATAATGAAGTGTCCCAATCTGTACCAGGGATAGAGCAAGCAGAGATTTTAGAAATTATAGATCATCATAGGGTAGCTAATATTGATACAATGTCACCAGTATTCTTTAGGGCAGAGCCAGTAGGTTGTACCTGTACAATAATAGGAAAGATGTATGATGAGCATAATATAATGCCACCACCAGAAATTGCGGGGGTTATGCTAAGTGCTATTTTATCAGATACCCTGATATTCCACTCCCCAACCTGTACAAGTGAAGATGTGCGAGTTGCAAAGAAACTAGCCCAAATAGCTGGTGTGGATCTTAATCAATATGGGATGGATATGATAGCGGCTGGAACAACCTTAGAAAATGTTACACCTAAGGAGATACTACTTACTGATATGAAATATTTTACATTAGGACAGTATCATGCAGCAGTATCCCAGTTTAATACAGGGGACTTCCAGGGAATATTTGAAATGAAGGAAAAAATACTAGAAGAAATGGAAACCTTATGTATTAATCAAAATCTGGATCTTAGCATATTAATGATTACCAATCTAATAGTTGGTGGTACAGAATTATTAGTTGTAGGTAGTGAAAAATGGATTGCAGATCAGGCTTTTGAGGTAAGAAAGGAAGAAAATAGTGTATTCCTTCCAGATGTATACTCACGTAAAAAGCAGATTATCCCTAAACTTATGAACTTTACACAAAATAAAATCTAAAAGCTATTTGCAAAACTATGAAAAACAATTATAATATAAGAAGCTTTAAATTTTTACGAAAGGAGAATTAATATGTCAGTAAAAATAACAAAAGATATGGTAATTGGTGAAATACTTCATATTGATGAAGGTTTTATTCCACTTTTAATGGGTATGGGAATGCACTGCTTAGGATGCCCATCTGCACAAAGTGAGACTATAGAAGAAGCATGTATGGTACATGGTAAAGATCCAGATGAATTTGTACAGGAATTAAATGATTTCCTAGCAAACAAATAATAAAAAGCCTCATATCAAAATATTTTGATATGAGGCTTTTTAAGGCTTAAAGATATGTTGTAAGCACTTCAATTGCCTTATTTTTAATTAGTAAACTATGGTGTTCCATGAGATATCTTTCGCTAAGGGACGATGAAATATGCTTCTGACCAAATTCGCTAAGAGCAGCTTCAAGTTGTTCTTGGCTAGTCTTATGCATAAAATTAGGGTGAAGTACTAGGAAGTAAGTACCATTACCTTTCTTATATAAAGAGTTCATACCACAATATATGGAGTTAATTCTATGTCCTGCATTAGTAACCTGGTCTAATGTTGGAAAAGAATAAATCAAAGCAGGGTCATCTTCTTGCTCTGTTTCATCATGTGTTGTTGTAAGTGGTATATCCTCTTGGGTGTTAATTTCGCCCTGGTTGGAATTGAACATTCTATGGGAGGGGTGTTCCCCAAATCCATCTAAACGCTCGTCAATTTCAGATGGGTCTTCAATCTTCGTTACTACAATCATAATGCTTCCCTTAGGAAGAGGTATTGCCTCAATCATAAGTGGAATATTCTCTGTTTCAAATCCAAACTCCTCATATGCTTGGTCCATCATTTCTCTGAAAAGCTCTTGGGCCTTTTGAGATCCATAAGCAAGCTCGCTAATTTTAATGTCCCTTGGGGTAAGATCTGAGTGACTTAGGGTAACTCTGATTTGCGTATCACTAACTTTTTCTATTTTCATATAAATCACATCCTATCTTATTACAAAATAAACTTGCCATATCTATAGTATAATGCAAGTAATGGTCAACTGTAAAGAGGTTAAAAATTCAATAGAAATAAATAGGGAAAATTAGGGGCATATGAAAGTATATATATATATATGATATACTATGTTTAAAAGATTATTTAGGGAGGAGGTATTCGATGAAAAGAAAAACTAGGTTTATATTAGCCACCCTATTGCTTGTCATTATAGCATTAGGTTTCATGATATACAAGAAATTACCAAATTTCAGGACAGTTACTTCAAGTAAAGACTTTGAAGAGTTTGAAGAAGGGCAAATTAATGTGGTTATTGGTGAAAAACGTATAAGTTTAGAAAACCAGATAATTATAGAAAATGATAGGTTATATTTACCAATTAGTTTTATTGATAAGTATATTACGAATGATTTTTTTTGGGACGAGTTAGAGGAGATACTTACTATAACCAACCCAAGGGAAATGATACGTCTTAGGCCTAACAAAAATAATTATGAATTGAACTATAAAAAAGAAAAAACAAAAGATAAGATTATAGTTAAAGATGATATAGTTTACATACCATATGAAATAATAGAGGAAAAATACAATATTGTTGCAAGCTATAATGAAGAAACAAGTATTCTTGTATTTGATGATACAACAATAGATAGGATTGTAGGAATTACAACAAAGGGTTCAACTAAGGTAAGAGTAGAAGCAGACATTAAAAGTCCTGTTGTTGAAACAATATATAAAGGTGATGAGCTGATGACCTATTCCACTGAAGATGGGTGGACCCAGGTAAGGACATTAACTGGGAATACAGGTTATGTTAATGAAAAGCATATAAGCCATCATAGAGAAATAAGTAAAGAAGCCGAAAAAGTTTACGAACCACATCCAATAAAGAAAGAAATCCCAGGTTCTATTGTAATAGCATGGGATCAAATAGGTAAAGGCTATGAGGCAAACTTCAATGGCCCCAAATATAAGGACATGGTGGGGGTTAATGTACTATCCCCTACCTGGCTTGAATTTAGTGACCCTAAGGGTAATTTGCAAGATAAGGGTTCAAAGTCATATGTTGAAAAAGCCCATGATAAGGGTTATCAGGTATGGCCACTAATGAGTCATAACTTTAGTAATAGTGAATGGACACATGAAATACTAAGTAGTACTAAGAAGAGGGATAGGGTAATAAAACAGTTAGTTGATTATGTGGAAGAGTACAATATAGATGGAATAAATATAGATATTGAAAACCTTGAACAAAAAACAGGGCCTTACTGGGTTCAGTTTATGAGAGAATTGTATCCTATTATGAGGGAGCAAGGGATTTATGTTTCCACTGATGTATATGTGCCCTCGCCTTGGACAATACATTACAATAGGGCAGAGATTTCAAAAAGTATAGATTATTTTGTAATAATGGCCTATGATGAACATTGGAGTGGGTCAGAGGAAGCAGGCTCGGTAGCATCCCTACCATGGGTACAAGTAGCAATAGAAAATACACTTGAAGAAGTTCCAGAAGACAAGGTTATTCTAGGAGTGCCCTTTTATTCAAGGCTGTGGAGGGAAGATATAGACGAAGACGGTGCTGTTAAACTTTCCCATGTAGCAGCCCTTGGGATGGATGGTATTAAACAAGAACTAAGGAATAATGGAGTTGATCCTGTGTGGGATGAGGGAACTGGCCAGTACTATGCAGAGTATGAAAAGGACCAGGGATTATACAAGGCATGGTTAGAAGATGAAAAATCTATGGAATCTAGGGCTAAGTTTTTATCTAAGTATAATTTAGCTGGTATTGCAGGTTGGAAACTAGGCCTCGAATCATCAGGTACATGGGAAGTTATTAATAATGAAATAAAAAACAATTAATAAGCTTAAGGCGTAACTATTAAATTAGTTACGCCTTTTTTAGTTCTTAAATATGAATAATAGGTAAATGGAAAGAATATAATTAAGAGAAGGAGGGGAAAAGGTGGAAGAAAAGAAATTAAAGATAGTAGCTAGTATTGCCGTGGTTTTTATTTTTGGAATAATATATTTTAAGTATGCTAATAGTGCAATAGAAAGCTTCTCCCTTGCTACAGCATCCAAAACAATAGTTATTGATGCTGGCCATGGTGGTTTTGATCCAGGCAAGGTGGGAATATCAGGAGTGCTAGAAAAAGATATAAACCTACAAATAGCATTAAAGCTAAGGGATTATCTAGAACAGTCTGGGGCCTATGTAATAATGACAAGGACGGAAGATGTGGACCTAGATGGGGATGATAATAAAAAGATAAAAAAAGCAGATATGATAAATAGGACAAAGAAAGCCAATGATAATGAGGCTGATATATTGGTTAGTATACATCAAAATGCCTTTAGCCAATCAAATGTGAAAGGGGGGCAGGTTTTTTATCATGATAGCTCAGAAGAGGGTAAGAGACTTGCTAATCATATTCAAAAGGCTATAAAGGATTATGCAGATAAGGACAATAATCGCCTTGCAAAACATAATGGAGACTATTATGTGCTAAGGGCTACAAGTAGCCCATCTGTAATTGTGGAATGTGGTTTCTTAACAAATAGAGAAGAAGAAAGTAAGTTAATGACAGATGAGTACCAGGAAAAAATAGCATGGGCAGTTTACATAGGAATTGTGGAATACTTCCAAGAAACTATAGACAGCCAATAAAAAATGTACCACAGGGTACATTCTTTATATTTATTTACTATATCTTTTCTGTATTCTTATATCTTCCCCGAAGAAGGGAAAGACTTCATAATTACCAAATATCCTAGATACAATTCTTTCTGAGTATTGGTCCTTTAACTCCTTAAGGGATAAGTTAGTTGAAACAATAGTGGATTTTTGATTGAGCATCCTAGTATTTAGGGTATTAAATAATTCAGGCCCTGTAAATGATGTTATGAATTCAGTACCAAGGTCATCTATTATTAAAAGTTCTACAGTTAGAAGGGTATCTAACATTTCCTTAGAGAAGTCTTCCATATCCTCCCTATGAAATCGGGCTGTCTCAAATAATTGAAAAAGCTGAACAGATGGTAAGTATAGTACTGTTTTGCCCTGATCTAGCAGGTCTTTAGCAATACAATTGCATAAGAAGCTTTTACCAAGCCCTGTATTACCATAAAATAAAATATTTTGAAAAGAACTAGAGAATTTATGGACAAAGTGTACACAAAACCTGTATATATTCTGCATGTTTTCATGGGGTGACCTACCATGGTGTTTATCTACTTCCTTAGAGTAATAAGCAAAATCAAAGGTATCAAAGTTTTCATATTCTAAGATATGACTTAGATTGGATTGTTCATAAGCTAGACTAATAAGGGTTTGATTAAGACAGCTACATTGTTCAGTTTCGATATATCCAGTATCCTTGCACTGTATGCAATCGTAATGAAGTTCTAGATAATCTTTAGGGTAGCCATTAGCTAACAAAAGATCTTCTTTTTCTTTTTTGAGCTTTTGGCTTTCAGCCTTAAAGTTAGATATTAAGTCGTTAGTATCTGATTCCGAATTGAATGCTGCCTTAGCTAACCTAATACCAATAGAAGATATTCGCTGGTCTATATCTTCTATAGCTGGTATGGATTCATATATATGGTCCTGGCGTTTAGCTTGCTCTTTGGTAGATTCTAAACGTTTCTTATCATACAATTTAATAATTTCCTTATATTGTTGTTTTCTTGATATCATATATTATTCACCCTTCATTAAATAAGCGTTTCATTCTGTCCTTTTCAAGCTCTTCTAGTTGTCCAAAATCCCATTCCCTACCTTGCATACTATTAAAAGATGTTTTCTTGATGGGGGCTTTAGGTCTTTGCTTGAAGGTTTTGTCCTTTTGGCTCTTAACATAGGCCTCATCCAATTTTGTTATATCTTCTAGGGATGTTACTTTATTTTCATGCCAAGATGTAAAAATTTTATCTAGGTAGTTTAGGGATGGGTTTTTAGTTTGAGCTGATGCTCTCCTGCACCCTTCAAGTACTATTTCGAGGCTAAGATTATAGGTGTTTAGCCACTTATCGATAAATTCTTTTTGTACCTGGGTTATATTCTGGCCCCCTAGTCCCACTTCTGATAGAATCCTAAAATAAAGCTTGTCTGATTTAGATTTTAGCTTGGCCTGCTCCAGTGTGGTTACTCCCTCATCCAACCAGGCAATGGCAGTAGTTTCAATATAACGCATACTGGTGTGGCCCTTAGTTGCACAATAATTAAGCAAATATTCAATAAGGTCAAGGGGCATATGTAACCAGTCATAAAGTCCAAATAATATTTGCTGGTCTGATGATGACAGTAACCTCCCCGTAGATTGTTCGGCCATCTTAAATAATTGCTGAACTTCGGAGTTTTGTAAGTAAATCGAAAGCTCTGAAGGGCTATAGTTTGGCCTAGTGGGCTGAATGTAGGTGTTGGTTTTTGCTTCTTTAGTCTTAGTAGATTGAGTATCCTCATTAGACTTAGCAGTTTTTGGCCTATTAAAATTAAAGGATATCTCAAAATCATCATTGGTGAAGGGTTTAAAGGAAAGTACCTCCTTAGAATCCCAATATTCAAGTGCAGATATAACATCTGAAGATAGCATTGAAAGCACCTTAGCTATATCTTCTATAGTAAGAAGATCCTTACCTTCATAATAGGAAGTCAATAAATATAGGTATACCTTAACATATCCTCCCATAGCCTGGGGCATATAATCATGAATAAACCAAGACGGAATAGATATAGAAGATGAATGATTGTTAGTATTGAATTTTAATTTTGGCATAATTACATCTCCTTTGTGTTCTTGTATTTAATCTATAAAAGTTAAAACTAGTTAACAAATAGTTAACAAATGACTGTGGATAATATTGTGGATAATGTGGATAACTAATTTCCAAGCAACTCATCAGCTACAATATTAATATTTCCAGCGCCCATAGTTATAATTATATCACCGGGAACACAGTGTTCTAGTAGGTGTTTTGTAATATCCTCGAAGTTATCAATATAAATAGCATTATTCCCCAAATTGTGGATTGATTCTACAAGGTCTTGTGAATGAATATCCCCAGGGTCTTTTTCACGGGCAGCATAAATATTGGAAACAATAACTTCATCAGCTAGAGAAAGTGCATTTGCAAAATCATTTAGGAAAATTTTCATACGTGTGTAAGTGTGGGGCTGAAAAACGCACCAAATTTTATTATGTTTACGTTTCTTAGCTACTTCAAGTGTTACTTCAACCTCAGTTGGGTGGTGGGCATAGTCATCTATAATTGTTATACCTTTAAGATCGCCTTTAATCTCGAAACGTTGATTGGTACCAGCATAGGATTTAAAGCCACTTTCCCAGCTATTAAAAGGTATATCCATATAATTGGCAGATGCACATACTGAAAGAGCATTATAAATATTATGTTCACCAGGTACGCTTAAACTTACCCTGCCTAAAAATTTACCCTTGTAATTTACATCGAATGATGGAAAGGCATTTTCATCATAGGTAATATTACTTGCATGCCAAGTATCATCTTGATCTAGCCCAAAGCTTTCAATCTTACAGTCAAGTCCTTGAATAAAAGAATCTACATTATCAATAGCGCTATTAATAATTAAGATACCATCACTTGGAATCTTCTGTGCAAACTTGTAGAATGATTGCCTTATGTGATTAATATCCTTAAAGTAATCCATATGGTCTTCTTCCATATTAAGTATAACACCAATTTTAGGGTTAAAATTAAGGAAGCTATCACAGTATTCGCAGGCCTCAGTTACAAAGTATTCACTATGACCGATGCGGATATTTCCTTGAATGGAATCTAGTATTCCGCCAACTGTAATTGTTGGGTCAACCTGGGCAGATAATAATACATTAGATAACATGGATGTTGTTGTTGTTTTACCATGGGTTCCGGATATACATACAGGGTAGTTATAGTTTTTCATAAGCTGCCCAAGGAACTCAGCCCTAGATAGGCAGGGGATTTTATTGTCATATACAGCCATAAGCTCGGGATTATCCTGACTAATAGCAGCTGTGTAGACTACAAGGTCAATGTCTTTGCTTATATTTGCCGCACTATGGCCACAAAAAACAGTAACTCCCAGGTCTTGCAAATGTTTAGTTGACTTTGAGCTTGCCATATCAGATCCGCTGACAGAAAAATTATTAGCTATCATAATTTGTGCAAGTCCACTCATACTAATACCACCAATGCCAATAAAATGGATTTTTTGATTTGAATTTTTGAAATCTATATGAAACATAAGTATCGTCCTTCCAGTTAGATTTATAATATAATTAGCTTTATTTTATATTATACGATATATATGTGTATGTAAAGTAGTAGTACTTACATATGTGTGGTAAAATTAATTTAGAATATACTAATTATCTACTAATATAAGAATAGTATTTGAGAGGAGCCAAATAATGAAGAAAGTTAGAAAAGCAGAGCGTATTGCTGCTATTGTAAATATACTTACTGAAAATCCTAATCAGGTTTTTACATTAACATATTTTTGCCAGATGTTTAATTGCGTTAAATCAACAATTAGTGATGATATAGATGGGGTTAAAGAAGTTTTTAAGTCATATGAACTAGGAACTATAGAAACTATTTCTGGTGCTGCTGGAGGTGTATATTATAATCCCCTTATGTCAAGGGATCAAATGCTAGAATTTACAGGCCAGTTATCAGAGCAGCTTAGTGATCCTAGCCGGATAATTCCGGGGGGCTACCTATACACTAATGACTTATTGTACTGTCCTAAGACATGCTCTAAAATAGGCAATGCACTTGCAAGCCTTTTTAAAGATGTGGATATTGATTATGTTATTACGGTAGAGACTAAGGGAATCCCCATAGCAATGATGACTGCGCGGGTTCTTAATAAACCTATGGTGGTAGTACGCAATAAAAGTAAGCTAACTGATGGTACAGTTATCTACATGAACTATATGTCAAGTAGTGGGCATATGATAAAAACTATGTGTCTTTCAACAAAGGCTGTTAAGAAAGGTTCTAAGGTTCTATTTATAGATGATTTTATGAAAGCAGGGGGGACAGCTAAGGGTATCATAGAATTAATGCAAGAATTTGAGTGCGAAGTTGTGGGAGTAGGAGTGCTTATGGCTACAAAGCAACCTATACAAAAACTATATCATAGCCATAAATCATTATTGCTATTAAGTGAAATAGACGAAAAAAATAAAAACGTCTATATTAAAACTGCACTATAGTCACAATTCATAAAGAAATTAAAGTTATTTATAGATTGTTACCACAATTTCAAAAATTCAATGGTAATTATAGTAAATATATGGTAATATAAAACTAGGCTTGATATTGAATTAATATTCACGCAATATTAACAAAGAGGAAATATGCAGAAGGGGGAGGCGTATGGCTCAGAAAGAAGTTATTGCAATGTTACTAGCAGGAGGGCAAGGTAGTAGACTGGGAATATTAACTAAAAAGGTGGCTAAGCCAGCTGTCATGTACGGAGGTAAGTACCGTATAATTGACTTTACATTAAGTAACTGTATCAATTCAGGAATAGATACAGTTGGTGTACTTACTCAGTACGAGCATTTACTATTAACTAAGCATATTGGGATAGGGATTCCTTGGGACTTAGACCGCAAAAGTGGAGGTGTAACAGTACTTTCACCCTATCAAGGCGAAAAGGAAGGAACATGGTATTCAGGAACTGCCAATGCGATTTTTCAAAATATCCGTTATATAGAAAGTCAGAACCCTAAGTATGTTCTGATTCTATCGGGAGATCATATTTATAAAATGGATTATAGCCAAATGCTATCATATCATAAGGAAAAGGACTCAGATGCCACAATAGCAGTTTTAGAGGTTCCGATGGAGGATGCACACCAATTCGGTATTATGAATACAGATAGCAATAATCGCATAGTAGAATTCGAAGAAAAACCAGAAAATCCAAAGAGTAATCTTGCTTCCATGGGGATTTACATATTCAACTGGGAGACACTAAGAGAAGCTTTAATTCAAAGTAATGAATTACATGAAAATAGTGACTTTGGAAAACATATTATTCCAGAAATGATAGATAAGAAGATGAAGGTATATTCTTATGTCTTTAATGACTACTGGAAGGATGTAGGTACTGTAGATGCATATTGGCAGGCTAATATGGAGCTTACCAATACAGTTCCAGAATTTAACTTATATGACGAGTTCTGGAAGATATATACTAACCTAGATCATCAACCACCACAATATATAGGTGAGAATGCAAGGCTGGAACACTCTTTAATATCAGAAGGCAGCGAAATTTACGGAGAGATATACAATTCAGTTATAGGACCAAACGCTATAATTGGAAAGGGATCTGTTGTTAGGGACTCTATTATTATGGCCAATACGATTGTTAAAGAAAACACAAAGATTGACCATAGCATTGTAGCGGAAAAATCAATTGTAGGTGCTAATTGCGAGATAGGATTTGGGGAAAATATACCCCATAAAACAAAGCCCCATATATATTCAACAGGAATAAGTGTTATAGGTGATGAAACAATAATACCAGATGGAATAACCATTGGTAAGAATTGTGAAGTAAGTGGTAATACAGAGCACTCATCATATCAAGATGGCAAGTTAGAAAGTGGCCAATCCTTAATAATAGAGGAGGGGATAGTATGAAAGCAATAGGAATAATTTTGGCAGGCGGGACATACCATGGCCTAGGTACATTAGTTAAGAAGCGAAATACAGCAGCCATTCCTATTGGTAGCTGTTACAGGGCAGTTGACTTTTCCCTAAGTAATATGAGCAATTCAGGGATAAGAAAAGTTGCAGTTATGGCGCAGCATAATACAAGATCCCTTGCAGATCACTTATCATCATCTAAATGGTGGGACTTAGGACGTAAGAAAGGCGGACTTTTTCTATTTACACCAGATATGAGTAGTAGTGTATCCTTTGGCTTTAGGGGTACAGTAGATGCAATGTACCAAAATATTTCCTTTCTAAAAAGAAGTAATGAACCATACGTTATTATAACTGGTGGAGAGCAGGTTAACCGTATGGATTATAGGGAACTTATAAAGTACCACAAGGATAAAAATGCAGATATTACTATAGTATCCAAAAAGATGGCAGGGCAAGATGTTTCTAAATATGGGGTCTTAGAAATTGATGAGAATAATAGGATGATTAACTTTGAAGAAAAACCATTTGAACCTCAGCAAGATGTAGTATCCTTAGGTACCTATATAGTATCAAGGGAGCTACTTATAAGCCTATTAGAAGAAACCCATAAAGAAGGAAGATATAACTTTGTTACAGATATTTTAATCCGCCATAGGAGAAAATTAAGAATATATGCTTATATGTTTGATGGTTACTGGAGAAATGCCCGTTCAATAGAAGAATACTATGAAATGAGCATGGAATTCTTGGAAGAAGACGTAAGGCAATTATTTTTCAAAACAGAACCATATATATTTACTAAGGTTAAGGATGAGGCACCAGCCAAACTTAATCTTGGCTCCAAAGTAACCAAGAGTCTTTTGGGTGGTGGAGTAATTAATAATGGAACCATAGATAATTCTGTTTTATTTAGAAAAGTGTATGTTGGAGATCAGGCCATAATTAGGAATTCTATTGTTATGGAGAATACTACAATCGGAAGAAACTGTATAATAGAATACGCTGTTATTGATAGAAATGTTGTAGTTTCAGATAATCAAATAATAGTAGGTACTAAGGATAAGTTGGCTATAGTATCTAAAGATACTATTCAGTGATTAGAGAAAAAAGCAGTATAAAAAAAGAATTAACATATATTTAAGAAAAAGACAGTGAAAATGTTGATAAAATTAAGACAATGTTATATAATATTGACTAAATAGATAATTCTAAAATAAGAAGGGCTTAGAATATTACAAGTCCACAACATGCTAACAGGAGGGTATACATGGATATCACAGATATAAGGGTTAGAAAGATCAACAAAGAGGGGAAAATGAAAGCAGTTGTATCAGTAACTTTTGATAATGAGTTTGTGGTGCATGATGTAAAGATTATTGAGGGTGACAAAGGTAGATTTATAGCAATGCCCAGTCGTAAGACTTTGGATGGAGAATTTAGAGATATAGCCCATCCGATTAATTCAATCACAAGAGATAGGATACAAAAAGCAGTTTTAGAAAAATATGAGATGATTCTTATTGCAGAAGAAAATGCATTAGAAGATGAAATAGCAGTTTCACAAGAAGAAGAGGAAATTGCAGAATAAAAGGAAGGCGCCATCAAGATGGTGCCTTCTTTTTGCCTTTTAGTAAAACTTTTGATGAATTTGTATTTTAGACTTGAAAAATTAAGGGTAAAGTGAGAAGATAAATATGTAAAATAATTAAGACTTGAAGGAGATTGCTATATGGACATAAAATCAATTATATTTGCCACAAACAAAGCTAATGCAAATAGAGACCACTATAGGATACTAGGTAAATCGCTGATAGACTATTGTATAGACAGTGTAAGGCATATAGGAATTAGTCACATATACATCCTTGAAGCACAAGAAGATGGGGCTAAAGAAATCCTAGAATTTATAGGAAGCTGTGAGAGTGTACTTGTACTAAGTGGGGATATGCCCTTAATAAGAGACCTATCAATTAAAAAGGCCCTGGATTTCCACTATAAAAGTAAAAACGATCTTACTCTTGTATCGGATTTTTCCAATGAACCAGGGATATATATAGTTAGTAAAAAGCTATTGGAGTCTATGTTATTAAAGGCAGATAAGGGCGCTGAAGTAGGTCAACTATTTTTGCCGGATAATATAAAGGGCCTAGCTAATGCAGGTCATTCTGTAGATACTATAACTATGGAAAATGAATTAGAGCTTATGAGGGTGGGGTCTATGAGGCAACTAGCTAAATGCACCCAAATAATCAAGGAAAGAATTAATGAAAGCCATATGGAAAGTGGTGTAATACTAGAAGATCCTACAAATACATATATTGGACCAGATGTAAGCATAGGATATGGGAGCACCATAGAACCTAATTGTATTCTAAAGGGTAAGACTAAAATAGGCAAACATTGTTTCATTGGTCATAATTCTAATATAGAAGACTCTAAAGTAGCTAATAGAGTAACCATCGAAAATAGTGTAATAAGGCAAAGCATTATACACGAAGAAGCTTATATAGGCCCATTTGCCTATATAAGGCCCCAGTCAGAGATAGGTAGGAATGTAAGGATAGGTGATTTTGTTGAGATAAAAAACTCAACTATAGGTGATAATACTAAGGTATCTCATCTTACATATGTTGGGGATGCAGATGTTGGAGAAGATGTTAATTTTGGCTGTGGAAGTATACTGGTTAATTATGATGGTGTTGAAAAGCACCGTTCTAATATAGAAGATCATGCCTTTATAGGTTGTAATACAAAGATTGTATCACCAGTTAACATAGGGAAGAGAGCATATACAGCTGCGGGATCAACTATTACTAAAGACATTCCGGAAGAAAGCTTAGGTATTGCAAGGTCAAGACAAGAAAATAAGGAGGGGTGGGTGGCAAATAAAAAGAAACAAAAGTAGTTTGGTAGTAATTTGGTCTTACATTTTTTGAAATATATGATATAATACTGTCGGATTTAATTGTTGTAATTTCACTAAGGAGGATTAACCAAATGGTTAAAGTCTACACCGATATAAAGGTATTTAGCTGTAATGCTCATCCAGAACTTGCAGAGCAAATAGCAAAGCAACTAGGTATTACACTTGGAAGGTCAGAAGTCACTAGATTTAGTGATGGGGAAGTTTCTGTAAAAATTGACGAAAAAGTTAGGGGTACTGATGTTTTTATTATACAGCCAACATCAACGCCAGCTAACGAACATTTAATGGAAATGCTCATTATGATTGATGCTATGAAAAGGGCATCAGCAGGAAGGGTAACAGCAGTTATTCCTTACTATGGGTATGCAAGGCAGGATAGGAAGACTAGGGCAAGGGATCCTATTAGCGCAAAGTTAGTAGCAGATCTTATTGAAAAGGCTGGTGCAGATAGGGTTTTAACAATGGACTTACACTGCTCCCAGATTCAAGGTTTCTTTGATATACCTGTAGATAATTTAGTAGGAATGCCATTACTTACAAAGCACTACTTGGGGAATTTCCCATACTTAGAAAATGCAGTAGCCGTTTCACCAGATTTAGGAAGTGTTGTAAGGGCAAGAGCCTTTGGATCTAAATTGGGTATACCACTTGCAATTATAGATAAGAGAAGGCCAAAGCCTAATGTTTCAGAGGTCATGAATATCATTGGAGATGTTGAAGGTAAACATGCAATTTTAATTGATGATATGATAGATACTGCAGGTACTATCTGTAATGCAGCTGACTCACTTAAAGAAAGAGGGGCAGCAGGAGTTTATGCATGTTGTACACATGGAGTATTATCAGGACCAGCAATAGAAAGAATTGAAGAATCTGCAATTGAAAAGCTATTCATACTAGATACTATTCAAGTGCCAGAAGAAAAACAAATTGATAAAATTGAACTTATTAAAGTTGCACCTATTTTTGCAGATGCAATTAGGAGAATACACGAGGACCTATCGGTGTCTAAGTTATTTAGCTAATACTAAAAATGCCCTAGTAATTACTGCTGGGGCATTTTTCTTATTTTAAATATATTAAGGAGTGTTAAAAATGAAATTAATCATAGGGCTTGGTAATCCAGGCGCAGATTATAAGGGAACAAGACATAATATAGGATTTCAAGCTATAGACGCCCTAGCAGATGACTATAATATTAATCCAAATAGAAATAGATTTAAGGCTTTTTTGGGTGAGGGCAGATTAGCAGGCAAGAAAATTGTCCTAGCCAAACCACAAACTTATATGAATCTAAGCGGTGAATCTATAGAAATGCTTGCAAAGTGGTATAAAATTTCACCAAAAGATATACTAATAATATATGATGATGTAAGCCTGCCACCTGGATCAATAAGGATAAGAGAAAAAGGTGGAGCTGGAGGGCATAACGGAATAAAGAGTATTATACAGCATTTGGGCACCAATGAATTCCAAAGAATAAAAGTAGGGATAGGGGAAAAACCTGAAAGCTGGAATTTGGCGGATTATGTATTAAGCAGATTTAGCAAAGTAGAAATGGAAATAATAGATAAAACAATGGAAGATATTGTGGATGCTGTTAATCTAATTATAGAAGAAGATATAGAAGTAGCAATGAATAAATATAATTCAAAAACAAGAAGGTGAAATAACTTGGCGGAATATTGTTACCCATTAATTGACCCACTAAAAGAGATAGATGAATATAATGAAATACTATATCATATAGGGGAAAAGAATCAAAATGCATGTGCCACTGGTTTAATTGATGTTCAAAAACCACATATGATCTACAGCTTAGCTTCCCATTTGCAAAAACCAATTATGGTTATAACTAGTAGCGAAAATAGGGGGAAACAAATAGCAGATGATTTAAGCGTGCTATATAAAGAAGATAGGGTAGCTGTATATCCTGTCCAAGATATAATTTTCTACGACGCTGATGTCCATAGTGCAGATATTACTGTGGGAAGGATGATGGTTAAGGATGCACTAGTAAGGGACGAAAATACCACTGTAGTTGCATCTATAGAGGCTCTTGTTAATAAGGTTATGACTAGGGAAACCTTGCTTGCAAATATTATGGAGCTAAAAGTTGGGCAAATTATGGACCTTACAGACCTACAAAGGCAACTTGTAATATTAGGTTATGAAAGGACTAATCTAGTAGAAACAGTTGGGCAGTTTGCCATTAGGGGCGGGATTGTAGATGTTTATCCAGTAACTTCAAAATCCCTGTACAGAATTGAACTATGGGACGATGAAATAGATTCAATAAGAACTGTTAATCCTTATTCCCAAAGATCAATCGAAAAAGAGGACCTTGTAAGAATACTTCCAATGAAAGAAGATCTTACCATGGCAGAAGAAAGACTTGTAAACTTACTTGATTATATTGCAAAGGATTCACTGATAATTATAGATGAACCGGATAAAATTCAAAAGACGTGTAATCTAGTAAATGAAGAGTTTGAATTAAGCATCAAAAATAGGTTGGAAAATAAAGATATAAGGTCAGGAGATATAAAGTCTATTTTTAGCTATGAGGACCTATTAGCTATGCTTAAAAAACACCCTAAATTTATTATGATGAATTTTGAGCATGAAGCTAGCGGTTATGATATATCCTATAAGGCAAACTTTAAACTACAGGAAAACCTTTCCTTTTATAATAATTTTGACCTTCTGGAGAAAGATATAAAAAGATGGAAGGAAGAAAAGAAAAGGATTATTTTATTTGCAGGAATCAAAGCAAGGGCGCTGAGGATTGTAGATGAACTAGAAGAAAGGGGTATCATATCTTCCTATTCAAATGACTTAGAAGGGCCCCTGATGCCAGGGCAAATTATTGTTACTAGAGGCTCCCTATCTAGGGGATTTGTATATGAAGATATAGGCCTAGTTATCATATCAGATAAAGATTTATTTGGTAGCGAGAAGAAAAAACGCAGAAGGAAAAAAACCAAAGGGAAAAAGATTGAAAGCTTTGTAGAATTAAAGGCTGGAGATTATATAGTACACGAAAACCATGGTATAGGAATCTTTAGTGGTATTGAGAAGATGGTAGTGGACAATGTTAGCAAGGACTATCTAAAAATAGACTATGCTAAAGACGGTGTTCTCTATGTGAATATAAATCAAATGGACATGATTCAAAAATACATTGGAGGGGAAGGCAATAAGCCAAGGCTAAGCACTTTGGGGGGCAAGGAGTGGCATAAGGTTAAAAGTAGGGCCAAGGAAGCAACCCAGGAATTAGCCAAAGAATTAATAGAGCTATATGCTAGAAGGGAAAAGGAAAAGGGCTTTGTATATAGCCAGGATACTCCCTGGCAAAAGGAGTTTGAGGATACCTTTCCCTACGAAGAAACAGATGATCAGCTACAAGCAATAGAAGATGTAAAAGCTGATATGGAATCAGACAAGGTTATGGATAGGCTGCTTTGTGGTGATGTTGGTTATGGGAAGACAGAGGTAGCTATTAGGGCGGCTTTTAAGGCAGTTCAGGATGGTAAGCAAGTAGTTTATCTAGTTCCAACAACAATACTTGCCCAGCAGCATTATAACCGATTCAAAGAACGTATGAAAAATTTCCCCATTAATGTAGAGTTGCTTTCTAGATTTAGGACGCCAAACCAGGTAAAAACAGCCCTAGCCGGTATAGAAAGAGGTACAGTTGATATTATTATAGGTACCCATAGGGTACTATCAGACGATGTTAAGTTTAAGGATTTAGGACTAGTACTAGTGGACGAAGAGCAGCGCTTTGGGGTAACCCACAAAGAAAAACTTAAAAAACTTTGTAGCAATGTGGACGTCTTAACCTTGACTGCAACACCTATCCCTAGGACCCTCCATATGAGCTTAGTAGGTATTAGGGATATGAGTACCCTGGAAGATCCGCCACTAGAGAGAAGGCCAATACAAACATATGTAATGGAATATAGTATAGAGTTTGCAGAACATGCAATAAGAAGGGAGTTAGCCAGGGGGGGACAGGTTTATTTCCTTTATAATAGGGTGCAAAATATCGATAAGGTAACTCTAGAAATTCAAAAAGCTATCCCGGAAGCCAATGTAGCATTTGCCCATGGCCAGATGAGTGAGAGGGAGTTAGAGCATATAATGCTAGACTTTATAGAAGGGGAAATAGATGTATTAGTATGTACAACTATTATAGAAACAGGTCTAGACGTTGCTAATACAAACACAATAATAATTCAGGATGCAGATAAGATGGGCCTAAGCCAGCTATATCAATTGCGAGGTAGGGTGGGCAGATCAAACAGAATTGCATATGCCTATCTTATGTACGAAAAAAATAGGGCCTTACCAGAAATAGCAGAAAAACGCCTACAGGCAATAAAACAATTTACCCAGTTTGGATCAGGCTTCAAAGTTGCTATGAGGGACCTTGAAATAAGAGGGGCAGGCAACCTCCTTGGAGATAAGCAGCATGGCCATATGGATGCAATAGGATACGATTTATATAGTAAACTCCTAAAAAATGCTGTAACAGAAGAAAAAGGAGAAAACTTGGAAGAAGAATTCGAAACAACAGTAGAAATTAACATAGATGCCTACATCCCAACAAGCTATATTGAAGATGAAATGCAGAAGATAGAAATCTATAAAAAGATATCCTTAATCCGAAATGAAAGGGATTATTATGATGTGCAAGAGGAGATAGAAGATAGGTACGGAGACCTTCCACAGAGTGTGCAAAACCTATTAGACGTTGCCTTAATTAAGGGAATGGCACACTATCTGGGTATGACGTCAGTGGTAGTTAGAAAAGAAGTAGTAATTTTTAATTGCAAAGCAGATGCAAAACTAGACCCCACAAAGATTCCAGACCTCCTCAATTTGTATGAAGGTAATTTGAAATTTAAAACTGGAGAGGAACCTTACTTTACTCTTGTAAACCTTTACCTAATTAATGATGAAATTATGAAGTATATTAAAAATGTGTTACAGGACATGAAACAATTGAAGTATATAGAAAAATAGATTATAATGCTTATAGTCACAAGAGTATTTATACTAGAAGTAGAGAAAGTATAAATAAAAATTTTGTAAAAGGGTTAGGAGAGATTTGAGTGAGGAATAATAGAAAAGTTTTATTATTAACGGCTTTAGCAATGGTGATGGCCTTAGCTATTACAGGTTGTGGTAAGAAATCCAAAACTGTAGCTACTATAAATGGGGAACCACTATCAGAAGCCAGTTACAGAGGGTATTTATTTAGTGTTAAGATGGAGATGGAACAAGGTTTAGGACCAGGTATATGGGAGATAGAGATGGAAGGCGAAAGTATGGAGAAAATCGCCAAAGAACGTGCATTAGAATCAGCTGTAGCAATGTCAGTAACATCAGCAAAAGCAAAAGAAATGCAACTTAAGTTAACTCCAGAACAAAAAGAAGAGGCAAAAACTATAGCTGCTAATTATGTTGCCCAGTTAAAAGGACCTTTGGCAGAAGAAGGTGTAACTGAAGATGTAATTAGGGAAATGATGGAAGATATAATAATGTCTCAAAATGTATTGGAAGAACTTGAAAGAAACTTTACACCTTCAGAAGATGCAGATGAATTTGAAAAGTTTGTAGAAGAAAATAAGATGAGCTTAGAGACTGTAACAGCTCAGCATGTATTAATTAGTACACTTGATGACGATGGAAATCCACTTTCAGAAGATGAAGAGGAAAAAGCAAAAGAAAAAGCAGAAGAAATATTGGAAAAAGCTTTAGCTGGTGATGATATGGGAGAACTTGCTAAAGAATACTCTGATGATCCAGGTTCAAAAGATGAGGGCGGAGAATATACATTTGGTAGAGATGAAATGGTTCCAGAATTTGAAGAAGCAGCATTTAACGGGGAAGCTGGTAAGGTGCACCCAGAGCTTGTAAAAACAATACATGGATATCACATTGTAAAAACAATAGAAAAGACAGAGCCTACAGAAGAAGAGCTTAAAGAAGCTTTTAAAGAGAATCAAAAGGCTGAATACATTAGTTCTGAACTTGATGAATGGATTACAGGAGCTAAAGTAGAAAAAACAGAGCTATATGATGCAATAGAAATCAAAAAACCAGAACCAGAGCCAGAAGTAGAAGATTCTGATCAAGATGATGAACAAGATGAGTTGGATGATGAAGGGTCTGGAGAAGAAAAAGATGATGACCAAGAATAATTAAAATAATGAGTAAGTGTTGCTAAACACTTACTCATTATTTTTTTTATGAATATTTTAGAAATTTATGTGACATAATATATATGAAATGAGAAAGTTTTACATCATGAGAAGAAAGGCATAAGGAGGGTGTTAGATTTGAAAGCAACAGGTATCGTAAGAAGAATAGATGATCTAGGCCGGGTTGTTATACCAAAGGAAATCCGTAGAACGCTTAGAATAAGAGAAGGAGATCCCCTGGAAATCTTTACAGATGTAGATGGAGTTGTAGTTTTGAAGAAATATTCACCTATAGGGGAGCTGGGAGAGTTTGCCAAAGAATATGCGGAAGCCTTAGCCCAATCAACAGGACATATTACTTGCATTTCAGATAAAGACCAGATTATTGCAGTAGCAGGAGGTTCTAAGAAGGAATTCTTGGATAAGAGCATTAGTCCTGAAGTAGAGAAGATTATAGAAGGTAGGGCCTTGTTTAGTGCAAATAAGGATGATAGTAAGTTTACATCAATACTATCGGAAGGTACTACGGAAGGATACTATGGCGAAATTATTTTCCCTATTATATCAGAGGGTGATGCAATAGGATCAGTTATCTTCCTATCACCTAATGCAAATACAACAATGGGAGAGGTAGAAGAAAAGATAGCTCAGTCAGCAGCAGGATTTTTAGGTAGACAAATGGAGCAATAATAATATATCCCGATTATAATCGGGATATATTATTATTGCTATTGAAATAAAAGCCTGAATCCTTTATGATAATAGTAATACAATATATCTACCTAATTCCTAAGGCTTAAGGTTAAGTTTATAAGCTGTCTTGACAAAAAGTAAGGAAAGGTTTATAAATAGATTTAGATATATTGGAAAGTATGATAAAATGCAAAACAATGTAGTGAAAGCTAAAGGTTTTCAGTACATAGAAAGCATGCAAAAGCATGTTATTTTAGGAGGAGCAATATGAATAAGTCAGAGTTAATCACGGCAATGGTTGAAAAAACAGGTTTAACAAAAAAAGATACTGAGAAAGCTTTAAAAGCTTTTGAAGAAGTAGTTACAGAAGAGTTAACAGCAGGTGGCAAGGTTCAATTAGTTGGGTTTGGTACATTTGATGTAACACGTAGAGCTGAAAGACAAGGAAGAAACCCAAAAACTGAAGAAGTAATAACTATTCCAGCTACAAATGCACCAAGATTTAGGGCAGGAAAAGCATTAAAGGATCATGTTAACGGAAGAAGATAAGAGTTATGTTAGGCTAATGAAAATCTACACTATATAGTGTAGATTTTTTATATAACAAAAAATACTGTAATAGGGGGTGTTATGGATGAGGATAGATAAATACTTAAAGAATTCAAGAATTATTAAAAGGCGTACTGTTGCTAATAAAGCTTGCGAGGCTGGAAGGGTACTTATAAATGGAAATGTAGCTAAATCAGGTACTAAGGTTGCAGTGGGAGATATTGTAGAGATTAAGTTTGGTGATAATACAAGCAAAATTAAGGTGTTGGATATTAAAGAGCACCTTAAAAAAGATGAAGCTAGTAGCATGTATGAAATAATGTAATAATATTATAACCCACCTAATATACTACTATTATAGGAGGTGGGTTGTATGGATGGTAAAGCAGGACTTAAGCATTCTATATCCATAAAGGAAAGAAGTAGGGTTGCAATTACAGGTGTAGTTGATGTATTTTCTTTTGATGAAATCCAAGTTGATGTTGATACAGTGCAAGGAATGCTATTAATAGGGGGAGAAGGGTTACATATAACACGTTTAGACTTAGACAAGGGAGATCTAGAGTTAGATGGTACAATACATAATATAAATTACCATGATAATGATATTGGTAAGCCAGGGGGCTCTGTTTTTAGTAAATTATTTAAATAAGAGGTGGCTTAAAGATGATGATCATTAGTGAACAAGCCTTTTTATTCTTAACCTGTGTTAAAACTGGGATAATAATGGGAGTATTATATGATATTATACGAGTTATAAGAAAGATAATAAAGCATCCTAACTGGGTTGTACATTTAGAGGATCTAATATACTGGATTGCGTGTGGATGCTTTGCTTTTATAATGATATTCTGGAAAAATTATGGGCAGATAAGAGGCTTTGTTTTTTTGGGTATGTTAATAGGTGGGATATTATATTTTACTACTGTTAGTAGTTATTTTATAAAAATTATCACACAAATTATTAAAAGCTTTATAATAGTACCAATAAGGTGTATAATGAAAGTTATAATAATTCCTTTTAGATATTTATATGATGGATATTTAAATATTAATAAAAAGTGCAAGAAACAAAAGAGCAAGATCCTTAACCAGCTAAAGGTGATAAGAGGGAAAAAGTAACTTTAGATAAAGTATAAGGGGGATTGTCATGGGGAAAAAGCAAGAAAATAAAGGGATTTCTACAGGGCTAGTAAGATTTTTGGCTATTACAGTTGTGATAGCACTAGGCTATCAAGGCATTAAGATGGGCCAAGTTGCCAAAAGCCTGGACATACAACTTGAAGAAGTAGAGAAACAAATTGCAATAGAGAGCAAAAAATTAGAAGAACTAACAATAGAATACGAAAACATAGAGTCGCCCCAAACCGTTGAAAAGATAGCAAGAGAAAAACTTGGTTTAGTAAAGGATGACGAAATTGTATTTAGGGAAAGACGCTAAAAGGAAAGAAAATTAAAACATTTAATAAAAACCTTGACAATATATAAAACCTTGTCTATAATAGTAAAAGTAGTCAGGAAAACAATAACGCGGAGTGGAGCAGTATGGCAGCTCGTCGGGCTCATAACCCGGAGGTCAGAGGTTCAAATCCTCTCTCCGCAACCAATTTGGCGGAATAGCTCAGTTGGCTAGAGCATGCGGTTCATACCCGCAGAGTCGGCGGTTCAAATCCGTCTTCCGCTACCAAATAGGAAAACCCTTAACAAGAACTCTTGTTAAGGGTTTTTTATATTATATAATTATTATGACTTTAAAGGAGTTTTAGTATTTTAACTCATATATTAGAGTCGCTTGTCAAAAACTTTTTTCAATTAGATACCAGTTATTTACAAATTTATCTCCCTAATTATCCTATAATACTATTGAGATTCTCATATATTATACGAGGGGGATAGAGATGAATAGGATTTTGAAGAGTACTTATGATAAAGTAGTTGATAAAAGGATTTTTAGCGCAATAAGATGGAATGAATTAATAATATGCCTTATTGGATTTATGGTGGGTAGAATTAATATGCTAAATGGCTGGAACCCTTTAAGTGTTGCCTATATAGGAGCAAGCTACCAGACTAAAAATTTACAAAGGTGGAACAGTTTCTTTACAATATTAGGTATCTTATCAGTAAGCCAACCTATGGCTATAGTAATTAAGTATATAGGAACCATATTTTTAATATTCCTTGTTAGATGGTATATGGAGGGGATGGATTATAAGGCTGGCTTTGGGTCACAGCTTGCAATATCTACAGGATCAGCATTTACAATCAGTATAATTATAATAGCTAGTCAAGGTTTTACAATGTATGACTTTGTCCAGTCCATATTAGAGATTATCTTTATATTTACCTTTATATTTATTTATGAAAAGGGAATAAGTTTAATACTAGAAAATAAAAGGACGCCCCTTACAAACCAAGAAGTTATAGGTATAACAATATTGTTAGTTAGCATGATAGGTGGAATGGTGGAACTATACATTGAGTTTTCTGGTGGAAGCAGAATTTACATAAGGGATATTATGTGTTTTTTTATAATATTAACAGTATCCTACCTGGGTGGTACGGCGGTAGGTGCAGCTATGGGGACAGTTATAGGTACCCTCCTTGTTACTATAGGGTACATACCCCCACATCTTATTAGTATATACGCTCTTTCAGGTCTAGGGGGTGGTATACTAGCCTCCTTGGGCAAAGTTGGAACATCAATAGGGGTTTTGGCAGGTCATATGCTGGGAATATATTTTATAAATGATGGAGTTGTTGATTTTAGCCTGCTTGGCGCTTACACAGCTTCTAGCCTAGTGTTTTTGCTATGCCCCAAGGACTTTTTTGGATTTTCCTATTGGTTTGGAGATAAGGAAAAGGAATACCAGCAAGAGGTTCATATGAGGCGCATACAGCAACTTACAAGCAAGAAACTAGAAAATTTTGCAGCTTCATTTAATAAACTTGCCAGTACATTTAATAGTATATCTAGTAAAAAGATATCCCTAACTAAGAAGGATATATCTTGCTTACTTGATGATGTTGTTAGTAAATCTTGTGTGGAGTGTAGCTTGGTTGATTTTTGCTGGAAAAGAGACTTTTATAATAGTTATCAATCAGCCTATGAGATTTTAGCTATAGCTGAAAGAAAAGATAAAATCTTACCTTCGGATATACCAGAAGAATTTAAAAGAAAATGCATAAGACTAGAAAGTTTTGTACAAGCCTTAGATCAAACTTTTGAATTATATAAACAAGACCTAGTTTGGCAAAATAGGGTAGCTGAAAGTAGGGAGCTAATTTCACAGCAACTGGATTCGGTTTCAACTATAATTAAAGAATTATCCAGTGAAATAGAGCAGGAGGTAGTGTTTAAAAGAGATATAGAAAAGCAGGTGAAGGAAGAACTAACCTCTCAAGGGATAAAAGTGAAAGATGTAATAATTATAATTGGTGCAAGTAAAAAGTATGAAGTTACAATAATTTCTGATTGGAGTATAGAAAATAGTAGGCTCAAAAAACTGTTATCACAATTTTAAATAGTGTTATAGGCAGGAAGTTTACAATTGATCAATATAGTTATGAAGGTGATCAAGGTGAAGTAATGACTAAGTTTAAGGAGGCTTACAAGTATGGGATAGTTGCAGCTTCAGCTAATATACCTAAGATTGATAGTTTATCTGGAGATCAGTATTCCTTAATGGAAATATCAAATGGCCAGTATTTATTAGCTCTTTCTGATGGTATGGGAAGTGGCCTTGCAGCCTACAATGAAAGTAAAGCAACTATAGAGCTGCTTGAGCAGTTTATAGAGTCAGGATTTGAAAAAGAAGTAGCTATAAGGATGATTAATTCGGTACTTATATTAAAGTCTGCAGAAGAAACATTTTCAACTATGGATATGACTATAATAGATATGCACACAGGTATAGCAGAGTTTATTAAGATGGGGGCTGCAACTACGTTTATTAAAAGAAAAGACTATGTAGAGGTAGTAGGTGCAAATAGCCTACCAGTAGGGATTTTAAGTAAGGTTGATATAGAAACCCAAAAAATTCAGCTAAAGGATGGGGATATGTTAATTATGGTTAGTGATGGGATTTTAGATGTGGAGGAGGATAAGTTTAATCAAGAAAGCACATTTGTAAACTTAATAGGGGAAGTAGATAGCAATAATCCTAAGCACATGGCAGACTCATTACTAGAAAAGTCTAGAAACTTAATTTGCGGGGAGATAGATGATGATATGACCATTATAGTGGGGCGGATTTGGGAAAAGCCGTATAAAAATCTATAAAAAGTGGGAGACTCCAATTAAATATATATGGAGGCTCAAAGATATGGATAAGCAAAAGGTGATTAAAATAAAGGGCAGTGACAGCGGATGGTACCAAGAGGCTATATTTATTTTAAAAAAAGATGTAATTAACAATTACTCATATATGGATTTGCAGCGCAAGGCTGATATGATAATAGGTAACCATGCTAAGAAAAATGGCCTAGACAATAAAACAAACAAAAAAGATGAGGCTGGCTCCCTAGATAGGACCTTAAATTTTATACTGGCTATTAGTATTTGTATACTATTAATATGCCTATACATCCTATAAAAAGCAGTGTATAGTACTTATACATTGCTTTTTTAAATACTTGTAATATAATGAGAACATAAAGGGGATATTATGAAAAAAACTGTTGTAAATTATATTAAAGAGAATAAATTAATAGAGCAAGGTGAAAGTATTGTAGTTGGAGTCTCAGGGGGAGCTGACTCTATATGTTTATTGCATATCCTAAAGGAACTTAGGGACAAGTATGAAATTCAACTAATTGTAGCCCATATTAACCATGGTATGCGCCTAGAAGCTAAAGAGGATGCTAGCTTTGTTAGGTCCATATGCAGGGAGTGGGATATACCATATGAAGAGCATAACTGTAATATTGTAGAACTTTCAAGGAAGCATAAGACTTCTGAAGAAGTGGTGGGAAGAAATGAACGTTATAATTTCTTCGAAGAAACAAGGCTGAAGTATAGTGCGGATAAAATTGCTGTAGCCCATACCATGAATGATCAAGCAGAAACAATGCTTATGAGGTTAATAAGGGGAAGTGGAGTTACAGGCCTGGGAGCCATAATGGCAAAGAGAGATTTTATAATCAGGCCCTTATTAATGATAAGTAGGGAGCAGGTAGAAGAATATTGTAAGCAAAATGCTTTAGACTATAGGGAAGACTCTACTAATAAGATGGATATATATACAAGGAATAAACTACGACTTAAGGTCTTACCTATACTGAAGGAAGACTTTAATCCTAATGTGATAGAGGTGATATCCCAGGCAGCGGATCAACTTCAGGAAACAGAGGACTACTTAGATATACAAACCAAAGAAGCTTATAAAAAAGTAGTTAAGAAAGACCAAAAGGGACATGGAATTCATATTAAATCTTTTTTATCCTACCATCCTGTAATTCAAAGCAGGATTATTAGAATGGTTATAGAAAGTAACCTAGGTAGCCTAAAGGATATAAAATATAAAAATATTAATGATATTATGGAGTTAGCCCATAAGCAAAGTGGAAAAAGTATTAATATTGGCATGGAATCAATTGCCATAAGGGAGCACGACCATATTAGAATTCTCGAGGATAAGAAGACCCTATCATATAGCCAGGAGCTAAATATAGGGATTAACAAGGTTGTAGAATGTAACAAAAAAGTAGAAATGATATTAGTGGATGATAGTAAAAACAAACAAAGGTATGAAAATACCTATACTAAAAACATTGATTATGATAAAATAAATGGTAATCTACAGATTAGGAATCGTAAGGCTGGAGATAAAATATTACTAAAGAATGGTTCTAAGAAATTAAAGGATTTTTTTATAGATGAAAAAATACCCAAAACATACAGAGATGATGTTATTCTTATAGCTGATGATGAAAATGTAATATGGATTGTTGGTTATAGATTAAGTGAATATTATTATATAACTGACGAAACAAAATGTATACTCCAAATACAAATAACAGACTTATAAACATAAAATTAAGCAGGAGGGATTTTGTTGAATTTAGAAACACTTATTTCAGAGGAAGAAATCTACCAAAAGACCAAGGAATTAGGGGCTAGGATTTCTAAAGACTATGCAGGTAAGGAAATTACTGTCATCTGTGTTCTTAAGGGTGGAGTAATGTTCATGGTAGATTTAGTAAAACAAATAAAAATCCCTTTAAAGATGGATTTTATGGTAGTATCCAGTTATGGGGATGAGTTTAAGAGTAGTGGAATTGTAAAGATTGTAAAAGATTTAGATGAGGGCATTACAGGTAAGCATGTTATAATTGTAGAGGATATAATAGATTCTGGTCGTACACTTAACTATTTGATAAAAATCCTAAAAGAAAGAAACCCAGCAAGTATAGAAATTTGTACACTTTTAGATAAACCAGATCAGAGAATTGCAGATGTAGATGTTAAGTATGTAGGCTTTACAATAGAAAATCATTTTGTTTTAGGATATGGATTAGATTATAAGCAGCTTTATAGGAATCTACCATATATAGCAATTAATAAGCAGTAAGATTATTAGTAAACACATAAAAAGAAGAAGGGAGGAGTATTCCTTGAAGAAAAATTTTAGAAGTTTTGGCTTATATATAAGTATACTACTTATAATCCTTTTGGCAGTAGCCTTAGGAACGGATAGCCTAACCAAGACATCGAAGGAATCCCTAACATATACAGAGTTGTTAAGTAAAATAGAAGAAAAAGAAGTAGAATCCCTTAGTATGCAATCAGTTACAAGTGGTGAGATAGCAGATGCAAGGGTGGTATTAAAAAGTGACCCGGCTGAGGCATCAGAGTGGGAGGTATCAGTACCACAAACGGCATTTACATCATACTTAAGTAGTTTGCCATCAGATGTTAGAGATGCTATTGATGTTAAGCTTATAGAACCACCACAGCCTAGTATATTGATGACTATGTTGCCTACGCTTTTAATAGTAGGACTTTTGATATTTGTATTAATGTTTTTTATGCAACAGATGCAAGGTGGCGGTGGCGGCGGCAAGGTTATGTCCTTTGGTAAAAGCCGTGCAAAAATGGCGCCAGAAGGTGACAAGAAGATTTCCTTCAAAAATGTAGCAGGATTGGACGAAGAGAAACAAGAACTTTCTGAACTTGTGGACTTCCTAAAGGATCCTAAGAAATATATGAAAATAGGGGCACGTATTCCAAAGGGGGTTCTTTTAGTTGGACCGCCAGGAACGGGTAAGACCTTACTTGCTAAAGCAGTATCTGGAGAAGCAGGAGTACCATTTTATAGTATATCAGGTTCAGACTTTGTTGAGATGTTTGTAGGTGTGGGTGCATCTCGTGTAAGGGACCTATTTGAACAAGCCAAGAAAAGCTCCCCATGCATTATCTTTATTGATGAGATAGATGCTGTAGGTAGAAAGCGTGGAGCAGGACTTGGTGGAGGGCATGATGAAAGGGAACAAACCTTAAATCAGCTCCTTGTAGAAATGGACGGATTTGGCGATAATGAAGGAGTTATAATTATAGCTGCAACTAACCGTGCAGATATATTAGACCCTGCACTTCTTAGGCCAGGACGTTTTGATAGGCAGGTTATGGTAGGTAGGCCAGATGTAAAAGGACGAGAAGAAATATTAAAGATCCACTCAAGGGGCAAACCTTTGCAAGAAGATGTGGATTTAAGGGTAGTTGCTCAGACTACACCAGGTTTTACAGGTGCAGATTTGGAAAACTTAATGAATGAGTCAGCACTTTTGACAGCTAGGGAAAACAAACGAGCTATAGATATGGAAGAAGTACAGAAGGCATTAATAAAAATTGCCGTAGGTACAGAAAAAAAGAGTTATGTTGTTTCCGAAAAAGAAAGGCGTGTTACAGCCTACCATGAAGCAGGCCATGCTATAATACATGAACTATTATCAGAAATAGACCCAGTTCATAGTGTGTCAATTATACCAACAGGGCCAGCAGGAGGATATACAATGCCTTTACCTGGTGAAGATACTATGTATGTAACCAAAACATATATGCACCAAGAAATTGTTGCACTACTAGGTGGAAGGGCAGCTGAAGAATTAGTAATAGGAGATATTACAACAGGTGCTTCAAATGATATAGAAAGGGCTACTAATATAGCGCGTAATATGGTAACCAAATATGGTATGAGTGATTTAGGACCAATGCAATATGGGGTTAATCAAGAAGAAGTATTCTTAGGACGTGACTATAATCAGCAACGTAACTATAGTGAAGAGGTTGCCCTTGCTATAGATCAACAAGTAAAATTATTTATAGAAGAATCTTATACTGAGGCTAAGAGACTCCTAGAAGAAAACATGGAAGCTTTAGAACTTACAGCCCAGGCTCTTATGCAAAGAGAGAAAATTACAGGTGCAGAATTACGCAAAATTATGAGCGGTGAAGAAATTGGCGAAGATGAAATATTTAATGACAATATCTTTAAGGCATCAGAAGAAATGCGTAAAGAAAGAGAAGAGAAAAAGCAAGGGGTAGATCTTACTCCAGAAGAATAAAATTAAGGCGCCAACTAATTAGTTGGCGTCTTTTTAGGTTTTTATCTAATTTCTCAGGTAAGGAGACCTATATGAGCAAAAAACTAGAAACACAAGTATTTGGCAAGGAAATATATAGATATGAGGAAGTAACCTCCACCAACGAAGTAGCTAGGAATATGGCGAAGGAAGGGGCTAGTGAGGGCCTAGTAGTTATAGCGGATTCACAAAATAAGGGACGAGGTAGGCTTGGAAGGTCGTGGCAATCACCTAAGGGACAAGGAGTATGGATGAGTGTTATAACTAGGCCACAAATACAAGTCCAGGATATACCAGCCATTACCTTAATTACAGGATTAGCTGTATGTAAGGCAATTAGGCAAACGACTAGCCTGCCAGCCTATATTAAGTGGCCCAATGACATAGTGGTAGATGGTAAAAAGGTATGTGGTATATTAACCCAGATGAGCGGGGATGCTAGTAAGATAAATTATGTAATAATTGGAATAGGCATTAATGTTAATATTGAAAGCTTTCCAGAGGAATTAGAAGAAGTAGCAACATCCCTTAAAATAGAAGGGGGACAGAATTATGACAGGGAAGAGATTAGCATATCTACTTTAGAATTCTTAGAACTTTACTATAAAGAGTATATAAAGGTAGGGTCCTTAGAGAATGTTTTAGATAAGTATAAAGATTTGTGTATAACACTAAAAAACCAGGTCCTGGTTTTAGATGATAAGAAGCCTTATAAAGCAACTCCACTTGATATTGATAAAAGGGGAGGGCTTATTGTAGTTAGGGAAGATGGGGGTAAGGAAACTATTAAATTTGGAGAGGTGTCTGTAAGAGGTATATATGGATACGCTTAAAGATTAAAGGAGAGAAAAATGGAAGATCAAATTTTTATATTAGCATCCCACTATAAACAACAATATTACGAAAATCCAAAATATGAAGGGTTGCCTATAGAGATTAGGGATGAAATGAAGGAACTTTGTATAAGACTGGCTGAAAAATTAAGGGGTATTGTGACTCTAGCTTTTAATCATGAAGGGGAAGTTATTTTAAATATTAAAGGTGAAGAAGGAGATTTTTCATTTGATGAAATAGGAGCGCAGCTAGAGCTCAAAGAAATAAGGGAAGAAAATGCAGAACAATTTCAAATGATGAAATTATGGTATTTAATGTATCATACTGATTATGGCCAGATTTTCAGGAAGGTTACAGTCCTATACCAAGAAGAAAAGAAAGACCCTGATGAGATTATAGATTTACTAATTAAGGAATATGGGCACGATATGGAGAAGACCATTATAGAAACAGTAGAGATTGTTAAGGGCTAATGTTGATTATATAGGCGATTGAATATATAATGGTATTGTTACAAAATAAAAGTCTTGTATCCTAAAGGAACGAGAACGGAGGAATTTAATATGAAGAAAATGAACACTAGGGAAATGGCAACAACGGCAGTATTAAGTGCGCTAATTATCATTTTGGGTTATACCCCGCTGGGACTAATACCATTACCAACAATGACGGCAACTATACTGCATATACCAGTGGCCATAGGGGCAATTATGTATGGACCTACTGTTGGGTTAACACTTGGAATAGTCATGGGATTAACTACGCTATCTAAAGCAATACTGGCACCAGTAAGTCCTTTAGATCCATTATTTATTAATCCATTAGTATCAGTGTTACCAAGGGCCCTTATGGGAGTACTTACAGCATATGTTTTTATTGTACTTAGTAAAGCAATAAAAGTATCAAGCATAAGTGTTGGAATTTCAGCAGCAATAGCAAGTATAACTAATACAGTATTTACCCTAGGAGCCTTAGTGATAGTTTATTCTAAGCAATTAGGTCAGATACTAGAACAGATGGAAGTTAGTGGAACAGTAATAGCCTTTGTAGTAGGTATTGCAAGTACAAGTGGAGTAGCAGAAATGATAATTACTATAATAATAGTAGTTCCTATTATACTGGCACTTAGAAAAGCACTTGAGGCATAGACTTAACAGGCACTTAAGTGCCTGTTTTTATATGATAGAAAGCTTTGTAATGTTATTTGAAAGAATATAGGAGAGTGACATAGATATGATACTGGTAGTAGATGTGGGAAATACTAATATTGTTGTAGGGGCAATGACGGGTACTGATTTAATAGGAGGGTGGAGAATGAGTAGCCAACCACCTAGAACTTCAGATGAATACGGTGTCCTCATGTTAGAGTTCTTAGAACAAAACAATATAAAAGTATCTGATATAGATGACATAATAATGTCTTCAGTAGTTCCAGATATTATGTACTCCTTAATTAATAGTTTCAAGAAATATTTTAATATTACCCCCATAATTGTAGGCCCAGGTCTAAAAACAGAAATAGATATTAGGACAGAGAACCCAAAAGAGGTTGGGGCAGATCGTATTGTAAATGTAGTTGCAGGATATAAGCTACATGGAGGCCCAGCTATAGTAATAGATTTTGGAACTGCTACAACATACGATGTTGTTACAGAAGATGGCAAGTTTATTGCTGGGATTACATCACCAGGTATTAGAATATGTGCTGATGCCCTATGGGAAAGAGCAGCCCAGCTCCCTAAGTTTGAAATCAAAAAACCTGAAAATATCCTAGATGCAAGAAACACTATTACTAGCATGCAGGCAGGATTAGTGTATGGATATATAGGGGAAGTTGAGTATATAGTTAAAAAAGTAAAAGAAGAGCTAGGGAGAGAGGATTTAAAGGTTATAGCAACAGGGGGGCTTGGTAAGATAATCCAAGAAGGTACAGAAGTTATAGACATATATGACCCCTTGCTAACCATGAAAGGGCTTAGTATAATATATGATAAAAATAAGAAATAAGGAGTAACAGTGAAAATAAAGAACCTTAAAATAGATAATAAAGTCTTTTTAGCACCTATGGCAGGTGTGACGGACCTACCCTTTAGATTATTATGTAAGAAACAGAACTGTGGGATGGTATACACAGAGATGGTAAGTGCCAAGGGCTTGCTTTTTGAAAACGAAAAAACAGGTTCACTTTTGCAAGTTGATGAAAGGGAGCATCCAGTAGCAGCCCAATTGTTTGGTAGCGACCCAGATATTATTGCGGAAATGGCCAAAAGAGTTGAAGAAACTCCAGTCGATATGATAGATATTAATATGGGCTGCCCGGCACTTAAAATAACAAGAAATGGTGAAGGATCTGCCCTAATGAAAACACCTGAAAGAATAGGGGAAATAGTATATAGGGTGGCAAGATCCATAGAAAAACCATTAACTATAAAAATTAGAAAAGGCTTCGATGACAACTCAATAAATGCAGTAGAAATAGCAAAAATAGCAGAGGATGCTGGAGCAGATGCTATTGCTATACATGGGAGGACCAGGGAGCAATTCTATACTGGCAAGGCAGACTGGAATATAATTAAAGAGATAAAAGATGCAGTAGGAATTCCAGTCATAGGGAATGGGGATATAGTAAAGCCCCAGGATGCTAAGGATATGTTGGACAAGACTGGTTGCGATGCTGTTATGATAGGAAGAGGTGCACAGGGCAACCCTTGGATATTCAGCAGGACCAATCATTATCTAGAAACAGGTGAGATTTTACCTATGCCAACAGTGGAAGAACGTATAGCAACAGCTTTATACCATGCAGAAATGATATTAACTTATAAGGGAGATTATATAGGTATCAGGCAAATGAGATCACATTTAGCGTGGTATATTAAAGGTTTGCCTAATTCATCAGAAATGCGTGTTAAAATTAATAAAATAGACAATCTAGAAGAACTTAAAAGTGTACTTTGGCAATATGCTAGTCATATAAGTTAAACATGTCATAAGTCCCCACTAATATGAATAGAAGTAACAATGACAAGATATAGGAGGGGATGGATATGGCAAAGTACGCAGAATTATATTTTGCAGAAAATGAAGAAGATATTCCTATTAATAAGCATATTATGAAATTACCAGAAGGCTTAAGGTATAGAATAATAAAGTGGGATAGGATGCTCAAGTACCAAGAAAAATCAACCTGGGATATTAAGGGGGAGAAGATTCAATTACCCTTAACATATACTATGTACAGGAAGATGCCCAGGGATATAAGAGATGGTGTGTTTAACAAAATAGAAGTTAAATTAAAGCAAAAGGAAATTACCCACCTAACCTTACCCCGCCTTATAACAACAAGCCAATTTAGAAACATAAAAGAATGCACAGGAAATTATATTAAACCATTTTTCGTAATGGAAGTAATTAAATTTGCAACTTCCCAAAAAATAATTAATAAAGATCTAGGAAATATTGAAGTAATTCTTTTAGATGGTAATAGAGAAGATGTAGATATGATAATAGATTTTATATATCCACATATAAATCACCTAACAATAGTTAGTGATAGGCCAGAAAGATTTAATGATAAATCCCAGTATATATTTCAGGATGTAGGGTTAAATATGCAGGTTTTGTCATATAATAAGAACGCAATATCACAAGGAGATATTATAATAGATACACATTACTACGATCCATCTATTATACACCTTTGTAAAAAGGGTGCTTTATATTTGGACATAGCAAATAATAAGGAAAAAACAGTCATTCTAATGGAAAAACAGGATACAATTAATGTTATAGATCAGTTCCTACTAGTAAAAAATGGTGAGATTGTAAGTACAAAAAAAGCCGAGATGCTACTGGAGATAGATAGCATCTTTACTAGTGATTATAAGGAAACCATGAAAAGATTACAGAAGCAAAATATTGAAATTTATAAACTGGTTTAAAAGGCATAATAGTTTGACAAGTATAAGTGAATACGTTATAATTCATGAATTATGAAAACTCAATCTGATAATACAGATTTAAGCAAATAATGCTAAGTTAGGAAGGGGTAATTTACATGATGCAAAAGCAAATATTGCTAACATATGAAGGGGTTAAGAAGTTAGAAGAAGAAATTGAGGACTTAAAAATAAAAAGAAGAGCTGATGTAGCTCAAAAGTTAAAGGAAGCTAGAGCGCAAGGTGACCTATCAGAAAATGCGGAATATGACGCTGCTAAGGAAGAACAGGCAGAGATAGAGACCCGTATAGCTGAGATAGAGAAAATGTTCCGTAATGTTGTTATAATAGACCATGATGAAGATTCAGATGTAGATGTAGTAAAACCTGGTTGTAAAGTGCTCTTATATGACATGGGATATGAAGAAGAAGTGGAATATATGATTGTTGGATCTACGGAAGCTGATCCAATGAAGGGTAAAATCTCTAATGAATCTCTAGTAGGTGCTGCACTTTTAAACCGTAAGGTAGATGATGAAGTTGTGGTAGCTACGGATTTTGGCGAGGAAAAATACAAAATATTAAAGATTTCAATTTAAATAATATATAGAAAGAATATGTATACGAAAGGATGAAGTGAAAGTGTCTGAACATAATGATAGTATTAGACCTAACGAAGAACTAAGCGAACTTTTACAAGTGCGCCACGAAAAATTAAGGGATCTCCAAGCAAAGGGGAAAGATCCATATGAAATTGTAAAATATGAAGTTACAGATTACAGTAAACAAATCTCAGAGAATTTTGAGGAGTATGAAGGCAAGGAAGTATCTGTAGCGGGAAGGTTAATGTCTAAGAGAGATATGGGCAAGGCATCTTTCATTAATATCCAGGATAAGGATGGCAAAATACAAGCATATGTAAGACAAGACGCCATAGATGAAGACATATTTGAAGATTTTAGGAAATACGATATAGGGGATATGATAGGCCTTAAAGGTAGTGTATTTAAAACACAAAAAGGAGAAATCTCCATAAGGGCTAATCATATAGAGTTACATGCAAAAAGTTTGCAAATATTACCTGAAAAATACCATGGTTTAAAGGATACAGACCTAAGGTATCGTGAAAGATATGTAGACTTAATTGTTAATCCAGAGGTTAAAGAAACTTTTGTTAAGCGTAGCGCAATAATCAAAGAGATTAGAAATTTCTTAGACAGTAGGGATTACATTGAAGTAGAAACGCCAGTTTTACATCAAATAGCTGGAGGGGCAGCGGCACGTCCATTTAAAACCCACCATAATTCACTGGACCTTGATATGTACCTTCGTATTGCACTTGAACTTCACCTTAAGAGGTTAATAGTGGGTGGATTTGATAGGGTTTATGAAATGAGTAGGGTATTTAGGAATGAAGGAATGTCAGTACGTCATAATCCAGAATTTACACTTCTAGAACTTTATGAAGCATACACAGACTATTATGGTATGATGGAATTAACAGAAGACCTAATAAGAACAGTATCCCAGAAGGTTCTAGGAACAGCCCTTATTACTTATAATGGTATAGAAATAGACTTAGAAAACCCATTTGAACGTTTAACTATGGTTGAAGCAGTTAAGAAACATACAGAAGTAGATTTTGACCAGATAGAAAGCTTGGAAGAAGCTAGGGAAGCAGCCAAAGAACATAATGTAACTATTGAAGATCACTTTTTAAAGGGTGATATATTAAATGCTTTCTTTGAAGAGTTTGTTGAAGAACACTTAATCCAGCCAACATTTATAATGGATCATCCGGTGGAGATTTCACCACTAGCAAAACGCAAGCCTGACAATCCAGATTACACAGAACGTTTTGAGTTATTTATAGTGGGCAGGGAATATGCTAACTCATTCTCTGAATTAAATGATCCAATAGACCAAAGGTCTCGTTTTAAACGCCAAGATGAACTAAGGGCTGCAGGAGATGATGAGGCAACTGAACTTGATGAAGATTTCTTACATGCTCTTGAATATGGTATGCCGCCAACAGGTGGACTTGGTATTGGGGTAGATAGGTTAATAATGTTGCTTACAGATTCATACTCTATAAGAGATGTTTTATTATTCCCTGCAATGAAACCAATTAACTAAATAATAAATAGACTAAATTTACTATAGCCTCACTTTAAAGTGGGGCTATACTTGTATAAAAACTATATATATTGGAATACTATTGGGTATATGTTATAATTAAAATAGTAAATTATAAGAACCTAAATAGGAGATTTTACAAAATGAGACGCTATAGGAATAAGCCATACAAATTAAAACCATATAGGGGATATAGAAGAAGGTCTAAGAAGCCATTATTTCTATTCATGGGTATAATGCTTATAGGTCTTATAGTGGTTATCTATATATTACCTAAAAGAGATCTAGTACCTTGGCAGCCTTTTTTTAATCTAGGTAAACTAGATTTTTTTAGTGAAGGTAAGCAGCCTGTAGACAAGAAGGCCAAAGGTTTAATTCCCTTAGAAGGTTATGAAAGAAGTCCGGAAATAAGTTTTAATCTTCACAAGGAAAGAGTTAAGGTAAAGGGTATATATGTAACAGGTAATAGGGCAGGCTCGGATCAGATAGATGAACTTATTAAGCTATGCAATAGGACAGAAATAAATGCAATGGTAATAGATGTTAAGGGTGATGAAGGCTATTTGACATTTAATGTGGACAATAATATTATTAAACAAGCCGGTATTATACCAAGGTCAGTTCCAATTGATGATATAGGGACCTTGATAACCCGCTTATATGAGAATGATATATATCCCATTGCAAGGATAGTAACCTTTAAGGACAATGCGGTAAAGGATTCCCATCCTGAATACATGCTAAGGAATAAGGATGGAAGTTTCTATGAGAGTAGGGAGCCAGGCAATCAAAAGGCGACCTGGTTAAACCCATATAATAAAGATACATGGGAATACATATTAAATATAGCAAAAGAAGCTGCAGCTGTAGGATTTAAAGAAATACAGTTTGATTATATACGTTTTCATGAAGGCATGCTAGAAGATCAAGTTGACTTTGCTTACGATTCAGAAAGCAAAGGGAAGACTCAGATTATATCAGAATTTACAAAGTATATAAGCCATGAACTCCGTAAAGAAGGTGTTTATGTATCAGCAGATGTCTTTGGTGCTATTATTACAAGTGAGTTTGATGCCAATATAGTAGGGCAAAACTACAAGGAAATGTCAAGATATCTTGACTATATATCACCTATGATATATCCATCACATTATGCTAGGGGCTCTTTTGGTGTTGAAGATCCAGACTTAGAACCTTATGATGTAATAGTAGGATCTATGCTAGCTTCTAACAATCAATTAAATGCAATGGATGAAAAGGATAAGCCGATAATCAGGCCCTGGCTGCAAGACTTTACAGCAGGCTGGATTCCAAGGCATAAGGTGTACGGAGCTAGAGAGATTAGAGAGCAAATAGATGGAGTTTATGATGCAGGTCATGAGGAGTGGTTATTATGGAATGCATCTAACGTATACACAGAAGAAGGCTTATTAGCAAAGTAAAGGATGTGAGAAGGTGGCAAGTAAAGAGGAAATAATTTTGATGACAAAATTAGCCTTACAAGATAAGAAATACGCAAGGGAAAATAAGAAATTAAATTCCTACTTTAAATGGGATTATATATACATCAATAACTGGTCTAGTAGGGTTGCGGCGGGAATAGCAGCGTTAATAATTATAGGGTGGCTTGTTTTTAAGGATATATATATGAAAGAAATTATTCCGATTTTTGAAGTAGAGCTAGGCAGATATTTATACAAATATATATTTTTCTTCATAGTTTTAATTGTAGTATATTCAGGGATTTCCACTATGGTGCACAAAAGGAAATACCAAGAAACACAAGAAAGGTTAGATGAATACCAAAAAATAATTAGGGAACTAGATCAGTACCAATACTTAAAAGAAACAAGGGAGAAGGATTATAATGACACCATTTAATCAAATGCTTCATATCAGAAGCGAAATAATTAGTATATACAAAAAGCACCAACGAATAATAGCACCAATTTTAAAATTTATACTAATAACAAGTGTATTGCTTTTAATAAGTAACAGTATGGGATACGCAAAAATCTTAAATAAGAAAAGTGTTATATTTATTACAGGATTAATAGGTGTATTTTTGCCTCCTAGATTAATAATGCTTTTATTTTTGTTAGTAACATCTGCACATTCTGCAGCAGGCTCCTTAGGTGCCGGTATCATTGTTTTTATGTTACTTATAATAGTATATTTACTATTTGTTAGACTTTATCCGGAAGAAAGCTTATTTATAGTTGCTACTGTGCTAGCTTTTAAGTTCCATATTCCTTATATAATACCTCTAATTGCAGGGTTATTTAGTTCTTTTCCAGCATTGGTGGCCTTAGTGATAGGGATTATCTTATGGCACTGTGCACCGCAGCTTATGGTTATGATGGGAGAGCAAAGTGAGGACCTTGTAGATATAGTAGATGTAATTGATTCAAAGATTACATCCTTACAAACAGCCTTCACTTCGGATCAAACTTTAATAGCAAATATTATTATATTGTCATTAGTTTTATTAAGCGTACATATAATAAAAAAGCAAAAGATAGATTTTGCAGAATATATGGCGATTTTTATTGGAACTACAATAAATTTAATAGGATTTTTAATAGCAATAATATTATTTAATGTGGATATGGGAGTATTATCTTTAATCTTATTTACCCTTATATGTGCAATAATTGCCATAGTAGCACAGTTCTTTTCAAAAGTAGTAGATTACAGTAGGGCTGAAAGTGTACAGTTTGAAGATGATAATAATTACTACTATGTAAGAGTAGTACCGAAAATAAATATAGAATCTCAAAGCAAAAGAATACACAAAAATTATACAAAGGAAGATATAGGAGGTACAAGTCACGAGGGTTAAGCATCTCGTGATTTTGCCATTTACCTATTACTTTTTTATATGCCCTATAGTAACAAACGTGATATAATGGAGGAGAATAACCTAAACTAAGATTAAGAAAAGAGGTTTTGTCATTGAATTTTCTTGAAGAAGCATTTTCGAAGATATCTTTTTTAAATATACCTCATTTAGGTGTAAACGATATTATCGATATTCTTGGAGTGGCATATTTAATATACAAAGTAATAAGTTGGATTAAGGACACAAGAGCCTGGTCGCTGTTTAAGGGGGTAGGTGTAATTATCCTGGTTGCCTTATTAGCGAATCTTTTAGAATTACATACAATTTGGTGGGTACTATCAAATGCTGTACCAGTGGGAGCTATTGGTATGCTTGTAATTTTCCAGCCCGAGCTTAGACGAGCCTTAGAGCAGATAGGTAGGGGTAAATTCTTAGCCTCCATAACTGGCTCAGATGGTGATAGGGCCAGTGCAGTACTATCAGAAGATAGTATAAACTCTATTATAAAGGCTACCTTTAAGATGGCAAGAGTTAAGACGGGTGCCCTTATAGTTATTGAAAGGGGTACTAAACTAGGGGATGTGGAGCGTACTGGAATAATTCTAGATGCAGCTATTAGCAGTCAACTCCTGATTAATATATTTGAAGATAAGACTCCCCTTCACGATGGGGCTGTAATAATAAGTAATAATCGTATTTCGGCAGCTACTTGTTTCTTACCTTTAGCAGATAGTCCTGAAATCAGTAAAGATTTGGGAACAAGGCATAGGGCGGCTATAGGAATATCAGAGATAAGTGATGCCATTACTATTGTTGTATCTGAGGAGACGGGTACAGTATCTATAGTTAGGGATGGAGTTATGGAAAGAGGATTGGATTCAGAAGCCTTAAAAGAAAAGTTAACAACTACAAGTTCAGGGAAGAACAAAAGAAAAAACAGATTGAAGTTTTGGAAAGGATGGAATAAAGATGAGTAATTTCTTTTCCAATAATATTGTTTTAAAAACAGTATCTCTTATATCAGCGCTTATTTTATGGGTGTTTGTAATAAATACTCAAAATCCATTAGAAAGGCATGATGTAAGAAATAGGAATATATCAATTAGAGGAATTGATGTATTAGAAGAAAAAGGATATGTTATAAAAAATGAAAGTGAAATAAGGGACCAAAAGGTAAGGGTTGTAGTAAAAGGTCCAAAGCTACAAATAGAAAAAATAAAAAGCAATCCTGATTTAGTAGATATAAAGATAGATATCACAAAGTATGCAAATAACATATCAACTTCTATGGATATGGTAGCACCCATTATACCAGTGGACGTAAGTGTACCAATCGGACTGACTATTGTTGATCAATCACCCCAGAATGTAGAGGTAATATTTGAAAGGGAAAAAAGTGTAACCAAACCTATTGAATATGTAATTAATGGGGGATCAAATAATGAATATGAAACTTTAACTCCTAAGATAGTGCCAGAAGAGATAGAAGTCTGGGGAGCTGAGTCATATATGAATGAGATAGCAGAAGTTAGAATAGATATAGATGTAGAAAATTTCTCAGAAGATGTTCTTACTTATGATGTTCCAATTAAAATTTACGATGCAGAAGGCCAGGAGTTAACAGAGCTTAAAAAGTCACATAATAAGGCAACAGTAACCCTTCCAATTGGCAAGAAAAAGACTGTCCCACTTGAGATGCAATTTAAAGGTGAGCTACCAGAGGGTTTTATACAAACTGGGATAGATTTACACCCTAATAGCATTACTATTATAGGAAAACCAACATTGGTAGATGAGATTACGTCAATAAAATTACAGGAGATTTCCCTAGATAATATAGTGGAAACCTCAAGAATAGAAACGGGCTTAATTCTTCCAAAGGGAATAACCTATTTGGATAAGATAGATGATAGTGTTACTGTCACTGTACGGGTTAAGGAACAGTCTGTATATAATTATAATTTGGATTTATCCAAACCTAAGATTAACATAAGCAATAAGAAAGAAAACTATGAGTATGAAATACTGGATGACGAGATTGCAGTTAAGGTTAAGGCTATAGCAGAAAATTTGCTTGACATTAATCCTAGAAACATAGAGATTGATGTGGATGTAAAAGATTATAGGCCAGGGGATTATAGCGTGCCTATAAAAATACAATTTCCACCAGAAATATTGGTGGTTGAAAAACCTAAAGTTAATATAAGGGTGACTGAAAAAATTACTGCCCAAGAGCCGGAAGAAGTCCCAGACCCAGATGCGGAGTCTGGCGAAACATTAGAATAATAAAATAGCAGCTTAGATAAGAAAGAGGACATAAGATGGGAAAATTATTTGGAACAGATGGTATAAGAGGCATTGCAAACAGTGAGCTTACTGGAAGACTTGCCTACGATGTTGGAAGGGCAAGCGCCTATGTGCTAACAAAAAAAGAAAAAAAACAACCTAAGATATTGGTAGCAAGGGATACAAGGATTTCAGGAAGCATGCTTGAGGCAGCCCTAATAGGTGGAATTTGTTCTGTAGGCGCCAATGTTGTATCTATAGGAGTGGTACCTACACCAGCTATTGCTTTTTTAACAAAAGAGCTAGAAGCTGATGCGGGTATTATGATATCGGCTTCCCATAACCCCCTGGAATATAATGGTATTAAAATTTTTAATAGGGAAGGATATAAGCTAAGTGATGAATTAGAGCAGGAGATAGAAAGAATTATCTTATCCCAATCAGGGTCGGGCCCATTACCTACAGGAGAGAATATTGGTACCTGGGAGATGGATCATAGCGTTGTTGACCTATATGTGGACCATGTATGTAGTACAATTCCAGGAGATCTTAATGGAATGAAAGTTCTTATAGACTGTGCTAATGGAGCAGCTTATGAAGTAGCCCCTAAAGCATTGGAGAAATTAGGTGCAGATGTGGAAGTAATACACTATAAGCCCAATGGTATTAACATTAATAAGCTATGTGGATCCACTTATATGAATGACCTAAAAAGTCAGGTAATAGGAAGGGGAGTTTCTGCTGGTATTGCATTTGATGGAGACGCAGACAGGTGCCTGGCAGTAGATGAAAATGGTAAGCTAGTAGATGGTGACCAGATTCTAGCAATATGTGCCCAGGATATGAGACAGGGAGATAGGTTAAATAAAAACACTATTGTAACTACAGTTATGAGTAATTTAGGGCTTAATATTATGGCAGCTAAAAATGATATGAACCTAGAACAAACTAGGGTAGGAGATAGATATGTCCTAGAAAAAATGCTTAAATATGGATATAACTTTGGCGGGGAACAATCAGGCCATGTTATATTTTTAGATCATAATACAACAGGGGATGGTTTAATCACAGCAATACAACTTCTTTATATTATGAAGAAAACAGGAAAGCCCCTATCTCAGTTATCAGGCGTCATGAAGGTTATGCCACAGGTGCTTATTAATGCTAAAGTCAAAAATGAGCATAAGCACGATTACATTGAAGATCTAGAAATAAGAAATGAAATAAAGAAATTAGAAGCGAAGTTTGGAGTGAATGGAAGGGTACTTATTAGGGCTTCTGGAACTGAGCCACTTGTAAGGGTTATGATTGAAGGTACAGATATTGAAGAAATAACAAGCCATGCAGAAGAACTTGCTAAATTTATTGAAGAAAAATTAGGTTAATTTATAAAAGACGGGGTAGCTACCCTGTCTTTATTTATATAATATATTTATTATTGTAATACAAGAGGTGATTAAAATGGAAAGGATTAAACTAAAAACAATAGATATATTAGTAGGCTATGGATTTAAGACAGCTGGGGCGATACTGGTACTTCTTGTAGGTATAACTATAGTTAATATAGTTTCCACTAGGATAGATAAAAGATTAAACAAAAGCAAGGTAGACATGTCCCTGCATTCCTTTATAAAGTCCTTTTTTAGTTTTGTTTCAAAGATTATAATAGTGATAATTGCAGCAACCATCATAGGCATTCCTCCAACAACCTTTATTGCAGTTCTAAGTGCTGCAGGTCTAGCTATAGGCCTAGCTTTAAAGGATAGTTTATCCAACTTTGCTGGGGGAGTTCTAATCTTATTTTTTAGGCCTTTTGGAGTAGGTGACTTTATAGATGCCCAAGGATTCATGGGGACGGTTAAGGAGATTCAGCTATTCTATACTTCGCTTAATACCACAGATAATAGGAGAATAACAATTCCTAATGGGGAACTGGCTAATGGTAAGATAATAAATTATTCAGTTGAGGATACTAGGCGTTTGGATCTAACATTTGATGTAAGTTTTGATGATGATATAGAAAAGGTCAAGGATGTTTTAACTAATATAGTATTAGACCATCCTTTAATATTTAAAGAACCAGAACCACTTATAAGGGTTAAGGCTTATGGTGATCATGGTATGGAATTTATGGTTAGAGCCTGGTGCCAAAGTAGTGATTACTGGAGTATAAACTACGATTTACATGAGATAGTTAAGGAAGTATTTGAAGAAGAAAATATTACAATTCCATTTAATCAACTAGATGTTAATTTGAAAGAATCATGATAATATCTATTAAAGAATAATAAAACCTATATAAAGTAAATTTTTGTTAAAAACATAGAAAATAAAGGTTTTTAACAAAGAAAAAGTAGTTAATATTGCTAAAAACACAACTTTCTTGGCTCTGTTGAAAGTCTATTAGGCGATATTAGCTGCTTTTTTAGTGGGGGAAAAACTTATAAATGAAATTTGTTCAGAATTTGTTCAGTGGGTTTATATATAATATATTTATAAAACTACAAACTAGAATTGGGGGAATATAATGAGATTAATGAGAGATGCTAGAATAAGAACAAAATTAATATTTAGCTTCTTACTAGTTACAATAATGACATTAGTAATTGGAGGAGTAGGCATTATAAGTAATAAGCGCATTAATACTAATGCCGAAAGAATGTACAATGAAAATTTGCAAAATATAGATACCCTACACATGATGAGGGCTAGAATTTTAGAAGGCGAAATATTATTACAACACATGGCCCAGCTAGATAACATTGATATAAAGACAGGACTATCTAATGAAATAGATGATTTACTTAATATAACAGATCAATATAGGGATAACTATTTGGTGCCAGAGAGCCAAAGGGGAGATTGGGAAGAGTTTAATAATATAATTAATGACTATAATGGCGAGCGCTCAAAGATTGTTGAGACTGTACTACTTGGGCAAGACTCCAATCCTTACCAGTTAATATTTACCTTGCAGCCTAAATTAGACCTGGTATTTACAAGTATTGACAATCTAATAAATACAAACCAAGAATTGGCAGATAGTGAAAACCTAGTTAACCAGCAAATTTATAAAAATTCAATGATTTTTATGTATGTAGCAATTGCAATAGGTTTTATAATATCAGTCTTACTTGCAGTTAGCCTATCAACCTATATAAGCAAAGCTATAGATAAAGGATTAAACTTTAGCCAGGCACTAGGTCAGGGAGATCTAAGATTTGAAATGATAGAAGCCAAATCTGATGATGAATTAGGAAGGTTAGTAAATGCCTTAAGGGATGCCCAGGAAAAGGTAAAGAGTACATTGGTTGAAATATTAGGGGAATCAGAAGACGTATCTGCATCATCAGAACAGCTTTCTGCTACAGCAGAAGAAATAAATGCTACCTTTGATCTTATATCAGATAATACTCAGGCGGTTGTTAATGACATACAGGCTATTAGTGCATCTTCCGGGCAGGTAACAACATCTATAAGAGAAGTTAATTCTGGTATAGCCCAGTTAGCAAGCTCATCTTCAGATGGCAATATGGAATCAATCAAGATAAAGGCTAGGGCTGAGGAGATTAAAGAGCAAGGGCAAGAGTCCAAGAATATGACAGATAAACTATTAGCAGAAAAAGAAGAAATTATATTAAGGGCGATTGAAGAGGGTAAGGTAGTTAATGAAATTTCAATAATTGCTGAATCCATTGCATCCATAGCTGGACAAACTAATTTATTGTCCTTAAATGCTTCTATAGAGGCTGCTAGGGCGGGAGAGGCAGGAAGGGGCTTTGCTGTAGTTGCAGATGAGATAAGGCAATTAGCTGAGGAGTCTGATAAGTATGTAGGGGAAATTCAAAATGTCGTTGAAGGAGTAAATGCTGCATTTAACAACCTATCCAAGGGGTCCCAGGAAACAATTGACTTTATTAATGATAGGGTTAGTAAGGACTATGATTTATTAATAAATACAGGTATACAATATGAAAATGATGCTGTCTTTATAAGTAACCTATCTCAGGAAACGGCAGCTATGGCCCAGGAGCTAAGTGCTTCAGTAGAAAATATAACATCTATAATCTTATCTATAGCTGACAATATGAATAGTGCATCTGCTAATTCAGAGGAGGTTATGGTGGGGATGAAAGAAACTCTAACAGCACTAGACCAAATTGCTAGCGCAGCAGAAAGCCAGGCAGTTATAGCAACTAATTTAAATAGTTTGATTGGTATGTTTAAGATATAAAAAATTGATTAATCAGCATGAAGGACTATAAATTACACTAATAAATATATAAATTAAGTCTATGTTAGTATGTTATTGATTATGTTATAAGTATATGATACACTATAAACAAGATGATTAGACAATTGTAAATATAATATATAATTATTGGTGCTTTCCACCGATAAAGGCAAACCTAGTGAAAGCTAGGGACGCAAAACTAAAGGGTCTTACTTAGTAATAAGAAGATAGCCAGCTGCCGAAGGGAGAGTTTTCTTATGTTTAAATTTAGAAAAATAATAATGGCTATATTAGTAGCAGTGCTAATACCAGTGACAACAGTGCTTGGACAATCACCATCAATAAGTATTGAAAAGGATCAACTGAATAATGGTATAGTATCTATAACTTACAAAGCTTCACAAGATATAAAAACTAAAGTAATGATTAAAAAGGAAAACAAACAGTATGTTTACGATCTAAATGTAAGCGGACAATATCCATTACAATTAGGAGATGGAAGATACCAAATATCAGTGTTATCAAATATTGAAGGTAATCAATATAAGTTGGTAAAGTCAGAATACCTTAAGGTTGAGAAAGACAATGAAAATATAGTTTACCTACAATCAATAGATATGATTAACTGGAACGAAGAAATGCAGGCAATTAAAATAGCAAAAGAAATTACAAAAGATGCTAAAACAGATAAGGAAAAAATGACTATAGTTCATAACTATATAACTAATAAAATTAAATATGATAATAATAAGGCAGTAACAGTAGAGGCAGGATATATTCCTAATATAGATGAAATCCTTAATACATCCTTAGGAATTTGCTATGATTACTCTGTACTATATGCAGCTATGATGAGAAGTCTAGATATCCCAACAAAACTAATAATGGGGCGTAATAAGGACATAGAAGAATACCATGCATGGAATGAAGTTTACCTAGCAGATAGTGACCAGTGGTTTATAATAGATACAACTTATGATGCTCCAGTAGTTCAAAAGGGTATAACTAATAATATAGTAAAAAATCCAGCAGACTATACAGTGGAAAAAGAATACTAAATAATAAAATTTAAAATGATATTAGGCTTATGGCTTAATATCATTTTTTTGTGTATAATAAGAATAGAATCAGGAAAGGTAGGTATGTATATGGAAAAATTATATCACATAGGATTAGATAGCAGTCACGGAGCAAAATATGCAATATTACCTGGAGATCCAGGGAGAGTTGAAAAAATAGCTGCCTACTTAGATAAGCCCGAATATATAACTAGTAATAGGGAGTATACTAGCTGGATAGGTGAGTTAGAAGGAGAAAAAGTTCTAGTTATGTCGACAGGAATGGGGGGACCATCTACTGCTATAGGTGTGGAAGAGCTAGTTATGACTGGTGTTGACACTTTTATTAGGGTGGGAACCTGCGGAGGAATGAATAAGGAAGTTATAGGTGGTGATATTGTTATAGCTAATGGGGCAATTAGGGCTGAAGGTACAGCTAGAGAATATGTTCCCATTGAGTTTCCGGCAATATCAGATTTTGAGGTTACATCATCACTTGTAACAGCATCCAAAAATGCAGGGCAAAGATTTCATACAGGGGTCGTCCACTGTAAAGATTCTTTTTATGGCCAACATGACCCATCGAGAATGCCAACATCATATATGCTTAATAACCAGTGGGATGCATGGATTAAGGCAGGTTGCCTAGCATCGGAGATGGAAAGTGCTACACTGTTTGCAGTATCTTCTGTACTGGGAGTTAGGGCAGGATGTGTATTATCTGTAATATGGAACCAGGAGAGAGA
>JAAYSX010000079.1 GCA_012518255.1 Candidatus Epulonipiscium sp. | reverse complement strand
TTATACGGAGGAAGACACATCTTTCACCTTGGAAAACAGGGAAGACAGTAAACACCCCCTCCACCACTTTTAAAATCGCAGGTTTTTGTGGTGGAGGGGGTGTTTACTGTCTATTCTTCTCTTAAAGTATCCCTTAAATCTAAAGCCCTATCCTTAAGCCTAGCAGGAATTCCTGGCTTTGTAATCAATTCACTTGTCCACTTTAAGGAAGTATCAAAATCCCCAGCCTTCCTTGAAAGCTCAGCAATAATATACATGGTTGTAAGTTCATCCAATTCAAAAATAGGGAATCTCTCACTAGAAAAAGCCTTCATAAAATATTGTCTAGCATGCTCGAGGAATGCTCTTTCATTTTGCCTATCCCCAAGATCCCTATATAGCCAACCAATCTTTAGACATATATATCCCTTTTCGCCATTTCTTGCTTTTTTAGCACTAGCATTAAGCAGTGCCAATTTATACCTATTTATAGCCTCTTCTTCAGTTAAAATCTCAGGATAATATGTAAACTTATATTTAGATGTTACTGATTTTTTTATCCATTCTATCTGTTTTGGCCTAAGACTATCAAAACAATTGGATAAAGCTGCATATCCACACTTACATACGATAACATCATAGATAACAGGATTGACATTATCAAACCTACTATATAAATCCGAATCTGTAGAAACTACCTTATTCATCCTAGACCTAATAGCCTTGGACTTAAAAGTAGTGTCACAAACAGGGCATTCATAGGTTTTATCATAAAGTACTTCTAACGGTATATTTTTATCTTTCATTAAAAACTCCTTAATCCAAATAATTATTAATATGTTTCATATACATATTACCAAAAACTTCAATATTATTCAATTAAATATTAAGTTATAAAAAATAGGAACCTTTATATCACATAAGCATAGTATATAGTAAGTAAGCTTATAAATACAAAAGTTCCCAAAAGATATAAAGTTCATTGTAATAGGTTTGGAGCTTATTTGTTATAATGTAGTTTACCAATAAGAGGATCCTGCACAAGCAGAAGTCATGTTTTAGAGATGGGTTTAAAAAGCAACAAACCTATTTATTATATAAATAATATATGTATTAAATCATAATAATATACTAAATAATTAAATGGCTAGACTAGGAAATTTAAGGCCCTAGGCATATAAGTTGCCCGGGGCTTAGTTATATTTTAACTTATTTAAATGGTTAGACAAAAAGTTTGAACCTAGGCCTACAAAAAAACCTGTGATTATAGCAGATACAAGTAAAATAGGCAGGTAATAATAGATTTTTAAGTTTTGTATTATAAGTGCTGCAATTAGTAACTGGCCAATATTATGTAAGATAGAGCCGATAACACTAATTACCCATATACTTATATAATCACCGAAGATTAGGTAAAGGCCAATCATACCAAGATTACTAATAAGGCCACCACTTAAACTAAAAAGTAGTGAAGAAAAGGAACCAGTTAAGATGCTACCAAGGAAAATACGAATAACTAAAACAATAAGGCACTCAATAGGGCCAAAAACAAGCAAGGTAGTTAAGGAAATCATATTAGAAAGTCCAAGTTTAACCCCTGGAATAGGTATAGGAAGAGGAATCTGGGCCTCTATAACATAGACAACCAGGGCAAGTGCAGATAATAAACTTAAAAACACCAATTTTTTTGTTCTACTCATAAAAATCCTTTCATTTAGTTGGCAAGGCTATCTATTTGGCCATCTGTGCCATTTTTTATCTCAATAATAATACCATGGGGCAGGCATACAGCAATATCACTTGTATTAGTAAGCAGGCCTGTCTTAACACATAATTTATCAGGGCAATTAGCCTCTGCAAATTTAATCTTATCTTTTTCTACATAAATTGTATTGTAGCCATTATTTTTAGATTCTATTGTAAATTCATAGGGTTCCTTAACAAGGCTAAGATCTATGGTTTCTATAATATTTCCATCTTTTGAAATAACAGCTTGGCTACCCTTTACATCTTTAGAGCCCTTATATATGAAGACCCATAAACTAGATATAAGTAAGACAATAAAAATTCCTATAATAATATATTTATCGGCTTTTTTCATAGACTAATGCCTCATTTCTTAGTTCAAATAGATCATCATTAATGCCAGAACTAGTAAAAACCAGAAGATCTTCTGTAATAATTATAGCTTCTGCATCCGCTGTGGCCTCAATAAGTTCAAGACCCTTATCCTTACCTAGAACAAAAATAGATGTTGATAGGGCATCTGCATCTATGGAGCTAGGGCATATAATTGTGCTACTTATAACACCTTTTTCGGCAGGATATCCTGTAAAAGGATCAAAGATATGATGGTATCTTTTGCCATCTGATTCAAAAAAACGTTCATAATGACCGGAGGTTACAACAGAGGTATCAATTGAATTAACTATACCTGCAATCTCCCCTCTTTCAGAGCCCAGAGGGTCTTGCACCCCTATAGCCCAGGGATTACCATCAGGCTTCCTACCTATTACAATAACATTACCACCAAGGTTAAGAAGGGCGGAATCAATACCTTCTTCCAGAAGAACATCCCGCATTACATCAGCTGCGTAGCCCTTTGCAATAGCCCCCAAATCCAGCCTTACCTTATCAGAAGTTAATTCCACCATATAGGAGTCCTTATTAAGCTTTAAATAATTATAATCTAAGCTAGGAAGGATATTATCTATATCCTTCTTATCTGGAACTTTTTCATTTTCTGTTCCAATAGCCCAAAGATCAACAAGTTCCCCTATTAAAGGATTAAAGGCGCCATCAGTCTGCCTAGCATAGTCAAGAGATCTTTCTATAACATAAAAAGTTTCAGGGCTAACTTTAACGGGCCCTATACCTGCATTTTGATTTATTAAATCAACTTCACTACCTTCCCTATATCTAGACATTTTTTTATCAATTTCATCTACCTTAGTAAAGGCCAGATCCAGAGCATGGTCAGCATTTTCCCCATATGCACTAGCGCTAATAACAGTTCCAAGCATTAGCTGGGTCTTTTCGGCAGGCCCTTGATGGAGATTAGATCTTCTAAGGCCTACAGGGTTAATATGGCAGGCGGATAGGCTAAGACTTATGGGCAAAATAGTTATTAAAAGTAATATTTTATATTTGTTAATTTTCATTATATATGCCTCCAAAAAACTTATATATATGTAATAGTTAATTATAGCGGTATAGAAATATTATACAAGGGTAATATGAAATCATTTGTTTTTAGAAAAATATTTAGAAAAAGTATTGACAAAAATAAAGCATAATGATAATCTTTAATAGTAATCCCAAGCAAATCACTAGGGATTGAAAAATTAAGAACAATATGATGGTTTTTGTAAGGGATTTAGGGGTGAGAATATATGAAACTATCAACTAAAGGACAATACGGATTAAAGGCAATGATTTCCTTGGGGGTATATGGAAAAGAGGACTATATTCCACTTAAGCAAATTGCAGAAGACATAGATGTTTCGGAAAATTACCTAGAACAATTAATTGCTCTTTTAAGAAGGGCTGGATATATAAAAAGCAGAAGAGGTTCCCAGGGAGGATACCAATTAGCAGTAGACCCAAAAGACATTACCGTTGGGCAAATACTAAGGGCGCTAGAAGGTTCACTTGCTCCTACAAGTTGTAGCTGTGAGGATAGCTCCTTTGAATGTACTAACCATGATAAGTGTATAACACAGGGAGTTTGGATAAAAATAAGAAATGGTATTAACGATGTTGTTGATTCAATTATGCTAGAAGAATTAGTTAGTGATTATGAAAATATTGATAAGGGAGAGAATTAAAATGGAAAGAATATACTTTGATCACGCAGCCACAACACCAATGAAAGAAGAAGTGCTAGATGCAATGATGCCATATTTTACAGAGAATTATGGTAATCCATCTAGTGTTTATAATATAGCACAGGTAAACCGCAAGGCGGTAGATGATTCAAGAGCCAGTATAGCTGAGATATTAGGTGCAAGGCCAAATGAGATTTTTTTCACATCAGGAGGAACAGAGGCGGATAACTGGGCAATTAGGGGAATAGCCGCAAGAAAAGGCAGAAAAGGTAACCACATAATTACAACTAAAGTTGAGCACCATGCGGTACTCCATACATGCGAATATCTTGAAAGACATGGCTATGAGGTAACCTACTTAGATGTTGATGAATACGGCCTTGTAACAGCTGAGCAAGTAGAGGCTGCAATTAAGGATACTACCATTTTAATTTCTGTAATGTATGCAAACAACGAAATAGGTACAATTATGCCGATTAAAGAGATCGGAGAAGTTGCAAAAAAACATGATATACCTTTTCATACAGATGCAGTTCAGGCAATCGGACAAGAACGTATTAATGTAGATGAACTAAATGTAGACTTACTATCACTTTCAGGTCACAAGATTAACGGACCTAAAGGAATGGGCATACTATATATAAGGCGAGGAACAAGACTTTGCCCACTTATTCACGGCGGAGCTCAGGAAAGAGGAAGACGCGGAGGAACAGAAAATGTACCAGGAATAGTAGGACTTGCAAAGGCACTTGAGCTAACATATGCAGATTTTGACAATAAAAATCGAAAAATAAGAGAAATGAGAGACTATCTAATAGACGGAATCCTAAAAGAAGTACCATATGCAAGATTAAATGGGCATAGGGAAAAACGACTAGCTAATAACCTAAATATTTCCTTTGAATTTGTCGAAGGAGAGTCCCTGCTCTTGTTGCTAGACATGGAAGGTATAGCAGCATCAAGTGGATCAGCATGTACATCAGGGTCATTAGACGCCTCCCATGTAATGCTTGCGATAGGCCTACCCCATGAAAAGGCCCATGGTTCCATAAGGATTACATTAGGAGAAACAAACACTATGGAAGAGGCAGATAAATTACTTGAGAAACTTCCAGCAATAGTACAAAGAATGAGGGATATGTCACCCTTATACGAAGACTTTATAAATAATAAAAAATAAACCAGGCAAAATAATATAAAATATTGAGGTGGTAATAATGTATAGTGAAAAAGTAATGGATCATTTTTCAAACCCAAGAAATGTTGGAGAGATAGAAGATGCAAGCGGAGTTGGCCAAGTAGGTAATGCAAAATGCGGTGACATTATGAAAATGTACCTTAACATCGAAGACAATATAGTAAAAGAGGCTAAATTTAAGACATTTGGCTGTGGAGCTGCAATAGCTACAAGCTCAATGGCAACGGAACTAGTAGTAGGTAAAACAGTAGAAGAAGCCATAAAAATTACAAACAAGGCAGTAACAGAAGCATTAGATGGCCTACCACCAGTAAAAGTACACTGCTCATGTTTAGCAGAAGAAGCCCTTCAGGCAGCACTTTGGGATTATGCAACAAAAAATGGCCTAGAATTTGAAGGACTAGAAGAACCAAAAGAAGACGACCATCACCATGACTAAGGCTAGAAGATTAGCCTTTTTAGAAGGGGACGGTTAACAACTTTTCCCTTCTTTTTCTTTCTTTTTTCCCGGGGACGGTTAACAACCTTCCAGTTTTCCAAAGGACGGTTAAGATTTCCCGGGGACGGTTAACAACTTTATAGGTATATATAAGAAAAATATCCTCCAGCTAAAATATAAGTTGGGGGATTAATAATGTAGCTAAAAGCATCCAATTTTAAATAGGGTTGGCAAGGCATATTAAAAATGATAAACTTGTACAGACTAATATATAGTAGAAGATTAAAATAATAGAAAGCAAGTTTTAGGAGGTGGATATAAGATGTCAAAACCCAAAGTAGTAGTAGGAATGTCCGGTGGTGTGGATAGCTCCGTAGCAGCCCACATCCTTAAGGAACAAGGATATGAAGTAATAGGAATAACAATGCAGATATGGGGACAAACTGCCCCAGAAGATGATAGCGGTGGCTGCTGTGGCATATCTGCGGTGGAAGATGCCAGAAGAGTTTGCCACCAGTTAGGCATACCCCACTATGTTATGAATTTCAGGGATGATTTTGAAAAATATGTAATAGATTATTTTTTAGATGAATACCAACAAGGACGTACGCCTAACCCTTGTATTGCATGTAATAGATATGTAAAATGGGAATCTATGTTACAAAAATCCCTTCAGCTAGGAGCAGAATACATTGCTACAGGCCATTATGCAAGAATTAGAAAAGATGAAAAGACTGGTAGATACACACTAGCCCAGTCGGCAACCCAGGCCAAGGATCAAACCTATGCGTTATATAACCTAACCCAACATCAACTAGCCCATACGTTAATGCCACTAGGCGACTATACTAAAGAAGAAATAAGGCAAATAGCTAAAGAAATAGATTTATTGGTGGCAGACAAGCCAGATAGCCAGGAAATATGTTTTGTTCCAGATGATGATTACGGCAAATTTATCACTGAAAATACGGATACACAAAGCAAAGAAGGCAATTTTATAGATCAAAAAGGAAACATCCTAGGAAAGCATAAGGGAATAATTCATTATACAATTGGACAGCGAAAAGGCCTTGGAATACAGGCAGCTAAGCCCCTTTATGTAACAAAAATAAATCCGGAAACCAATGAGGTAACAGTTGGAGACAACAAAGATGTATTCCAAAGCAAGGTATACGCAAATAAGTTAAACTTTATGCCTTTTGATAGGTTAGAAGGAGAAATGACCTTAACAGGCAAAATCAGGTACTCCCAAAAAGCAGCACCATGTACAGTAGAAATGATAGATGAAGATACAATGCTGTGTACCTTTCATGAGCCACAAAGGGCAGTAACACCTGGGCAAGCCCTGGTCCTTTATGACGGAGATGCCGTGGTTGGCGGAGGAACAATCCTGGGGACGGTTAACAACTAAATGGCTTTTTGATTCAGGGGACGGTTAACA
>JAAYSX010000078.1 GCA_012518255.1 Candidatus Epulonipiscium sp. | reverse complement strand
CATTCTCCGGATATTTATATATTTGATGAACCAACACTTGGGCTTGATGTAATGAGTAGCCAGGATATTATTGAATTTATGAAGTCGGAGAGGGAAAAGGGGAAAATAGTCCTATATTCAACTCATTATATGGAAGAGGCCGAAACCTTGTGCGATAATATTTTAATGATTCATGAAGGTAAGGTTATTGGAAGTGGAACTAGCGAAGAGTTAAAAACTATAACCAATACTGATAATTTAAGAGAAGCGTTTTTAAGTATTGTACAAGGGGGTAGCAATGAGAAAACAAATTGTTAAGGCAGTATTTAAAAAAGAAATGCTAGACTTATTCAGGGATAAAAAGACTTTGTTCATGATGGTTTTCTTTCCCATTATTTTATATCCGCTTATAATGATTGGCACCAGCCAGATAACTATGATTAGTTTAAGATCAACGGAAGATAAGGTTCACAATGTTGTTTTAGATTTTGAAGCAGACGATAATTTAAAAAAGATTTTGAAAGAACATAGGGGAGATTCAGGAAAATTAAAACTGGTAGATTCGGAGAATCCAGAGGCTGACCTTAGAGAAGATAAGATATCAGCCTATGTAATAGAAGAAAATTTAAATCAGCAAATGAACTATAAAGTTTTTATGAAAATGGCCAAAGATGATTCGTCTAATGCTGCAAGTGCTTTAATTGAGGTATTTAATAAATATAATGATAGCCTTGTAAAGAAAAATATAGAGTATGCTGGACTAAATACGAAAGCAACTTTGGAGCCTATTGTTACAGAGAGGATAGATATATCAAAAGGTGAAGAAATGGCGGGGTATTTCTTAGGTATGATACTACCTTTTATGTTAATTATAGGCATTATGATGGGAGCTATTTACCCAGCTATTGATATTATGGCAGGGGAGAAGGAAAGGGGTACATTAGAGACTCTATTGACCCTACCACTAACTAATCTGGAGCTAATAGTTGGTAAGTATTTAGCCGTAGCCACCATTTCTGTTCTTACTACCATAATCAATGCGCTTGGAATGGTTTTAAGTATGGTATATATGGTGGTTGCCATGGGAGCCCAAGGACAAGGGCTTTTAGATGATATAAATTTAAGCCGTATGATAATGCCAGCTATAATAGCTTTTGTAGGACTTATATTAGTAAGCTTAATGTTTTCAGCTGTAAGCATGATTGTTTGTTCTTTAGCTAGCAGTTATAAAGAGGCACAGAACTATGTATCACCTCTTAGCATATTAGGAATGCTACCAGCTATGATAACAATGGTTCCAACAATAACATTAAATCCAAGGACAGCTATGATTCCAGTTGGCAATGTTGCCCTATTAATAAAGGGTGTTTTAACCTTCGAATATGACATAACAAGCATAGCTATAGTTATATTAACAAATATTGGATTTGTAGTTATAAGTATATGGCTACTAGCTAGGCTATATAATACAGAATCAATCTTATTTAAAAGAGGTCATGGTTTTAGCTTTTTACAAAAAAGAAGTGAACTAATTGGGGGAAAGATGCCAACCTTAGGAGATTCACTTGCAGTATATGGAATAAGCCTACTTGCTTTCTTATATATAGGAAGTTTGTTACAGGTAAAATTTGAACTTTTGGGAATAGCTTTAAGCCAGTTAATTATTATAGGGATTCCTTTATGGCTTGTATACTATACCAAAGCACCAGCTAGGAAGGTATTTAGAACCTATATGCCTAGGTTTAAGTATGTTTTGTCAGGAATTTTACTTTGGATTTCTGCTTTTATATTTTCCAACCTACTTACCCAGCTTACACTATATTTTTTCCCGCAAAACTTAGAAGTATTAGAAGAGATAAACAACTCTATTCTATCGGGGAAATCAGTATGGATTGCCTTAATTGTTATAGCTGTATTTCCAGCTATATGTGAAGAAGTACTCTTTAGGGGATATTTATTTTCAGCAGCTAGTGAAGGAGGAAATTTTAAAAGGGGTATTATTATTAGTAGTCTAATGTTTGGTGCAATGCATTTGTATCCAATTAAAATATTACCTACAGCTATATTAGGAGCGTGCTTTGCTTATATAACCTACAAATCATCCTCTATATTTATAGGGATGTTCCTGCATTTTATAAATAATGCACTAGCAGTTATGGTTCTTTACTACCCAGATGGCAAAATAGGGAATGGCCTTATATGGTTTGAAGATAAAATATGGCTTATTATAGCCATCGGAATAGTTACATTTATTGGGGGACTGGCCCTAATCAATTTAAAATATTTAGACGATTAACAGGAGATTTAAGATGACAGAAAACAGTTTAACACAAGGAAGTATATTTAAAAAATTATTTGCATTGGCTATTCCTATTATGGGCACATCTTTTGTACAGATGGCCTATAATATGATAGATATGATTTGGGTTGGTAAATTAGGTTCAGGAGCTGTTGCTGCAGTGGGAACAGCAGGCTTTTTTACCTGGCTGGCTATGGCCTTTATTATTATTCCTAAGGTATCGGCAGAAGTTGGGGTAGCCCAGGCTGTTGGGAAAAAAGATATGGATGAAGCAAGGGTTTATATTAAGCATAGTATTCAGCTTATAATCTTTTTAGCGTTAACATATGCCTTTATTCTTCTTACCTTTAGGAAAAGCCTAGTAGGATTTTTCAATTTAGGTGATGAAGAGGTTATAAATAGTACAATAACATATTTGGTAATAATAGCCTTAGGCTTAGTTTTTTACTTTATAAACCCTGTTTTTTCAGCTATATTTAATGGTTATGGTGATAGTAAAACTCCTTTTAGAATAAATGTTATAGGACTTGTAATTAATATGATTTTAGATCCTTTATTAATTTTAGGGATCGGCCCTTTTCCAAGGCTGGAGGTTGCTGGTGCTGCTATAGCCACTATAATAGCGCAAATTATAGTAACGATTATATTTATTATTAAAGCTAGGAAAAGGAATGAGTTGTTTTCAAATTTAGATTTGCTAGGGAAACCAGATAGAAATCATATGAACAAAATTACTAAGCTTGGATTCCCAGTTGCCTTGCAAAGTGCTTTCTTTACTATTATAGGAATGGTACTTGCAAGGATTATTGCTGATTGGGGAACGGTTGCAATAGCAGTACAGAAGGTAGGGTCACAAATAGAATCTATTTCATGGATGACGGCAGGTGGATTCGAGACGGCAATGAGCACCTTTACAGGGCAAAACTATGGAGCCAAGGAATGGGACAGGGTACGTAGGGGATATTTTACTGGAATAGCAATTGTTTCTTGTATAGGGATTATAGCTACAATTCTTTTAATATTTGGAGCTCAGCCTATTTTTATGGTATTTATCCAAGAGGAAGAAGCTGTAAGATATGGTGTTGATTACTTAAGAATACTAGGTGTTTCCCAGCTATTTATGTGTATAGAGATTGCTACAACAGGTGCCTTTAATGGTTTAGGAAGAACTATACCACCTTCAGTTGTAGGAATTGTATTTAATTTATCTAGAATTCCTTTAGCACTTTTCTTATCATCCACAAGCCTAGGACTTAACGGAGTGTGGTGGGCAATTAGTATAAGCAGTGTATTTAAGGGAAGCTTTTTATGTATATGGTATATTATTAGCCTCAAAAAAATTAAATAAATTTTAAATTATCTGTGTGATTAGTTAGAAAAATTTAATTGTTAACTATTGGTCTAAAATTTGATATAATATAATTGGTAATACTTACATAAGGTGTATAAGCTTATCAAAAAAGGAGGGATCAATTGCTACATTACATAGAAAATAAGTATGAAAATATAAAAATTTATATTAAATATCTCCCCCTGTTATTAATTATATGTATATTACTGGGATATATATTAATTACATCCTTAAGCAAGATTATCTTTAACAAAATAACTAAAGAATACAATAATCAAGCAGATATTTATGCCTCCAAGCTTGCAGATTCACTAGTAGCAAATAAAAAACTTGATATATTATTAGATGAAAAATTAATGAATGCTTGTAAATTAGTTGTTTCTAGTAAGGAAAATTTGAGCAATGGAACTTTAGAGGGTATTGCCAAAAATTTAAATATGGATAAAATATATTGGTTTAATTCACAGGGTGAGGTTATATACACAGCTAATGATTATATGGGATGGAAGGCTAGTGAAGGACTTGAAATAAGCATTCCATTTACCAAGGAAATTAGAGAAGAGGACTATGTAGAGTTAAAATATAAGATGGAAATGCCAAAGGGAAATGGAAAATCTGCCATAGAATACATTAATTTAAATGATAAAAAACCAGCCTTATATAAGGATGTATCCAATGATGATAAAGAAGCTAAAATTAAAAAGCTGGTAGACGAAAAGATATTAAGTGCTGGTGGAGTAGGCAATGGATATTTTGGTATAAATGCACCCACAAGAAGGGGAGATTTCGTAACAGTTCTAGGTAAATTAGTTGAAACTAAGGGGTTAGAGCAAATAGTCAATAAGGACACCTTGTACAAGGATGTTAAAAACGAAGATTACTATAATAGATATATAGTTTGGGCAAGTGAAAAAAGGTTTATAAATGGATATAACAATAAATTTATGCCTAAACAAATGATAAAAGTTCAGGATGCATCAATTATATTAACTAGATTCTTAAAAGAATATAATATAGAAATAGAGGACCTACTGGAGGCAGAAATGGTAAATCCTAAGGCATCCCTAACAAGAAGTTCTTTAGTTGAAATATTGCACTCTACAATAAATAGTTTGGAAAATCCAATTATAAATCAAAAAGATAAAGATAATGACTTAGCAGAAAGCGAAATAAATATTGATAAAGAATTATAATAAGGAAACCTTAAATTCTAATATATATTGGAATTTAAGGTTTTCTTTGTTATGCTATAAGGTATATATAATACTATAGAAAGGATGGATGTTTTATGAAGGTAATTGTTTTTTTGGCAGATGGATTTGAGGAAGTAGAGGCGCTTACGGTTGTAGACTATTTAAGAAGGACTAATGATATAGAAGTTGATACAGTATCAATAGGGGATGGTCTCCAGGTCCTTGGAGCACATAATATAGAAGTTAAGGCTGATAAAAATATCAGGGAAGTAGAAGATATAGCTATTTATGATGCAGCAGTAATTCCTGGTGGAATGCCAGGTTCTACTAATCTAAGGGATAATAAAAATGTAATAAGGATAATTAAGGAAATGGATGATATGGATAAGTTAGTGGCTGCTATATGTGCTGCACCTATTGTATTAGAAGAAGCAGGAATTATTAATGGAAAGAAAGTAACATCCTACCCTGGATTTGAAGAAAGTCTTCCAAACTCAGTCTATAAAGAAGATGCTGTTGTAGTTGATAGTAATATAATAACAGCACGTAGCGCAGCAAAAGCTGTAGACTTTACAATTGAAATAATAAGATACTTATTGGGAGAGAAGGAAGTAGTAAGCCTAAAGAAAAGTATACTTTATAGTTAAAATATTATATTATAGGAGGCAAAAATGATTACAGTACCTAGCAACAAAGTAATATACACATTTAAAAATGAGATGGAAGCGGTGGAAACGGTTAAAAGTGGACAGGTATTTAAGGTGATGACCAATGACTGCTTTTACCAGCAAATAACAAGAGAGGATCAGACAATAGAGGTTTTGGATTTTGATAGGGTTAATCCAGCTACAGGTCCTATATATATATTGAAAATGCTGAACCTGGCGATATATTAAAGGTTAATATATTAGATATTGAGCTAGAGGATCAAGGTGTAGCTATGACAATTCCAGAAGGTGGGGCCCTAGGAAAGGAAATGTTTGGACCTGCTACCAAAGTAGCTAAGGTTAAAGATGGTTATGTACACATATATGATCTTAAGATACCAGTAGATCCAATGATAGGGGTTATAGGAGTTGCTCCTTCTAAGGAGAGCGGGGAATGGGGAACAGAAACGCCATGGATGCATGGTGGTAATATGGATACTACAGAAATAAAGAAAGGTAATACATTATATCTGCCAGTTAATCAGGAAGGTGGTTTATTAGCTTTAGGGGACCTACATGCTATTATGGGAGATGGGGAAATCTGTATGACAGGCTTGGAGATTAATGGTAGTGTTACCCTAAAAGTAGATGTAATAAAGAAAAAATCAATTACATGGCCTTTGATAGAATCTAAGGATGAAACTATGGTTATTGCATCAGGAGAAGATGTTGATGAGGCAATAGAAAATGGAGCAAAGCAGGTAGTTAAGTATTTAAGTGAAGGCTTAAATCTAGAATTTGAAGAAGCCTATATTCTTGCAAGTTTAGTTTCAGATATAAAGATATCCCAGGTTGTAAATGCTAAAAAAACAATTAGAATGTCTATACCTAAGGCAATTATAAATACACATGATATAATAAATAGAGAATGTTAAATAAATATCAAAAGTGTGTGAATATATGGTATAATGATTTATGAATGGTATAAATTTCACACCATATGCCTTGTTTGGGGGGAACAAGTATGGAATTAATTGTTTTAATTGTTAATTACTTTTTAAAATCATATATAATATATAGGTATATTAATCTAATATATAAAGAAAAAAATACTAATAGAAAAATAGAAATAGTATCCTATGTTATATATCCTATAATAAGTATTTTAATTAATCTATTTGTAACAAACCAGCTTGTGATAATAACATTACATTTAACATTAATTTTGATATTAACCATAAATTATAAAGGAAGCTTAAAACGAAGTATATTTACAGCTATATCTATAAGTTTTATATATTTGTTTATAGAAATCATATTAAATATGTTTGCACATTATTTTAAGCTTAGCTTTTTATTAGAAGCAGGTGATAAATCAGTCTTGGTTCTTAGTATGGTAACTATGTTATCATATGTTGTGATTTTAGTTATTGAAGCTTATGAAAGCGATAAGATGATTTTAAAGGAGCAAAATAACTACTATGAGAAGCAACTCAAGTTAATGGGGGAATCCTTAAAGTCTAATAGGACAATCGTCCATGATCTAAAAAATCATATTACATGCTTATATATATTAGTGGAAAATGACAGGAAGGAAAAAACATTAGACTATTTATCACGTATGACAAAAGTTTTAAATAAGAAAGAAGGAATATCAAATACAGGCAACCTACTTATTGACAGCATTATAGATCTTAAATTACATGACTTGGAAAAAAAGGAGTTACTGTTACTATTGATATGGATATTCCAAAGGAAATAAACATTCCTTTTTTTGATATAACAGTTGTACTGGGAAACTTGTTAGATAATGCCATAGAGGCAGTTGGTAAAATTGAAGAAGATAAATATATAAACATAAAGTTAGAATATAGGGAAGGCAAATTTATACTCGAGATAAAGAACTCCTTTAATGGGGTAATAATTAAAGAAGATGATACTATCTGTACAAGTAATCTAGACAAAGAAAACCATGGTATTGGATTAAAAAGTGTAAAATCAGTAGTCGAAAAGTATAATGGTATCATGGAAATAGAATATGATGAAAGTAATTTCTCGGTAAAAGTATGTATAGAAACTCCTTATGAAAAGTTAAATTTACAAAAGCAGGGTACTTAGTTTTAAACTAGGTACCCTGTTTTAATAAGATTATAGTAATATAAAATAAATCTGATATAATAATATTCAAATAGGTATAAGCAAGAAGAAATAATTTATAAAAGAAATTACTAGATACAATTTAGGAGGATAGTATATGAGAGTAATTATAGTTGATGATGAACCCATTGCCATAGACATACTGAAAATAATGCTTTCAGAATATGAAAATATTGACATAGTTGGCACATATACTAAACCATTAGAAGCAATAAAGGAAGTTAAAAACACAAAACCTGATCTTATATTTTTAGATATTGAAATGGGAGAAATGAATGGTTTAGAAGCAGCTAATTATTTTATAAAAGAATTAGATAAGGTGGAGATAGTATTTTCAACCGCTTATATGGAATATGCAGTTGAGGCTTTTGAAATTAATGCACTTGACTATCTACTAAAGCCTATCCAAAAGAAACGCCTTACTAAAACCTTGGAGAGGATTAATAGGAATATAAATCAAAAAAATAAAGCTAAAGAACAGTTTATAGAGGTGCAAGGATTCAAGGAATTTATTGTTAAGGATAGTCAGGGGAATAATATATCATGGCGTACTAAAAAAACTAAAGAAATATTTGCTCATTTATGGTTAAACCAGCGAGAATCTGTTTCAAAAAGCAGGATTATGGAAGATGTGTTTCCTGGAAAGGATACAGAAAAAGCAACTACTATGTTACACACTACTATATATCAGTTGAGAAAGGTACTAAGGAATCTAGGATATGTAGATAGTATTACTTTCAAAAATAATGCCTATCAGCTTAATGTACCCATTGTAAGTGATGTTGATGAGCTATATAAAATATATTACGATAAGGAATATAAGGAAGAAGATGTAAAAAGAACCCTAGAACTATATAGGGGAAGCCTTTTAGGTAACGAAGGGTATTACTGGGCCTTGGAACTTGAAGAATTATATAACAAGATGGTTATTAGTATATTAAATACATATGTAGAAGAACAATTATATAGGGGTTTATCACCCCCTATATTAAAGATGTGTTTGGATACAATTTATGAAATTGATAGATATAATGAAAATACTATTAGGTTGTATATTAATTATTATGGTATGCAAAACGATATAATCGGCCTAGTAAATTTCTTTAAGAAATATAAAAATAAAATCTGGAAAGAAATTAGATCTAAGCCTAGCAAAAAAACATTAGATTTATATGAAAGCTATACTAAAAAGCAATCCCTTTAAATAAGGCAACGCATGAAAGTATAATAGCAAAAGGAACATATAAATAACGTCCTATATAATACCAACGATTACCATGCTTTTTTGTAGTTCCCTTATTAACTTCAAAAAGCAAATCTTCCTTTTTCATAATCCAAAACCACGAGATTGCACCTAGGGTTGCACCTATTGGAATAATGTAAATTGATACATAATCCATCCATGGTCCCCAGTGGAAGATAGCCTCCATGTTAATTCCAAAACCTAAACAAATAACAGATAGGATAAGTAGAACTGTTTTACGATTTAATTTTGGGAACTTATGTAGCAGGGATTCTGCTACTGCTTCAAACATATTTTGTAGTGAGCTTATACCAGCAAATATCATTGCAACATACAAAATTATTGCAAAAAGACGTCCCATGGCAATATCTTGCAATATAGTAGGCAATGTAACAAAAAGAAGCCCAGGCCCAGCCCCAACATCTAATCCATAAGAAAAGCAGGCAGGAATAATAACTAATGCGGCAACAACTGCAGCAATAGTATCGAAAATACCTGTTGTACGTGCCACTGAAACAACATCTTCATCTTCACTTAAATAAGCCCCATAAACAATCATTCCGCTACCTGTTATAGATAATGAAAAGAAAGCCTGCCCCATTGCCCAAATCCAAACCATAGGATCCTTTAAGGCCTCCCAACGTGGAATTAACATAAACAAATAACCTTCCCTTACATTAGGTAACATTGCAACACGAATGGCTAAGATAATAAATATAATGAAAAACAATGGCATCATAATCTTGTTAGTTTTTTCAATACTCTTTGCCCCTAAAAAAAGTGTAAACAAGGTTAGAAGAACAACTATTACATGGTAAGGTATTACAGAATACGGTGATAGTGCAAAAGAATCAAACCAAACAGATGCATCTACAGTCATTAAAGTTCCTACTAGGGAATTAACTAAAGCCTTAAGTACATAGGCTAAAATAACAGCATATCCAATTGCTATACACATAGATCCGGCAAGTGGTAGCCATCCTATAATCTTACCTACCTTCTTTGCTCCTTCACCTCGAGTACTCCAGGCGTTTTCATAAGAACCTAAAGTTCCAGTTTTGGCACGACGGCCAATGGCAAATTCTGCTGGCAAACCTACATAACTAAAAATCATGATAAACAATAAATATATAAGTAGAAAGGCCCCCCGCCATTACTACCTAGCTTGTTTGGAAATCCCCATACATTAGCCATTCCAACAGCGGAACCAACAGATGCTAGGATAAATCCCCACTTACTTGCAAACCCCACATTTTTCTTACGCTCCCGATTATTACTCATATCAAAACTCCTTAATATGTATTTTGTTTATTTTTCTATGTTGATTATATCATAAAACTTATGAAATTTGGTGCATGTTATTGTATAATTATTAGTTTTAAGCAATGAAATCCTAATAATTGAATGTGAAAAAACAATATATAATTAAAGTAATACTTCAGTATATATTAATGATATCTAGGTGTCAATACAAAAGATTGAGTTTTTTTCATTTTAATGGTATAATAGATTCAATACTCTAGATAAGATTTATATTAAAAACTTTATAATTAAATTGGAGGTAAACATATTAATGAATTTAATTGGCGAAGAAGTAATACACAACACTTTTGGAAAAGGTAATGTTACTGACTATGATGATTCTTATATAAATATTAAATTCGAAACAGGTGAAAAGAAATTTGTATTTCCTGATGCATTTAAAAACTTCGTTAAATTTACTGATAAAAAAGCAATAGATTTAGTAGAGAAGAAATTACAAAAGCAAGAGAGCAAGAGAATAAAGGAAGAAAGGATAATAAAGCAAGAAAAAGCCTTAGAACAGCAAAGGTTACAAATGATAGAACAAAAGAGAAATAGGCGTAACAAGACAATTCACCCCAAAATCCAATCAGTTTTTTGGTGTAATGAAGAAGATGAGAAAACTTGTTTCGAAAACTGGGAAATATTTACAGGAACAATAAAAAGTGGTAAGAAAAAAGGTGAACCTAGGAGCCTTGCTAGAATGAATCAAAATAGTGCTTGCCTATTAACAAAGAGAACCTCTGATATGAAGGAAGAAGAAAGAAGAATCTTAGGATTATTTATGGTAAATGAATCCTTTGATGGAAGGGAAGTAACAGATGGATATATAGGGGCTCATCCTATATATAGAATTCAGCTCTCAGAGGAAGAATCCGAAAAGATGTTGTTTTGGAACTATTATTCAGATGAAAAGTTCCCAAATAGAATGACATGGAATTCAGGAAGACAGCGTTATTTTGATAACATATGGCTTGCACAGATTTTAAGAGATATCATTGCCTTAAGGGAAAATACAGAGGGAAAAAAAGAGGCCGAGGAATTCTTTAATTATTTCTGTAATATTAATATTATTAATCAAGATGATTTAGAAGAAGCTAGTGGGGCCCTGACAAGGTCTTAAATAAAATTTAGGTTTATACATTGGGTATAAACCTAAATTTTTCTATTTATAAAGGGTAAATCTAATCACCCAAGAAATTAGTTCCAAGGACACCACCAACTATAAAAATTGAACCTATTACATGATAGTAAAATAAATCTTCCTTAAGGAAAATAACACCTGCAGCAATTGATATAACAGTTCCCAGGTTAGAAAATACTATCATCTTAGAAGCCTCGAGCTTTGATAGGGCAAAGTTAGTAAGTAGGGAGGTCCCTAAAGTAGAGAGGACTCCTAAATAAAATATCGAAATTAGAAATTTAGTATTTGTAAGTGGTAGAAAGAACTGACTAAGAGTTCCACTTGTAATGTGCTGTATAAGAGCAAAGGATGTAAAAGCTAGAAAACTTACTGTTATCATAATAAAGCTAAGTTCAGTAGTTGTATAATCCTTAGTTAATTTTCTTGCCAGGATACTATAGCCTGAAAAAGAAAGAGCAGACATTAATAATAGAATAATACCTTTAGTATTTGATAAATTAATAGATGACCCCTTTTTTAAAGTTATGTATACCACACCAACAAGTGAAATAGCAATTGATAACTTTTGATAGATATTGGATTTTTCTTTTAAGAAGTATGAGGCCATAATCATTGTGAATATAGGTGCAGATGCCAGGATAATACCAGCCTCAGAAGATGTGGCATGCTGCAGGCCAAATGTTTGAAAGCCAAAAAAACATAGTGGGTATAAAATGGCCAAAGGAAGTACCTTTAAGACTCGTTTAAGATTAAAATTAACAGGAGTTAGCTTAAGCAGCACTGGTATAGAAAGTGCTATAAAGGATGCTATAAATCTATGAGCAAGTATATCAATAGGATTTGCAACATCAAGGGCTAACTTGGTAAATAGGAAAGATAATCCTACTATTACTGCATATAATAGGGCTGCTAAATATGCATCTTTTTTATTATTTGTATTCATAATATTTCTCCTTTCGTAATCATATATTTATATCATACCAAATATATCTTCTTCTTGCATCTAGCATATTATAGATTAGAATAGATAAATATGTCGAAAAAACTGGTAATTTCATATAAATATGAGATAATGTATATAGAAGAAGGAGGTAAATATGGAACACAGTAAAAAAATAAAATTTATAATGTCTCTAATCTTACTAATGTTTACTCTAGTTGCTTGTGATATAAATGATATAGAAGATGTTACAAATCTTATAGAGCAGTTTGAAGATATTGCCAAGGATACAAAGGTAAATGAAGAGATTGTTAATGTAGATGGTGAAATGCAAGTACACTTTCTTGATGTTGGCCAAGGAGATAGTGCCCTTATTATCTGCCCAAATGGTGAGAGCATACTAATTGATGGTGGGGAGAAAAAGTACGGGGATTACATAGTAGATTATCTAAATAAGCTTGGTATAGAGGATATAGATGTGGTTATAGCAACACATCCACACTCGGATCATATAGGTGGTTTAATAACAGTATTTGAAAATTTTAATATAAAATCGGTATATACCCCAAGGGTAACACATACGACTAAGACATATGAGGAATTTGTATTAGCCGTACAAAATCAGGACCTAAAATTCAAGGAAGTAAAGGCTGGCCAAGGTTTAGAAATTCAAGGTATCGAAACCAGGTTTCTTGGCCCAGTAGATACATATGGTGATGATCTTAATAATTGGAGCGCAGTTATAAAAATAAATTATAAGAATACATCCTTCCTATTTACAGGTGATGCAGAGATAAAATCTGAAAATGATATTATATCTTCTGATGCCGATATAGAAGCCACAGTACTTAAGATAGGCCACCATGGTTCTGACACATCAAGTGGCGATGATTTCCTGGATATGGTAAATCCTAAGTATGCAGTTATATCTGCGGGGGTGGATAACAAGTATGGACATCCACATAGAAGCATACTAGATAAAATAAATAATAAAGGTATTAAGCTATATAGGACAGATTTACAAGGTAGCATTATTGCTTTTAGTGATGGAAAGGATCTTACTTTTACAACAGATTAAGGAGGATTACTAATGAAGGTTATTATAGATAGGTTCGAGGGGGATTATGCTATCTGTGAAATGGAAGATAAAAGCATAATTGATATAAAAAAAGATAGTCTACCAGTGGGGGCTAAAACGGGGGATGTTCTTATAGTTAAAGAAGATAAAAGAGTTGTTATAGATAAGGAAGGAACTAAGGAAAGAAAAAAGAGAATAGAAGAATTAACAAAAAACATGTGGGAATAAATATTTATAAACTTTTAACATATGGAGGCGTATAGAAGTGAGAGACAATATTTTACGTGTTGGTATAGATATAGGGTCAACAACAGTAAAGATGATTGTATTAGACAATAAGGATGAAGTAGTATTTAAAACTTATAGGAGACATTATTCAGATATAAAAACTACTATATGGGAGACCTTAGAAATTGCTAGTCCATATATTAAGAATAAACAAATAGCAATGGTGATAACTGGTTCAGGGGGACTGGGAATAGCTAATAAGCTTAAGATAGATTTTGTTCAAGAGGTTATTGCGTGTGGTAAGGCCATAGAGGAGATAGCACCAGAAACGGATGTATCAATTGAGCTTGGCGGAGAAGATGCAAAGATTACATACTTTGATGGGAATACTGAACAAAGAATGAATGGGACTTGTGCTGGTGGTACTGGTGCTTTTATTGACCAAATGGCATCCTTATTGCAAACAGATGCATTAGGTTTAAATGAGCTTGCTAGAAACCATAAACATATTTACCCAGTAGCATCAAGGTGTGGGGTATTTGCAAAAACAGATGTGCAATCTCTTTTAAACGAGGGGATGACAAAAGAAGACATTGCAGCATCTATTTTCCAGGCTGTAGTAAACCAAACAATTAGTGGCTTAGCACAAGGTAGGCCTATAAAGGGAAAAGTAGCCTTCTTAGGTGGTCCTTTGCATTTCCTACCAGAACTAAGAAACCGTTTTATTGAGACTTTGGATTTAATGCCTAAGGATCAAATTATTCCAGATGATTCACAATACTTTGTGGTACTGGGTGCAGCCCTATCAGCTAACCTAGAAAATGCTATGGATAGTAACTATATATATGATAACTGGAACGATGCAATGATGGACATGCAAGAGGAAGGTAGTGAGTATCTAGAACCCTTATTTAAAGATATGGAAGAATATGAAAACTTTAAAGAAAGGCATCAAGGGCATAGGGTGAAAAAGGTAGATATTAGCAGTTATAAGGGAACAGCATTCCTAGGGATTGATGCAGGCTCTACAACAACCAAAGTGGCCCTAGTTGATGATAAGGGGGGATTATTGTACTCATATTATAGTAGTAACTTAGGTGACCCCTTAACCACAACAAAAGAAGCCTTAAATAAGATGTATAAGCTAATGAATAAGGACATTGTTATAGGTAGGGCTGCAGTTACAGGATATGGCGAAAATTTATTAAAGACAGCCTTTAATATTGATGAAGGAGAGGTAGAGACAGTAGCCCACTATAAGGGAGCGGAATTTTTCTTGCCAGGAGTAGATGCTATCTTAGATGTAGGCGGGCAGGATATGAAATATATCCAGATTCAAAATGGGGCTATTTCATCGGTAATGCTTAATGAAGCCTGCTCATCAGGCTGTGGATCCTTTATAGAAACCTTTGCAAGCTCCTTATCTATGCCAGTAGAAGAATTTGCAAAGCAAGGTCTTAGGTCAGATAAGGTAGTAGATCTAGGTACTAGATGTACTGTGTTTATGAATTCTAAGGTAAAGCAGGTGCAAAAAGAAGGGGCTAGTGTAGAAGATATCTCAGCAGGTATTTCCTATTCTGTTATAAAAAATGCCTTATTTAAAGTAATAAGAATGACAGACCCTAAGGATTTGGGTGAAAATATAGTTGTACAAGGTGGAACCTTCCATAATGAGGCTGTGCTAAGAGCAATGGAAAAGGTTACAGGAAGGGAAGTAATCAGGCCAGATATTGCAGGTATTATGGGAGCTTTTGGAGCAGCCCTAGTAGCTAGGGATAGCTATCAAGAAGGGGAAGTAAGTACTATATTATCATGTGATGAATTAGATGATTTTAGGGATCGTACTACAAGAGAAACATGTAAATTCTGTACCAATCGTTGTAAGTTAACAATTCACCACTTCCAAGGAAATAGGGAATTTATAATGGGTAATCGCTGCGAACAAGGTGCCCAGCAAAAGGTGATTAAATCAGACGGTAACAACTTATATGAGTACAAATATAAAAGAATATTTGATTATAAGCCAAGGAAGTTGGAGGATGCCCCAAGGGGAGTTATAGGAATGCCAAGGGTATTAAATATGTATGAAGACTACCCACTTTGGTTTACAATATTTGACTCTTTAGGTTATAGGGTTCAGCTGTCTAGGCCATCAAGCCCAAAATTATTCAAACAAGGTATGGAAAGCATACCATCTGAATCAGTATGCTATCCTGCTAAACTAGCCCATGGACATATAGGAAATTTATTATCTAGAGATATTAAGAAAATATTTTATCCATCAATTCCATATAATGAAAAAGAAGATGATGGAGCTAACAATCAATATAACTGCCCAATTGTTATTTCTTATCCAGAGACAATAGGTGCTAATGTTGAGGAATTACAAGCAGATGATGTAAAGTTTATTAAACCTTTTTTATCACTTCACAATATACCTAATATGAAAAAACAACTTGCTAAGGAGCTAGAAAGTGAAGGAGTTTCATATGATGAGGTAGTAAGAGCTGTGGATAAAGGTTACGAGGAATGGCTAAGATGCAAGGAAGATATTCAGAAAAAAGGCGAAGAAGTCATTGAAGATTTAAGGAAAAATAATAAAAAAGGTATCTTGTTAGCAGGAAGGCCTTACCATATAGATCCAGAAGTTAATCATGGGATGTCAGAGCTTATTCATTCATACGGTTTTGCGGTATTATGCGAGGATAGTATAGCCCATCTTGGGGAAGTTGAGAGGCCACTTAGGGTTGTAGATCAATGGACCTATCACTCAAGATTATATAGGGCAGCTACATATGTAGCTCAAAGCGAGGAACTAGAATTAATACAATTAACTTCATTTGGTTGTGGTCTAGATGCTGTAACAACAGATCAAGTAGAAGAAATTCTAGATCAATATGGTAAGATTTATACAAGCATAAAGATAGACGAAATTAGTAATTTAGGTGCGGCTAGAATTCGCATTAGGTCACTTATAGCTGCATTAGAAGAAAGAGAAAGACAAGGATTCAAGGCTAAAAAACTATATGATAAAAAAGAGCGTAAAATTTTTACAAGAGATATGAGGGAAAACCATACTATACTAGCACCCCAGATGTCACCAATTCACTTTGAATTATTAGAACCGGTTGTTAGGGATGGAGGATATAACATAGAGGTATTACCTAAGGCTAATAAGGAAGCCATAGATATAGGCTTACAGCATGTTCACAACGATGCTTGCTACCCAGCTATAATTACTATAGGCCAGATGTTGCAAGCACTTCAATCAGGTAAATATGATATTAATAATACATCTGTAGTTATTAGCCAAACTGGTGGTGGATGCCGTGCTACTAACTATATAGCCTTTTTGAGAAAGACACTGGAGGATGCTGGCTTTGGAGAGGTTCCTGTTATATCCTTAAATACAGCAGGATTAGAAAGCAACCCAGGCTTTACTATTACACCAAAATTAGCTAGAAGGGCTACTATGGCTGTAGTAATGGGGGATGCTCTTATGACCATGACTTATAGGGTTAGGCCTTATGAATTAGGAGTTGGATCAACGAATGAGTTATGTGAAAAATGGAAGAAAAAATCCATAGATGTTCTACTGAAAGGAAGTTATAGGGCATATAAAAAAGCAATAAGGGATATGGTTAAGGAATTTGATAACCTTCCAATCCATGAAGATATGGTTAAGCCTAAGGTAGGAGTAGTTGGTGAAATACTGGTTAAATTCCATCCGGATTCTAACAATCATATTGTAGAAACATTAGAAAAAGAAGGAGCGGAAGCAGTTGTTCCTGATTTAACAGGATTTTTCATGTACACCCTATATAATGCTAAATTTAGGCATGAAGTCCTTGGGGATAAGAAGATAAAATGGATTGGAAATAAATTTGTTATTCATTTAATAAATATTTATAGGAACCCGTTAATAGATGAGTTTAGAAAAAGTGATAGATTTACAGAACCTAAATCTATAGATAAGCTAGCTAAAGGAGCTAAGGAACATATATCTTTAGGTAATCAAACAGGAGAGGGTTGGTTCCTAACAGCTGAAATGGTGGACTTAATTAAAACAGGGGTTAACAATATAGTATGTATACAACCCTTTGCTTGTTTGCCAAACCATGTTACGGGGAAAGGTATGATAAAAGAGTTAAAAAGAGCATATCCTCTTGCTAATATTGCCCCAATAGATTATGATCCAGGCAGTAGTGAGGTCAATCAGCTTAATAGGATTAAATTAATGTTATCTGTTGCAAATAAGAATCTTGCAAAAGAAGAAATTGTGCATAAAAAGAAAGAAAAATATAATTATAATATGGGCATAGGGAAGCCAAGAGAAATATAGGATAACTTATTAAAAATAAAGAAAAGTATTGTTGCATTAATTCTTTTAATGTCTTAATATTATATATAATGGATAAGATTATATGTAGTAATTAGGGGAGGGGGAAGGATATGCCAACAATACTTTCTTTTTTATTCTTATTTGCCTGCTTAATTTACCTGTTTTGGGGAACATATGTTATAAAATTAAACCCACAGTCTAAGATAAATAAAATGTTTTTATGTATATGTATTTTACTAAGCATATGGACATTTGGATTTTCAATGGCTATTTCTGTAAAAGAGCCCAATATATCCTTAATGTGGTATAGATTTGCCGCAATTGGTTGGTCTTTTATATTTAGTATAAACTTACATTTCTCATTATTATTAACTGGTAAAAAAGAATATCTAGGTAAAAAAAGTATATTATTACTTATTTACATACCCGCCCTTATAACTGTTATTGCTTTTTCTATATCAACTACCCTTACAAGATTGCAATACAATATACATATTACAGATTTTGGATGGAGTAACAATCTAACAAACAATATATACCGCCTATTTTTCCATTCATATTATATTTCATTTAGTATAGTTAGCTTTATGCTTATTAATAAGTGGATGACAAAATTGAAAGACAAAGAGATAAAAAGACAAGCTAGTATACTTGTCTTATCTATGATGATTTGTTTTATATTAGGAACATTAACAGATGTAATCTTAAGTACATATGGTTTGAGAAGCTTTCCGCAAATAACACCTTTATTTATGCTTTTTCCAGCATGGGCTATTTATCATTCTGCACGTTATTACGACCTAACTGAACATAAAATTAAGGAAGAAGATGAAATTATAGTTACAGAAAAAGAACAAGAAAGTATATTCTATAACTTGGCAATAGCTTATTGTGTGGGTGGCATTATTGCTTTTTTAGCTGAATATATGTCAAGGAGAGGAGATTTACAATTTGCTCTTATAAAAGCAGGTTTTATTATAAGTGTAGGTATGAGTATATATATAGCGCAAAAAATAAAAAATGAATATGTAAAAGACTTGCTTACCATAACTATTCTTTTAATAAGTATTCCTGTAATTTCAATACAGTTCTTAAGCCATTCTACAATAACGGTATGGGCTCTTCCTATAATAATAATTAGTTCACTTTTATTTAGTAAAAAAACCCTTTTAATATCAGTAACTATTGTAGCCATAATTTCCCAAAGACTTGTATGGATGTTAAGGCCTGAGTCCTTGGTTAAGATAGGAAAATATGACTATATAGCTAGAATAGGAATGTTTATAACTGCCTATTTCATAGGATCATATGTAAACAAAATCTATGTATCTAAAATAAAAGAAAATACATATCAGATTCAATTTCAAAAAATGAATTCTGACACTTCATATGACTTCATAACTATAAATAAAGAAAACTTTAATGATAAGATTAATTTAATGCTAGAAAGAATGGGGAAGTTTTTTAAAGTTGATAGAACCTATTTATTTATAATAGACTACGAAAAAGGCTTAGTGAAATACTCAAATGAATGGTGTAATAAGGGTATAAGTCCTAAAAAATATGGGAGTGGAGATATACCTATTGAAGAATTTGCATGGTGGATTAACGAGTTTAAAGATAAGGAAACTATATATATAGAAGATATAGATTATATGACCAATGAAATGATGGGGAACTTTGAAGATTTAATTAGGAAAAATATTAAATCATTTATATCTGTACCAGTTGTTGGTGAGGGCAAAATACAGGGTATTATAGGCATGGACTCCGTGAAAACAAGGAAAAAATGGACGGATGAAAATATAAAGCTACTCAACATAATGGGTAACCTAGTAGCAGGTGGTTTATTACAAATAAAATTAGATAAGGAAATTGAATATATGGCCTATTATGATTTTTTAACTAACTTACCTAATAGGTTCTTATTTGAACATAAGGTCTCAGATGCTATTAAAAGGGCTAAAAAAAATGATGAAAATATAGGTGTTATGTTTATTGATTTGGATAACTTTAAATCCATAAACGATACCATGGGCCATAGTAGTGGAGATTATATATTAAAAGAAGTTGCCAAAACTTTTGAAAAAAATCTAAGGCAGGAGGATACGGTAGCTAGATTTGCAGGTGATGAATTTATATTTTTATTTAGTGACATCAATGATATTAATGATATTAAAAAACTTGCTAAAAATACCATGGATACATTTTTAACCCCCTTTACTATTAATGATCAGGAGGTCTTTATAACAGGTAGTGGTGGAATAGCTATTTACCCTCAGGACGGGACAAATGCAGAAGCACTAATAAAAAATGCTGATACAGCAATGCACAGGGCAAAATCCTTAGGTAAAAATCAATATTCTGTATGTACTTTTGAAATGAAAGATGAAGTAATAAAAAATATGAGACTATCTAATGATTTATACAGGGCTATAGAAAGGGATGAACTAGTTGTTTATTATCAGCCACAGGTGGATTTAAATACTGGAAAAATATCTGGTTTTGAAGCATTGGTGCGCTGGATGCACCCCAAACTTGGTATGTTACCACCATCAGTATTTATACCACTTGCAGAAAAAAATAATCTTATAAATGATATTGGTGAGTGGGTATTAAGAACAGCAAGTAGGCAAAATAAAATATGGCAAGAGAAGGGCTATGGGCATTTAAGTATGGCTGTAAATTTATCTGCAGTCCAGTTTATTAATCCTAACTTAGCAAGTAATGTAGAAGATATACTTGCGGAGACAGGTCTAGATCCTAAATATCTTGAACTTGAAATAACTGAAAGTATAGCAATAAGGGGTACCAATAATGCAATAGGTACCCTAAATGAATTAAGAAGATCAGGTATATCCATTGCGATTGATGACTTTGGTACGGAGTATTCGTCCCTAAGTAGGTTAAAATCCCTTCCAATAGACAGGCTAAAAATAGATATGCAATTTATACAGGGTATTGACCATGATGAAAAGGACCAAGCTATAACAATGGTTATAATTAATCTAGCTAAGAACTTAGGTCTTAATGTGCTGGCGGAAGGTGTAGAGACAGAGCCCCAGCTAACATTTCTTTATAAAAAAATGTGTGACTATGTGCAAGGATATTATTACTACAAACCCATGCCAGCAGACCAGATAGAGGATATATTAAAATCCCTTAATTAAGATATTTAAACAATCTTATTTTTAGTTTCTATCATTTGGGTAAAGAAACTATAAACATCTTCCTCTGTATATTTTTCCTCACTTTTTATCCACCAATTTGCAACAGCTAAGATAGTACTTGCATATATGGATGATAGAAGTTCTAGGGGTATTCCTTCTTTGTTTTTGTGAATTTTAGAATTGTTTAATTTTAAAAGAATTTGCTTGTCAATATAATCATACATATTAGATGAGAAAATACTATTTGAGTTGTTACTCAAAATCATCTGATATGTATCCCTTTCTTTAGATAGATAGACTATGAAATTTTTAAGGAATAAATGTATATATTCACCATAGCTAATTAATTCCATATCATGTGTATATTGTGGGTCAATTTCTAATTGGATTTGTTTCCAGTTGTAATTTAATAGGTCATACTTATCGTCAAAATAGTTATAAAAGGTGCCCCTTGAGATCATAGCTAAATCACATAGCTCTTGTATTGAGATTTTCTCTAGGGGTTTTGTAGTTAATAGCTCTGTTAAAGCCCCATTTAGGCTTTTTAGCGTGCGCCTAGCACTAATAGTCATTTTGTTGAAATCTTGATTTTTCATAAATACCTTCCTTACTATATTTTATTAATATTAAAAGCAATTGAATTATAGCTTTACCTATTGTAATATGATTATATCATAGTTTACATAATTTTGTACATGCTTACACATATGTGTTGATTAACTTAATATATTAACATAAAAAAGTAAAGGATGAGTTTATATGAAGATAAAAACCGAAGAAGAAAATTTTTGGGGAAAGATTTCAACTTTTATTGTTGATAAAAGAAATGCATTTTTCCTTTTTTTTATAGGGCTAATAATATTCAGTGCCTTTTCCTTAAGTTGGGTGGAGGTAAATGATAATCTAATTGACTATCTGCCCGAAACAACGGAAACTAGGCGGGGAATAACAATAATGGAAGATGAATTTATTACATATGCTTCTGCTAAGGTAATGGTGTCGAATATTACATTTGAAGAAGGAGAAAAGCTTGCAATTAGGCTGGGGGGATATAGAGGGTGTATCCGATGTCAACTTTGAAAATAGTAGGGATTACTATAGGTCAGCATCGGCCCTATATGAAATAACCTTTGAAGGTGAAATAGATGATAAGATTAGTTTAGATGCAATGAAAGAAATCAAAGAAACTTTATCTAGATATGATGTATATATAGCATCCGAGCTAGGGTCTAGTTTTGCTGAAATTTTGAATAAGGAAATGAGATTAGTTACACTAATTTCAGTGTTAATTATAGTTAGTGTTCTTTTATTTACATCTAAAACATATATGGAAATTCCAGTTATGTTAATGACTTTTGGAACTGCTGCCATACTAAATGTAGGTACTAACTTCATACTAGGAGAAATTTCCTTTGTAAGTGACTCCATTGCCATTATATTGCAACTTGCCCTTGCCATAGACTATGCCATTATTCTATGCCACCGTTATACAGAAGAAAGGGAAAGTTTAGAAGCAAGGGAGGCGGTTATAGCTGCTCTTAGTAAGGCAATACCAGAAATATCTTCAAGTAGCCTTACCACTATTTCAGGCCTACTAGCTCTAATGCTTATGCAGTTTAGGATAGGTTTTGATATGGGGCTAGTCCTTATAAAGGCGATTATTTTAAGTCTTGCATCCGTTTTTTTTCTTATGCCAGGCTTGCTTCTAGTTTTTAGCAAATGGATTGATAGGACTGGACATAAAAATTTCGTACCGCATATACAAAAATGGGGTAAGTTTGTAATTAAAACAAAGTACATATTGCCACCTATCTTTATTTTATTACTAGGATTTGGTTTTTATTTTTCTAGGGTATCAGATTATGTATACGGATATAGTAAACTAACTACCATAAAACAAAATGAATACCAAATTGCTGAACAAATGATAGAAGATAGCTTTGGGAAAACTAATTTAATGGCTATACTCGTTCCAACTGGGGACTATGAAAAGGAAGGGCAACTAATAAAGGAGTTGGAAAGTCTTGAAATAACCGACTCTGTAATAGGACTTGCAAATGTAAAAGCTGGGGAAGATTATATAATTACTGATCCATTAACTCCAAGACAGTTTGCCGAGATGGCAGATTTGGATATTGAGGCTGCTAATTTATTATATAGTGCATATGCAATAAGCAATGAATCTTATGGGCAAGTAATTAATGGTTTAGAGGGCTATACTGTACCCCTTATAGATATGTTCTTTTTTATGAACAAGGAAAAGTTTTCAGGGATTGTTAATTTAGATGATGAGCTTAAAGAGGAGTTAGATGACCTATATATTAAATTAAATGATGCAAAGCTACAGCTTAAGGGAGATAACTACTCTAGAATACTTATTAATACTAACCTTCCCGAAGAAGGAGAGGAAACATTTAAAGCCTTAGAGGATATTCATAAGATAGCAGGCAAATACTATAATAATGATGTTCATCTGGTAGGGGAATCTACCAATAACCTGGATCTAAATAATTTCTTTACAAGGGATAATAAGGTTATAGGTGTTACCTCCGCTATATTTGTTATGATTGTACTTCTGTTTACATTTCAATCCGCAGGCCTACCTGTATTATTGATGATGGTAATACAAGGAAGTATTTCAATAAACTTTGCCATACCCTACTTAACAGGAGTTAATGTGTTTTTTATAAGTTACTTAATAGTAAGTTCAATACAGATGGGGGCAAATATAGATTATGCAATTATAATTACAGGGAGGTT
>JAAYSX010000077.1 GCA_012518255.1 Candidatus Epulonipiscium sp. | reverse complement strand
TTTTTATACATGGATTCTATACGATCTTTTGCATCTTCATACTGTTGCTCTTTTTCTTTTATTGCATTTTCTAATTCTTTCTCTGATTCTTTTAATTCTTCACCTTTTAATTCAAGTTCTTCATTTATTCTGTATAGTTCGTTTTCTGCCTCTATAATTATCCTATCTAGCTCTTGAATTTCTTTTTTAACAGCTTCCTTTTCTTTGGTTGTTAAGCCTAACTCCTTCTTAGACTCCTCAATAGCCGTCTTTACATTGTCTAATTCTTTTTTCTTGGAATCTATTTTAGAAGCTTGAATAGGAAATGATAAAAACATTATAAAAACTAGCAAACTACATGTAATTCTCCGCATTTAATACTCCCCCTATACCTTTAAGTGTTTTCTAATAGAGATTATACTTCCTATAGCCCCTATTCCTACTCCAATTATTAAACTCATTGGGGTAAAAGCAGATAATATATCTGCAGTACTTTGCAGTTTGATAGATTCTATCATTACTGTAAATCTACTATTGACTACCTTAAGTACCCAGCTATATGCACCCCATAGTGCAAATATAGGTATGATACCCCCTATTAATCCTATAGAAATTCCTTCTATAATGAATGGTGCTCTTATAAACCAGTCTGTTGCTCCTATATATTTCATAATATTGATTTCCCTACGTCTTATGTAGACAGTAAGTTTTATAGTATTTGACATAAGTATTATCCCAACAAGTATTAAGCTTATTATTATTATCATGCTAATATATCTTATACTATCATTGAGTTGAACTAACATAGGAGCTTCTGCCTGAAAATAGCTGATTTCTAATTCATCATATTGTTCAAGAGATTCAATAACCCTTTCTTGCTCCTCTAAATCCACCATTGTAATTTCAAAGGAGGCCGGTAGTGGATTATCCTTTTCAAATTGCTTCATGATATTCTCTAGATTTGAATCATCCGTAAATGTTAAAAAAGCATCATCTTTTGAAACATATGTAACCCCAGATACATTTGGGATAGCTTCTAGTTTTGTTTTTAGAGTTGTTATTTCGTCTTCCTTAACACTATCATCTATATAGGCTGTTATACCTACATTAGATTCTATCTGGCTAAGTATATAATCCACATTGGATGCTAGTGTGAATGATACTCCTAGAATTATAAGGCACAGTACTATTGTTCCTATAGATGCCAGAGACATTAGCCTATTTTCCCAAATACCTAAAATGCCTTCTTTTGATAAATGTCTAAGTGTCCTAATCTTCACAGTCATATCCTCCCTCACATGAGTCACGGATCACTACGCCATTGTCAATCTCAATAACTCTTTTTCTAAGCGTATCAACTATTTCTTTTTCGTGTGTTGCCATAACTACTGTTACGCCTCTTTTATTGATATCTTGAAGTAATTTCATAATCTCCCATGCCGTCTCAGGGTCTAAATTACCTGTTGGCTCGTCTGCAATCAAAATTGGACTATCATTTACAATAGCCCTAGCTAAAGCTACCCTTTGTTGTTCTCCACCTGAAAGCTGATGGGGGTAGCACTTAAATTTCTTAGCTATTCCTACTAGACCTAATGTTACAGGTACAGCCCTTCTAATTTCCTTAGGGTTTGCCTCAACTACTTGCATTGCAAAAGCAACATTATCGTATACTGTTTTATTAGGGAGTAACCTAAAATCCTGAAAAACAGTCCCAATTTCTCTTCTTAAATATGGTACCTGCTTTCTTTTTAGCTTGGTTATATCTTTATTGTTTACTATGATTTTGCCACTAGTTGGGTCTTCTTCCTTAAGTAGCATCTTAATCAAGGTTGACTTACCTGACCCACTACTACCAACTACGAATACAAAATCACCTTTTTTAATATTAAGGGATACATTCTTCATAGCCCTTGTTCCATTCGGGTATGTCTTACTTACATTTTGCAAGCTTATCATACTTATTGCCCACCTACTTCTATTAGTTATATTGCTGGCTAAACGTATTCTGCTCCATATATGCCATATACTGGCTTACCATAATTGTTATTTTGAAAGTAATAGCATGGTCAAATCTACGAAGATCTAGCCCTGTTTGTTTTTGTAATTTATCTAACCTATATACTAGTGTATTTCTGTGAATATATAATTGCCTTGATGTTTCGGATACATTTAGGCTATTTTCAAAGAATTTATTTACGGTATTTAGGGTTTCTTCATCAAACTCATCAATTGTCTTCCCTTGTAATACCTCTTGAATAAACATCTGGCACAGTTGAAGAGGTAATTGGTAGATAAGCCTACCTATACCAAGCTCTGCATATGTTGAAATATGGTTTTCACTATTAAATATCTTACCTACTTCTAATGCCATGCTAGCTTCTTTATATGAACGTGATACGTCTTTGAGGTCGTCCACTATAGTACCTACTGAAATGTATATATTGCTAATTTCTTCCGCTGATAAGGTATCAAATATTATTCTAGCAGTATTGGATATATGCTCTATATCCTTTCCTTCTTCAACCTCTTTAACTAGTATTACACTCTTTTCATCTACTGCTGTAATAAAGTCCTTTGTTTTATCTGGAAACATATTCCTAAGTATTTCTGGTATATTAGATTCTCTATTGTGGTATGATTCTACCAGTATAACTACCCTACGCACAGCATTTTCTATGTGCAATTTTTTTGCACGATTATAGATATCTACAAGTAGTAGGTTATCAAGTAATAGATTCTTTATAAAGTTATCTTTATCAAATCTTTCCTTATATGCTACTAGTAAATTTTTAATCTGAAATGCTGCTAGTTTCCCCAGTTTATATGCTTCTTCATCTTCACCTTTTATAGCTATTACATATTCCACTGTATATTCATCGAAAATCTTAAAATAATGATTTCCTTGCATTTCTTGACTATCAGCATGGGAATTTATAAAGTCTTCTACTTCTAGTCTATACTCGCCAATTGTTCCTTCTATCGTTGTTGCTACTACCCTAGCATCATCATCCAAGATACTAAAATCTCGTCTTGTTATACTTTTTAAACCGTCTATTGTATTTTGCAAAATTTGATTAGAAACCATGCTCTTCATCTCCTTGTTTATTGTATATTAATATTGTCCCCTTTTAAAAACTTAAACTTCCCCTCATAACCTTATTCTAACTTACTTTACTATAAAAAAAAAGGTTATTGTCAAATCTTTTTATATTTTTGCTATGTATAGGCCTAATATAAAGGACTTTAACGGCAAGTAACGTTAAAGTCCTTTATATTAAGCGATTACATGTTTCTTTCTATTTCTGCCTTCCTATATTCTTCCATTCTCATACTAAATATTTCCCCGTTAGTTGGTGGTGTATATGTGATTGCATTAGCACCTGCTTCAATAGTTTCTAATATAGTCTCATCATTTGGTCCACCTGTTGCTATTATGGGTATTTGTGAATACTCTCTCCTAATGGCCCTTACAATATTAGCGGTATTAGCACCTCCACTAACGTTTAATATATCTGCTCCTGCATCAATTTTTGATTTAAAATCAGTACATTCTGAAACAATTGTAACAACTACAGGGACGTCTACAATTTCCTTTACGTTACTTATGGTGTCTAAGGGTGTAGGTCCATTTAAAACTACTCCTATAGCTCCCTGGAATTCAGCATGTAGTGCAATATTTACTGATCTATTTCCATATGTCTTCCCCCCACCTACACCACATAAGACTGGAACATCTGCTACTGACATTACAGCTTGGGTAATAGATGGCTGGGGGGTAAAAGGGTATACTGCAATAATGGCATCTGCATTATTATTTCGTATAATTGCTATATCCGTTGTAAACATCAATGATTTAATTCTTTTTCCAAATATTAAAATACCACTTGCATTTCTTATTACACTTGGCACTCTTATAAAATTGTCTCTTAGAGTGCTCCTTACTTCTGGTCTCCATCTTTCATTTTGCATAATATCCCTCCCTGTAACATTATAACATAATTTTATTTATAAATGCAGAAAAGCCATGCATATGCATGGCTTTTGTAAAACATTGATAATATTTGATTTTTTAGTTGGTTATTGTTAATTCTGTTTCTGCATCAAATACATGAATCTTGGATTTTTCGATTCCAATTTTTAGGTCGTCGCCCTCTCTTGCTTCACATGTAGGGTCAACTCTTGCTGTAATATTATTACCTTCACAAACCATGTATAAGAATGTTTCAGAACCTAACATTTCTGTTACTTCTACATTGGCTATGATTGGTGTATATTTATCTTTTTCAACATCTAGAACAGTATTCATATCAGCAATATCTTCTGGCCTTATACCCATAATTACATCCTTGCCAATATATCCACCTTCTATAATTTTGTCTGCCTTAGCTTTCTCTAAGATAACTTCTGAATTACCAAATGTTAAGAATACATCGTCCCCACGTTTATCTGCCTTAGCTTCTATAAAGTTCATTTGTGGTGATCCGATAAAGCTAGCTACAAATAAGTTATCTGGTTCAGCATATAGTTTACCTGGTGCATCTACTTGCTTGATAATACCGTCTTTCATAACAACAATTCTTGTTCCAAGTGTTAAAGCCTCTGTTTGGTCATGAGTTACATATATAAATGTTGTTTGTAATCTTTGATGTAACTTAGAAATTTCCGTTCTCATTTGTACACGCAGTTTTGCGTCAAGGTTTGATAAAGGCTCATCCATTAAGAATACTTTAGGCTCACGCACAATAGCACGTCCCATAGCAACACGTTGTCTTTGACCACCTGATAAAGCTTTTGGCTTTCTATCTAGGTTCTCATCAATATCTAGAATCCTTGCTGCTTCACGAACACGTTTATCTATCTCTGCCTTTGGTGTTTTACGAAGTTTTAATCCAAAAGCCATGTTATCGTATACTGTCATATGTGGGTATAGAGCATAGTTTTGGAATACCATTGCAATATCTCTATCCTTAGGTGCCACATCGTTACACAGCTTATCACCTATCCAAATTTCACCAGATGTAATCTCTTCAAGTCCTGCAATCATACGCAGTGTTGTAGATTTACCACACCCTGATGGTCCTACGAAAATAATGAATTCCTGATCCTCTATCTCTAAACTAAAATCCTTTACCGCTACAAATCCGTTAGGGTATTTTTTGTATACGTTCTTAAGATTTAAACCTGCCATTAGTTTCCTCCTTATACTAATTACTTGCTTGTCATAGTATTTCTAACTTTAATATACTATATTATAATTCTTTTAACCATACACTTTTTTCATGAAATACCATATGGGCTTTTAGCTATAACTTACAAACTTGTCTTTAATATGTTACATAGATTTCACATTTGCTTTGAAAATTGTTTACTTCATTGACATATTAGGTGTATTGACATGGTTTTATATGCATATTTATTTTCCAGTTAATCTCATAAAAACAACCTTTATTCCAAATTTGGGTAGTCTCATCATCCTTTTTGCCCTTCTAGGATTTGTAATAAGTCTATAAAACCACTCCAAACCTAGCTTCTGAAATGCTTTAGGGGCACGCTTAACTGTACCGGCCATTACATCAAGGCTTCCCCCAACTCCCGCACCTACCTTGATACCTAGCTCATCTATATTATCATATATCCACTTCTCCTGCCTAGGCGCACCTAATCCTACAAGTAATAAATCAACCTGTAAATCTCTTATTTCCTTGATTATTTCCGCCTCATCTTCTTCCTTAAAATATCCATCCCTAGCCCCTACTATATTAATGCCAGGATATTTCTTCCTCATATTTTTAGCTGCTAGCTTAGCAACACCTGGCTTACTTCCTAGAAAGTATACCTTTGTATCCTTGTCTTTAATCTCCCCAAGAACACTTTGCATAAGGTCATATCCCCCTACCCTTTCAGGAAGCTTTTCTACTTTTAATATCTTTGAGGCAAGTACCACCCCTATACCGTCTGCTACAACTAAATCAGCTTCTTGGAGGATTTTCATAAATTCCCCGTCTTCTTGTGCTTCCATTATAATCTCAGGATTAGGTGTGAAGACTGTATGCTTACCATCACCTGATAAATAAGTTACTACCTTATTAGTTGCTTCTTCCATAGTCACTTTATTAATAGGAACATCCATAATAATTACTTTTTCATTCATAATAATCCCCTTTACTTAAGTAGTAATTTATTAATTAGTTTAGCTGGCTTATATGCTTCTTCTATAAGCAATTTGTTTTTTGCTATTATATCCTGCTCTACAATATCAATCTGTTCTAATTGCTTTTTAATACTATTGATTATATCCATAGGATCAAATTCATTAACATCAAAGCAGTGCTCATTCCCTATCATATCCATAAAATCATCAACTTTAGGATCATATGATAAACCCACAGTTGCTACTCCCTGGGCTGTCGCCATTATTAGGGCATGTAGCCTCATCCCTATAACTATATCCATTTGACCTGTTAGAGCAAACACCTCTTCTATAGATAGCTTATCTACCACCCTATGTACAGACAATCTATCTGCAGTAATCTTACTTAAAAATTCTGCATCATCTGGTTCTTGCATGGGTATTAAAAATACATCAAAGCCTGCCTTATCTAACATTGTAGTTAGTATATTGGTTTTCTTAATTAATAGCTGATCATTTTCCCATGAACGTAGGTATATTCCTACACGTTTTCTTTTGGATCCATGTTTCTCAATAATCTCCCTCGCCCTTATATCTGCCTGCCTATCTACCACCATACCCAGTACAGGATCAGCAGCAACTACAATAGTTGGAGTTTTTATTCCAATATCTACAAGGGCCTTTTTTGAATTCCTATCTCTTACAAAAATATGGTCAACTTTATTTAGTACTCTTTTAATTAGGTATTTGTTATGCCTTTTATTTACTGGGCCATATCCCTGGGAATAAAAAACAACATCTTTTTTATATAACTGGGCAATCTTGATAATAAGTAAATAGTAAGGCACTGTCTTATTACTAGTAACATCCTGTAGTAGGCTACCACCCCCACTAATTAATAGGTCACATTTCTTAATTTCCTTATAAATAGACTTCATATCCCATCGGTTTATTGCATTAGCCTTGTATAGGCTACTTGTCTTATCTGGTTCATTAGATAGTACAGTAATTTCTAACTTCTTACCTTTGCATTCTTTTTTTAGGGCCTTAAGTATTGAATCTAGTACTGCTTCATCTCCTGTATTATTAAATCCATAGTATCCTGATATGACTATCTTTTTACTGTTGTCCATTTTTCAGCCACCTTTATTAACCTATTTATTATAAAAATAAATATTAACCCAATCATTATACCGAATACAATTCCATAGGCACTTCTTATTAGTGATATAAGTATTGGTGTATGAATATGTGCGTAGGTATTAACCAATGAAATTTGTCCAATTATAGCTATTATCAATAGTGGTAGGTAGCTTTCCTGCTTACCATAGTAAAATATAGTAATCATTAAAGGATATCCTATTAAAAACTCCTTGGTTCTTGGCCTTACTCCTAATATCCTATCTAGGCTACCTCTTAAAGCTAACTCTAAGTCTGATACAGTTCCAGTGTTTCCTGTTCTTGACGTATATATTATAAGCACAACACCTATAAATCCTACAATTACCAAACTAAAATAGGTAACTTCTTTTCTTGATATTTCCTTAAGTGATTTAACTAGAACGCCATACTTCTGGTATATATATCCTGCCAGCACTAGAATAATCGGAATAAGATGGGCAAGCTTCACCCCAACAAATAGGTCTATAGTAAGACCAAACGAGGTTCTAGATAGGAGTCCAACTATGGTAAGGGCACCTCCAAAAGAAATAAGGCAGGTTCTTAAAAATAAGAAAATCGTTTCTCTTAATGTTTTGGTCTCTTTCTGCAGGGCCCAAGATACAGCATATGCCGGGAAAATAGAAGCCCCAAATAAGGCCATAAGCTGAAGACCTAGTGTAGGTTTAATCTTCAAAATAGTCCCATAGGCAATGGTACCTAAAATACCTAATATAAGACCTAACTTCCTTAAGTCTAATAAGTCAAAGAATAGCATAAAAACAATAATAGCTCCCAGTCCAGATAAAAATGCCTGCCAGAAACTTCCTAAGGGAAGATTGTAGCTTTTAACCTCATTAGATATCCTATAACCCTTACTTTCTGCCTTGTTTGCAAATTCTTCTATTTCATATTGAAGCCTTTCATAGTCATCTTCCATATTATTTGTATTTGCCTTCTTAAACAAAAGCACTTGCTGGTTTCTTTCAGTTGCTGCAAGCCAGTATCTTGAAAGCATTTCCTTAGGAGTTAGTTTCATAACCTCAGCATCTGTAGCTGTATGCAATCTAACCGCCTTGTAGTCTGCACCACCACCACTTGACTGCTTAAATAAAGGATATAGTCCTTTTTGTTTTTCAGAGAAGAATTCTATATGTCCAATCTGATTGTCTTTAGCAAATTCTATAATTTCTGGCTCAATACCTGGCTTATCCCCACTTCTAAGTCCAGCTATTTCCGGGTCTGCAAAATATACCGGCCCCCTATTAGGTATCTCTTCTATACTTTTAATAAAGACATCCACATATCCTTCACCTGCTCCTACCCATTCTTTAGCTTGTGGAGATATTGTATAACCTAAATCTGCTGCAATGGTTAAGTCTTCTATGGGGAATCCCATTCCTGTTGTACTTAAGGAATGATCATTTCCCCTGTATTCAATATATTTATCCTGTCCTAAGAGAATTTCTTTCCCCCCTAAGCCCTGTCCCTCTATCTGCTTTAATATCTCACCATATATATTATCCTGTGTTAGCCACACATAATATAATTCAGGATCTATTATATCCTCAATATCACTAATATTATTATATTTATTAAGCAACTCATATCCTTCATAGGTAGTTAGTTTACCCTGAGCCTTCCAGTTAGCATGATCATTAGGGGTATTAGGTAACAAAGTGTTCTCCCTAACCAATATAGTAGTTGCACCCTTATCCTTTAATTCTTCTAATATTACCTCTATAGCTTGATCCTTTTGCCTTGATAACTCTATAAGATCTGTATACCTAACTGCAATTTGAAGATCCTTATACTGCTGCTCTGTCTTAATTCTATTTACACCTGTTATACAGGATGTCAGCATCGAAAGTGCTATGAGTACATATGCACCTTTTCTAAAATAGTTGTTCATAAACTTCCTCCTACGAAAATATTCCCTGGTTAAGCTTTGCTTATTTCCCAGGGAATTATTTTTTTTGACATTTTATTTTATAGAATACTCTCCTCTAACCATAAAAGTTGCTCTTTTAGTTACTAGTACTCCCCTACCATCATCTCTAGGTGTAATTAATAAGTGATACTTAGGTATAAATCCTTGGGAAATATCTACACCTTCTGTTACATCCTGTAGTCCACCTCGCTCAGCTACAACCGCTGTCCCTTGGCCTGCCCTTAGAATTATTTCTGTTCCTTGGCCTCCTATTAGCTTTTGACCTGGTTCTACATATACAACTTCGTATATATCATTGCCTGCCCCGTCAACTTTTAATCTTGATATTTCCCTTTTTAAATCGTTAACTTCCTTATTTAGTAAGTCAACCATTTCTCCATTAGCCTTTGCTTTTGCTATTTCCCTATCAACATAGCTTTTAGTTACAACCGGGTCAGTACTCCCCCCTGGCTGAGATTCCTCCGCCTTAACAACCCCTATATTAGATATAGCTATTGCTATTGTAATTGCTAAAACACCAAATGTTGCTATTATTTTCTTATCCATATATACCTCCTAGGCTTATAATACTGGTTCTATGGAATATTTCATTTCATCCCCACTAATTCTAAATCTTACCTTATTGGCCTTACCAATATTATCATCTACTGTCATTAATCCATTAGTATACATATATCTAACACCATCTCTTATATAAACATCTGTATCATAACCATCTGCGATGGCCACCACAACATTCTTGCCCGTTGCTTCAACATGTTTGGCTAAGATATCATGGAAGAGGGCACCCTCTCTAGCATCTTTAAATCCATTTGTTGAAAATGGGTCCTTGTTCATTGTAATTATTATATGATCACACTTAGAGTTGTTAAGTGCATTTTTAAAATCTTTCCACTGTCCCGGGTTAGTCTTAACTACCCCACCTGAATTAGTTCCTAAATGGATAACCTGTGTATTATTAAATTCATAGGTACTAAATTTATTTTCCCACACTGTATTATTAGGTAGCAATGATTTTATACCTAAGTCTGTATTTCCTGTTAGTACAGTGAATTCTGCATCCTGCTTTAACCCATTTGCTACCCTATTTTTCATATTAGTATCAAGTGGATAGTGATTCATTTTTGTTGTGCCTGAAAGGGTAAACTCATATGCCCCTTCTCCTGCTGGTTCTTTAAGACTTTGATGCATTGGGTCAAATTTTTCATGTCCTTTTAGATAGCTAGCATTTCTATCCCTTGTACCATAGGTAACTGAAATATGATCTATATATAAACTACTTGTTCTAGCCTTATTGTTATTATAGGTTATAGTATACATTCTTTGTAAATTTACAACTTCAGTTATATCCTTTGGAATTGGAATTGATAAATACTTCCACCCTTTAAAGTTAATTTCTCCTGCTTGAAGGGCATATTTCTTGCCTGCACCATTAGCTAATTCTACCTTTAACATGTCTCCTTGGCCATTACCATAGACCCACATTCCTATAGATTGTACATTTGGGTTAATCTTAATCGGTGATGTTAGCCTCATATATGCAACTTGTTTATTTGGAGTCTTAGCTAAATTATAAATAAATTTAACTGATGAGCTACCGTGGTATTTTAAGGTTTTACATGGCTCTACCCTACCTGTAACTGCTGGGGAGTTACTTCCATCCCATACTGCTGCATTATTCCTATCTAAAGAATCAACTGCCTGTGTTCTGGTACCTACCACTGTAGAAATTTGGGTTTTAATAGTAGGGTCGCTTTTTAAAGACGCCGTTATAACTGCCTGGCCATTTTTAATACCTTTAATTTTTCCCTCATTTACAGCAGCAGCTCCTGAATCTACACTCCACTGTATTTGGTCATGTGCTACTGGTGCTCTTTGGCCATCCTCATCTGTACCAAGTATAGTAAGGTTAACGCTTTCTCCAACTTTGATTACTGATAATGATGGAGCTATTTGAATACCTACAGGTTTCTCTGATACCTTAATAGGTTTTGCTATTTCTACGTCATTTATTTTTGCTATAACTAGACCACTACCTGATGAGCTTGGATAAAAGGTATTGCCCCACCAATCTCCTGTTACACCTTCTGTTTCCCAACTAATTTGGTCTTTATTAATGGATACTGGATTGTTATTTTGATCTAAGGCCTTAACCTTATATGAAATAGGTGTCCCCATGTATGTTCTATCATACTGTGAGGAAATAATAATTTTGGCTACCTGGCCTGGCGCCGATGTTGAAAATACGCCTATACCATTTGGTACCCTTCTTGGCGATCCACCTGAAGGCTTATTCTTAATCTTTACTTCTGTTTCTCCTTCTTCTCTTGATACAAAAGTTGTAGAACCTCCACCATCTAGATACATGGCTGTATGAATTCCATATGATTTAAGGATTGGAATTAAATCATTATGGGTTGCTCCTATACTTCCACCCCTACCGTCTATAGTGATTAGGTAAAGTGTTTTTCCATCTTCAGAGGAACCTACAACTGTCCTAGGATGCCTGCTATTTGGTGAAACCTTATGGGTTGCTCCTGTATAGGTAGCACCATCCTTCATAATTAGACCTCCACCACCTATACCTGCTTCTATATCATCTATAGTTTTCTGGAACTGGGTTCCTAGGGAGAGCTTAGTTTGGAATTTTACCTCCTGCCCTACATATATTGCGTCTAATCTTAGTTTAGCACCTGCCTCATCCATTATTAAAATGTAGCCATTTTCTGGTATGTTGGCTGTTTGTCCTGGACCTATTATCTTAGTTACCTTATCATTTTCAACTACTACCTTATATAATTTCTTTCCCGATTCTAAAGGAGCCGTTGAAGTGCCATACTTCCTATCCAAATATGCTGGTGAATTTAAATTCCCAGTTGGCTTATTAACTGCTGATAAAGTTGCCAAGACTTGTCCTGTTCTAGAATCTTCAACTACTAAGTTAACATTAAAAAAATCTAACAAAACATTATTATCTTTGTCTATAAGCATGGTTCCCATATTCTTACTGGCACCTAGCCCAATAATCTTATTATTGTAGGCGTGATTAATTTCCCCTTCATCTATTACTATACCAAAGCCAGGTGATTTCTTTGATCCCATATCAAAAAAGTCTGCATTAACTCCAGCAACTGCCCCTGCCTTTTGTGCTAAGGATAAAACAGTTTCTTTTTCCCCTATATTATTACTTTCTATAGGCCTAACTTGTATATTAGGGTCATCAAGGTCTATTTTTAGGATATGTAAATCCTGCCATCCCTTATCTGTTAATCTTGAATCTGTTATATATTCAGCACCCTTGGTAATTGTTTGAGTGTGCTTTACCTGATCTAAAAGTACTGGTGTGCTTGCATGCACATTAGTTACACTAAATATCATTGCTGCCATAAGTCCAGAGGTCAAACTTTTTCTTAGCCTTTGTGTGAGCTTCAATTTATTTTCCTCCTATATACCTTTACTTCCTATTACAATTTGTATATCTATTTCATTTCCAATAGAACTGTCTTCATATATTCTGCAGTTATCAAAATATTTTTCGAACTGCTTAGCCTTTTTCCTATCTTTTGCATATATCCTAATATCTTCTTGTTTTTCTCCCCTATAATTACCTACATTTACAACATTATAACCATCCCTTTTGATTATCTTTTCAAGATCTCCTGCTGTACCTGCCGCTGCTCCCCCATTTAGTATTTCAATTCTAACATTCTTATCTTCGATAATTTCATTTGAATCTTCCTCATCTAAATCTGTTACTGAGGATTTATAAAATATCTTCTGTATAAAATCATCCATTTCGTCATAATCTGGGAAGAAGTATGATATAGGCCCTAAATACTCTCCCTTTCCAGGTATGGTATGAAATTTAAGGTTATTTGTGTCAAACTTGGATGCATATCCATAGTATTTTGGTAAGTCAAGTACATTAATATCAGTTTTTACATGCTTAAACATAGTTGGTACCATTCTTGGAAGATTAGGTATGTTTTCTTTGGAGAGCATTTGCTCAGCAAAGGCTTTTAAGAATATATGCTGGGTCTGAATACGGCCTACATCTCCATCCTTATAACCTCCACCTTTTCCGTCCTTCCTAAATCTTACTAAGCCCTCTGCAGCAGCCCCATCTAATTCTTGTATTCCTGGCTCAAGATCAATATCTAGACCCTGGGCATTATCCCTATATTTCATTCTTCTAGGGACATCTACAGTCACTCCCCCCATAATATCTACTATTTTACGGAAGGCATCAATTTCTACCGTTACATAATTATCTAGTTTTATACCTAGGCTTCTTTCTATTTCTTTCATAGTAAATTCTTGAAGGTTTTCTATACCTGAATAGGCAGTCATTTCGTTAATCTTCATCCTACTTGGTGCATGCTTATTAACGCTACGTAATCTTTGATGCTCTGCATCTGAAAGGTTAACAATTGTATCCCTCGGTATTGATACAAGATCTACTGAGTTCCTTGATCCATCAAAGTGTGCAACAAACATAGCATCTGTTCTATAGCCATCAATATCCACACCAAATACCGCTACATTAGTCTTTAATTTTTCTAATTCTTCTAGTTCTTTTTCTTCTGCCGAAAGTTCTGAGGATCCATCAAATATATTCTTATCCTTACTAAAATGTTGATATGTAGCTAATCCTCCTATAACTATAGCTGTGCCCGCCACAAATGTGGATAGCATTATAGTTGTAAATCTACGTAAAAGGCGCCTTTTAGCCCTTTTGGGTAATCTTTGTCTTCTTGACTTCATTTCTTTCACTCCCATTAGTGTTACAGTTCATTAGACGATATTTTTTCTATTTTGTTCCCATAAGTTACATCCGTACATTCTTATATAAACCTACACTTTATAATACCATATTGAGATATTAAAGTGAAGGTAATATCAATATCTCTTAAATACTAACATCCAAATAAATTAGACACCTTGATATGCCTTTATAGGCCATATCAGGGCATCTTTCTTTATTATCCTCCTGTCATTATTCTAATTATTTCATTGTTTGTTTCACGCATACCCTGGCGCCCTAAACGCCCAATATTACTAATAGTATTATCGGCTCCTTTTGTTACAAGTCCATCGCCACAGTAAAATTGATTTCCATAAGCGTACATATCATGTCCTAATAATCCTGCATTTACAGAGAATGCAATTTTAGCTGCACATGACGGTTTAGCACCATCGCAAACCATACCAGATAACATTGCAAGAGTGTTTACTAGTGTATGGCTAACTTCTTTAAACCCTCCACCTTGCAAGTAAGAAATGGCTGCACCTGCTGCTGCTCCGGCACATACCACCCCACAAAATGCAGATAATGTACCAATTTGTGACTTTTGATGAATAGCAAGCAAATTCGAGAGAACAAGGGCTCTTAATAACTTTGTATGCTCTATATTATTTCCCCTTGCAAATTCTATAACAGGTACCGAGCAAGTAATTCCTTGGTTACCAGATCCAGAGTTTATAACTACTGGCATCTCACATCCATGCATCCTTGCATCTGACCCTGCTGCTGCCATAGCTGAAACACGGTTTTCAATTCCTCCACCATACCTATCTAACATTACTTTACCGATATTGGCCCCATATGGATTTTTAATACCTTCCTCAGCAATAGCCATATTACATTCTATTTGCTTTTCAATGGATTCCTTAACATCTTCCAAATTGCAGGTTCTTGCATAATCCCATATATCTTCCATTGTTAATAAGCTATAGTCCAATAATTCCTTAGTATCCTCACTTGCATCTGATTTATCAAGAAGAACCTTCCCATTCTTCTCCATATATGTAATATTTGTATGGTAATCAGAAATCCTTATCTTTGCATAATCTTCTTCAGAAAACAATGTAATTACAATATCAAAAATTGAATCCCCTTCAAGGCATTTTATTTTCATGGGTGTATACTCAAGGTATTCTTTTATGCTTTCTATTTCTTCTTCACTAACACAGCTAATAACCTCCAGTTCCTTCCCTGGGTCTCCAGCAATAATTCCAGCTGCAATAGATGCTTCAATTCCTTTTAAGTTTCCGGTATTTGGAACAATAACTGATTTTACATTTTTAATAATACTTCCACTTGCCATTAGTTATACTCTCTTGGGTGTGGATCCTAAGATTTCCTTACATCTTGCTGCAGCATAGGCTAGGGCAATGGGCTCTGTGCAGCCCGTTGCTAGGACTAATTCCTTCCTTATTATTTCAGTGTATATCCTGTATTTTTCATTATTTTTATTCATATGATTCAGCTCCTAGATTAGGCCTACTTTTATTTATATTTTATATTTTTTATATTTTCTACGGGAGTTATTATAACAGAGTTAATCAGACTAGGTCAACGAATTATCCACTAGCTGATGTAAATTAAGCTTTAAAATTATATTTTTAAGTGTATAATAGAATTTGGGTTCTTACATAAGTAAAATTTTGTATATTTAAGAGGTGTTCTAATGAAATTTAAAGATAAAAATGTTCTTGTTACAGGTTCTTCAAGAGGTATTGGAAAAGCTATAGCCCTCAAATTTGCCTCACTAGGTGCTACTGTGTTTGTTAACGGTAGTAAGGATGAGGAATCATTAAAATCAACATATAATAAAATTATAGACCAGGGTGGTAATGCCCATATGTTTCTATGTGATATATCATCTTATGAGAATACAGAAAAACTCTTTGATTATGTTACATCTAAAACAGATGGGTCTTTAGATATTTTAATCAACAATGCAGGCATTTCCCATGCTGGCTTATTTACAGATACAACCCCTAATATATGGACAGATATATTAAATACTAATCTTTCTTCTGTTTATAATTGCTGCCATCTTGCAGTTCCAAGCATGATTAGTAAGCAAGAAGGATGTATTATTAATGTCTCTTCTATTTGGGGTAATGTTGGTGCCTCCTGCGAGGTAGCCTACTCTGCTACCAAGGGAGGAATTAACAGCTTTTCTAAAGCTCTAGGTAAGGAACTTGGTCCCTGTAATATCAGGGTAAATGCAATTGCATGTGGTTTTATTAATACAGGCATGAATAGTTACCTATCTAAAAGTGAAAAGGAAGACTTTGTAGAGGAAATTCCTCTATGTAGGCCTGGTGATCCTGAAGAAGTTGCCAATCTATGTGCCTATTTAGCATCAGATGAGGCTAGCTACTTGACTAGTCAGGTGGTTACTTTGGATGGGGGGAGGTTATAATTCATATATGTATTGTAAGCTTCAATATACTAAAAAAGTGCCAAGGAATTTTCCTTGGCACTTTTGTATATGCTTATATAATCCATAATAAAAAGTCTCTTGTAAATAAGAAATTTTATCTTTTTGAGAATTGTGGCGCACGTCTTGCTGCCTTAAGCCCGTACTTATGTCTTTCTTTCATTCTTGGGTCACGTGTTAGGAAACCTGCTTTCTTAAGTGGACTTCTAAGTTCTTCGTCCGCTTGTAGTAAAGCACGGCTAACCCCATGACGAATAGCACCCGCTTGTCCTGTTGTTCCTCCACCTTTTACGTTTACTTTTACATCAAATTTACTTAGTGTATCTGTTAATTTTAAAGGTTGTTTAACTGTTTCTTTTAATGTATCAAGACTAAAGTAGTTATCTATATCCCTTTTATTAATTGTAATTTGTCCGTTCCCTGGTACAAGGTATACGCGTGCTACAGCTTCCTTACGTCTTCCTGTGCCATAATATCTTGCTTCTGCCATCTATATTTCCTCCTCTCAGTTTTGTACGATATTAAAATTTTAATTCTTCTGGTTGTTGTGCATCATGTCCATGCTCTTCTCCAGCATACACACGTAATTTCGTAAGCATCTTTCTTCCTAAGCTATTTTTTGGAAGCATACCTTTTACTGCTAATGTAACTACTTTTTCTGGGTTTTTTTCCATCATTTCACGTGCTGTTGTCTCTTTAAGACCACCTACATATCCTGAATGTTTTCTGTATAGTTTTTGGTCTAATTTCTTACCTGTCATTTTGATATGCTCTGCATTAATAATAATAACATGATCCCCACAGTCTACATGTGGTGTATAAGTAACCTTATGTTTTCCTCTTAATACTTTAGCTACTTCGGATGCAAGACGTCCTAGTGTTTGGTCCTTAGCATCTACAACATACCATTTTCTTTCTATTGTATCTGCATTTGCCATATATGTCGTTCTCATTGGATTACCTCCTTAATTTCATCATAAAAATTTCTATATCCGTAATATAAAATCCGGGGCTAAGGGATTTTATAAAGTGGTCTTAATAACACAAGCTATATTATATTATATGTCTAGGATAGTGTCAAGATAGATATTGCTTATATTGCTTAATTTTTCAATATTCCACCCTATACATTGTAAGTCCACTTGCAGGCACTGTAATTCCGGCCTTTAACCTATTTTTAGATAGTATAATTTGCCTAATATCATCAGGCTTCATATCCCCTTTACCTACTTCTATTAGTGTACCTACCATAATCCTAACCATATTGTGTAAAAATCCATTTCCACATACCTCAAATGTAATAATATCTCCATCTTGCTTAATCTTAAAACTATAGATGCTTCTTATTGTATCTTTCTTTGTATTCTTTGAGGAGCAAAATGCTTTAAAATCATGTGTGCCAACAAAGTGCCTAGCACCTTGACTCATAGCTTCTATATCTAGGGGTGTATAAACAAAATATGTATAATTCCACAATTGAGGTACTGGATATTTTGAATTTATCACCTTATAGATATAGGTTTTCTTTTTTGCTAGGTACTGGGGATGAAATCCTTCCCCTACTAGCTTGGCATCTAAAACCACAATGTCTTTGGGAAGTATATTGTTTAGGCTCCTTGGCATCTTTTCTACAGGAATGGGCGTATTAACTTTTAGGCTAGCGCACTGCCCCCTTGCATGAACACCTGCATCAGTCCTACCCGAACCTTTTATAGACACTTCATGGCCGAATAATCTTTTGCATGCCTTTTCAAGTTCTGCCTGAATAGTTGGTAGTCCGTCTTGCTTTTGCCAGCCATAATAATGTGTGCCATCATATGAAATTGTTAGCATAATTTGTTTCATCATAACTCACCATTATATTAATATAGTAACCACAACCAATATAGCCATAATGCTTAATGCTATATAGTCTTTGCTTTCATATCTAAGCTCTTTCATTCGTGTTCGGTTTTCACCACCACGATAACATCTAGCCTCCATGGCCATGGCTAGTTCATCTGCCCTTCTAAAGGCTGATATAAACAAGGGTACTAGTATAGGTATTAGGGCCTTAGCTCTTTTAATTATCCCACCACTTTCAAAATCAGCTCCCCTTGCCATTTGAGCCTTCATAATCTTGTCAGTTTCCTCTAATAATATAGGTATAAATCTAAGTGAAATACTCATCATCATAGCTATTTCATGTGCTGGAACCCCTATTTTGGAAAATGGTTTAAGTAAAGACTCTATACCATCTGTAAGCTCTATGGGTGATGTTGTTAAGGTCATAAGTGATGATCCTATAATAAGTAAGACTAATCTTGATACCATTCTAATTGCTAGTTTAATCCCCTCAAGTGTCACTTTAACCTTTCCAAATTCATATAGTATAGTCTCTCCTGGCGCCATAAATACATTTAATATTACAGTAAATAGCACTATTATAAATATTGCTTTAAGGCCCTTGAGAATAAACTTTAAGGGTATTTTGGCTACCTTTGTAATTGTGTAGATAAATAAAGCTACTATTAAATAGCCTATATAGTTATCTATAAGAAAAAGCGAAATAATATATGCAAAGGTGGATAGTATCTTTACTCTTGGGTCTAATCTATGGATATAAGAATTTGTTGGGTAGTATTGTCCTATGGTAATATCACGAATCACTTCTTATACCCCCCTTTTTTAAATATGAAGCAATTATATCTGCCGCCTCTTCTACTGTAAGGATATCTTTCTTTACATCCATGCCCTTAGCTGATAACTCCTCCATAATATAACGAATTTGAGGGGCTGCAAGTCCCATATCTTCTAGTTCCTCTATATGGTTAAATATTTCCCTTGGTATACCATCTAGCTCAACCTTGCCACCCTTCATAACTACTAGCCTATCAACATATTTAGCAACATCTTCCATGCTATGGGAAACTAATATAACAGTAATTCCTAATTCTTCATGCATCTTGCTAACCTGTCCTAGTATCTCTTCCCTACCTTTTGGGTCAAGTCCGGCTGTTGGCTCATCTAAGATAAGTATTTCAGGTTCCATAGCTAGTACCCCTGCTATGGCTACCCTTCGTTTTTGGCCACCTGATAATTCAAATGGAGATTTATCAAACATATCCTCCCCTATATTTACCATAGATAGGGCCTTATGCACCCTTTCTTTAACTTCTTCTTTAGAAAGCCCCATGTTTTCAGGTCCAAATGCTACATCCTTATAAATATTCATTTCAAATAGCTGATATTCTGGATACTGAAATACAAGCCCCACTTGTTGCCTTACATCCTTAATGCTTACTTCATCTTTATTGTGTATATTCCTACCATTTATATATATGTTTCCACTAGTTGGCTTAATTAAACCATTTAAATGCTGAATAAGTGTGCTTTTCCCAGATCCTGTATGACCTATAAGTCCTACGAATTGTCCTTTGGGTATATGGATATTCACATCAGACATAGCCTTTTTTTCAAAAGGCGTTCCTGGATTATAGGTATAGGTTAAATTTTCGAGCTTAATCGCCATATAGCATCCACCACCTCCTGGGTAGATAGAATTTCTGTACTTATGTCTATCCCCCTCTTTTTTAATTCATAGGCAAGTGTGGTTGCATCTGGAGCATCAAGGCCAAGTTCCTTTAATTTGGCTACATCAGAAAACACTTCCCTCGGGCTTCCTTCCATAACTATCTTCCCCTCTTCCATTACAATAACCCTATCTGCATTAATTGCTTCCTGCATATAATGGGTAATATGAATAATAGTTATATCTTCTTCCTTATTAAGCTTATATATAGTATTTAGTACTTCCTGGCGCCCAATAGGGTCTAGCATAGCTGTAGGCTCGTCAAAGACTATACACTCTGGTTTCATAGCTAGCACCCCTGCTATAGCTACCCTTTGCTTTTGTCCACCTGATAGATGATTAGGTGAGTGATCCTTGTAATCTGTCATTTCTACAGCTTCAAGTGCCTTGTCTACACGCCTTCTTATTTCATCAGGTGCAATGCCTAGATTTTCTGGCCCAAATGCTATATCTTCGTCTACTATGGTTGCAACTATTTGATTGTCTGGATTTTGAAATACCATTCCAGCCGTTTGCCTTATATCCCATATTTTTTCTTCATCTTTAGTATTTATGCCTTTTACTAGTAAAAATCCTTTCATAGGTGTAAGAATTGCATTTAGGTGTTTTGCAAATGTGGATTTGCCAGAGCCGTTATGCCCTAGTATGACTACAAATTCTCCCTTTTCTATCTCTAAACTCATATTGTCTAAAGCTGTGAATGATTCTTCTATATTTCCTTCATCATTATATTTATGGTACTCAAATGTAATGTTCCTTGCCTCTACCATCCGTTCCATTTTATCACCTGTTTTCTTATATATTAATAAGTAAATTAAAAGTCTTTTTTTAACTTACCTCTTAATATA
>JAAYSX010000076.1 GCA_012518255.1 Candidatus Epulonipiscium sp. | reverse complement strand
TTCCCTGTTTTCCAAGGTGAAAGATGTGTCTTCCTCCGTATAAGAGTGGTGGAGGGGTTATTACCAGCTTGGGTATTTTAAGGCCCATTCCTGGTCTGGGCAATGTCTTGTATATAGGTCTGATGCCATTTCTTCGATTTCATCGGCTAATTCTAGTTGTTCTATCCAGTCTTCTGGCAGGGCATCTTTGCCTAGGTAGGCCCCTAGGATATTGCCTGTTACTGCACTTGTGCTATCGCTATCTCCTGAGTGGTTGGCAGCAAGTATTAGGGCTTCAACTATGTCATCTTGGTAGGTTAGGGCACAGTATAGGCCTATTGCAAGGGTTTCTATTGCTTCTCTTCCTGTTCCTAACTGGGTTAGGGCCCTCATATGTCCTTCCTTCTTATTGTATAATTCAATTGCTAACTCTAATTTATCGATGCATTCTTCGGCATCTTGGCTTTCTTTGAGTTTTTCTATTACATCTAGAGCTGCATCCATTATTTCCATACCTTCTATAATATTAAATATTAGCAATGCCATGGCTCCTGCTGAGTTTATGGCTGTTGGGTGTCCGTGTGTTATGGCCCCTATTCTTTGGCCAAGCTCGAAGGCATCGTCCCTTGTATCTGTAAATAGACCTACAGGTGCTACTCTTATTACAGCTCCACATGTACTACTTGTGTTGATTGGCTTTGATAGGCGCCCCTTTATGCCTTTGCCTAGGGCTGTAATGCACGTATTTTCCATTTCCTTATTGGAATAAAGTGGTTTAAGCCCTACTAACCAACCATCATAATCACTTCCGCGCCAGTTGGAGGTTGATAACCCTTGGGTATATAGCCATCTAAGATATGCTCTAAATACAACGTGGGTTGCCTGCCTAAGGTCCTTATCTAGATTTTTTTGGTACCTTCGGCATTCATTCCTAAGAAGTCCCTCTGCTGTAAATAGGGTTAGCTGGGTATCGTTGGTTATTTCAGCAACTCCCCTAATCCCGCATTGTAATTCAGTGATTCCATCACGACCGTACTCCTTAGTTATTTCTCTATATGTAAGAGTTTCCACAGGTGCGCCTAGTGCATCACCTAATGCTCCTCCTAGTAAACAACCTGCATAATGATTAAGATTATTCTTCATTTTACCCCTCCTTTTCATTGTTATAATTATATCATGCATATGGATTAAATACAATATATATAAAAAACCCCAATTTTACTGGGGTTTTTTGTGCATTATTAATCTAGTATTAAATCATTTATTGGTGCTCCTGGGGCAACCATTGGTAGTACAAATTCGTCCTGGTCTACCTGACAGTCTATAAGAACTGGACTAGTGGACTTGTAGGCTTTTTCAAAGACTGTGTTAAAGTCTTCCTGTGTACTTACCCTATAAGCTTCTATATCGTAGGCATCTGCCAGTTTTACAAAGTCTGGTCCCCTATCTAATGTTGTTTGGGAGTGCCTGTTATCATAAAATAGTGTTTGCCACTGGCGTACCATTCCTAGCACCTGATTATTTATAATTACTATGGTAACTGGTATATTATAGTAACTTATTGTGGCTAGCTCATTGCAGTTCATCCTAAAACTACCATCTCCTGCTATGTGAACAACTTTCTTATCTGGCATACCTACCTGGGCTCCTATGCTTGCGCCTGTACCGTATCCCATAGTTCCAAGTCCACCTGATGTAATAAAGGTGCGTGGATCCTTGTATTTATAAAATTGGGCTGCCCACATCTGATGCTGGCCAACTTCTGTTGTAATTATGGCTTCTTGCTTACTTATTTCTGAAATCTGCTCTATTATATATTGGGGTCTTAGGCTGCTACCATTTTGGTACTTTAAGGGGAATTCTTCTTTCCAATCAGTAATCTGCTTAATCCACTTATCACGGTTTTGCTTTGGAACTCCGCATGTTAGTGTATTAAGAACCTCTTTTACATCCCCAACTATATGGTGGTAGCTTTCTACGTTTTTATCTATTTCTGCTGGGTCAAGGTCTATATGAACTACCTTTGCATAAGGGGCAAATTTCTTTGTATCGCTAGTTACCCTATCACTAAATCTTGCACCTAGTACAATTAGTAAGTCAGCATTTGTAACGCCCATATTGGCTGCCATGGTTCCGTGCATTCCTAGCATTCCAGTATATAGCTTATGGGTTGATGGAAAACCTCCCGTACCCATAAGTGATGTTGTTACTGGTATTTGGGTATGCTCTACAAATTCTAGTAATTCTTGGGAGCTTCCTGAAGATATAATTCCTCCACCTGCAAATATCATTGGTTTTTTACTTTTTTCTATTAGCTTAATAAGAAGCTCTATATCTTCTGGTTTTATATTGCTATGATCTGTTTGGGCTGGTTTTATGGTCTTTGGGCTGTACTTACATGTATTCATTGTAATATCTTTGGGTATGTCTATTAAAACTGGCCCTGGCCTTCCTGATGATGCTATCTTAAAGGCTTCCCTTATAGTATCTGCAAGGTCTTTAACATCCTTTACAATATAGTTATGTTTTGTAATTGGCATGGTTATTCCTGCTATATCTACTTCCTGGAAGCTATCCTTACCAAGTAGGCTTGTCCCAACATTACCTGTTATGGCAACCATTGGAACAGAGTCCATATAGGCTGTTGCAATTCCAGTAACCAGGTTGGTAGCCCCTGGTCCTGATGTTGCAATACATACCCCCACCTTGCCTGTAGCCCTTGCATATCCATCTGCTGCATGGGATGCTCCTTGCTCATGGGCTGTTAAAATATGATTTATACGGTCACTGTTTTTGTATAGTTCATCATATATATGAAGTACTGCCCCTCCTGGGTATCCAAATACAGTATCTACACCTTGTTCAACTAAACATTCTATGATTATTTGTGCACCGTTTTTTTCCATAATGACCTCCTTCTTCTTCTTTTAGTCTGTTGCAAAAACTGCTCCTGTGTTAGCGGAGGTTACGAGTTTTGCATATCTTGATAAATATCCTGTTTTTATTTTTGGCTCTGGTTTAACCCAGTTTGCTTTTCTTGCTTCAAGTTCTTCTTTATCTACTTCAAGTGTAATAGTACATTTTTCCATATCAAAGGAAATTATATCTCCGTCTTCTACAAAGGCAATAGGGCCACCTTCTGCTGCTTCTGGTGATATATGTCCAATGGATGCTCCCCTTGTTGCTCCTGAAAAACGGCCATCTGTAATAAGGGCTACATCCTTATCTAGTCCCATTCCTGCTAGGGCTGATGTTGGGGCAAGCATTTCTTTCATTCCAGGTCCGCCTTTGGGTCCTTCATATCTAATAACAAGTACCTGGCCTTTCTCAATGGTATTTCCAAGTATTGCTTCATTAACTTCTTCTTCTGAATTAAAGACTCTAGCTGGCCCACTAAATTTAATCATTTCCTTGGCTACTGCTGATCTTTTAACAACGCAGCTATCTGGTGCTAGGTTACCTGTTAGAACTGCAATCCCTCCTGTTTCACTATAAGGATTATCTACTGGGCGAATTACACTTTCATCTAGGTTTCTAGCATTTTCTATGTGCTGCCCTATTGTTTTGCCTGTTACGGTTACTACATCTGTATTTAATAAGTTCTTTTTGTTTACTTCATTCATTACTGCGTAAATGCCTCCTGCAGCGTGTAAATCTTCCATAAAGGTTGGGCCTGCTGGGGCAAGTTTACATAGGTTAGGTGTGCGATTACTAATTTCATTGGCCATTTCAAGGTCTATTTTAATACCTGCTTCATGGGCAATAGCTGGAAGGTGTAGCATAGTATTAGTACTACATCCTAAGGCCATGTCCATGGTAAGGGCATTTTCGAAAGCCTTTAAAGTTAGTATGTCCCTTGGTCTTATATCTTTTTCTAGGGTATCCATAACTGTCATACCTGCCTCTTTGGCCAGGCGTATTCTTTCTGCATATACTGCTGGCATTGCTCCATTACCTTCAAGGGCAATTCCAAGTACTTCACACATACAGTTCATACTATTGGCTGTAAACATTCCTGAGCATGAGCCGCAGCTTGCGCAGGCATTGTTTTCATATTCAAGAAGTTCTTCTTCTGTCATTTTGCCAGCGCCTACTGACCCTACCGCCTCAAATACATCTGATAAACTGGCTCTTTTATCTCCCACCTTGCCTGCAAGCATGGCGCCGCCACTTACCATTACTGTTGGTATATTAAGCCTTGCTGCTGCCATAAGCATTCCTGGCACAATCTTATCACAGTTTGGTACAAGTACCAGGGCATCAAAGCCATGGGCCATTGTCATTGATTCAATGGAGTCTGCTATTAGTTCTCTTGTTGGAAGTGAGTAGTTCATACCAACATGTCCCATTGCAATACCATCACAAACACCAATGGCTGGGATTTCTATGGGTGTGCCTCCCTTTATGCGGATGCCTGTTTTTACTGCTTCAACTATTGTATCAAGATGAATATGTCCTGGAACTATCTCACTTTTGGCACTTACTACTCCAATAAGTGGGGCTGCAATCTCTTGATCTGTGTAACCCATAGCCTTAAATAAAGATCTATGGGGAGCTCTTTCAATTCCTTTTTTTACGCTATCACTTCTCATTTTTATCTCCTTTCAATGGCCTCGGCTATTCTTTGTCCCATTTCTTTGGTTCCAATTAGTTTTTTGCCATCACTCATTATATCTGGTGTCCTATATCCTTCTTCAAGTACTTCTGTAACAGCCTCTTCTATAACTTTAGCCTCTTCTTCTAGGTTAAAGGAATACTTTAACATCATTGCTGCTGATAAAATTGTGGCAATTGGGTTGGCCTTATCCTGGCCTGCAATATCTGGGGCGCTACCATGGATTGGCTCATACATACCTAGGCTGCCTTCACCAAGACTGGCTGATGCTAACATCCCTATGGATCCTGTTAGCATACTGGCTTCATCTGATAGAATATCTCCAAACATATTTGTTGTAATAATTACATCGAATTGCTTTGGGTTTCTAACAAGCTGCATGGCTGCGTTATCTACATACATATGGGAGTAATCTACCTCTGGATAGTCTTTGGCTACTTCCTTGGTTACTTCCCTCCAAAGTCTTGATGTTTCAAGAACATTGGCCTTATCTACCACAACTACATTTTTGTCTCTTTTCATAGCTGTGTCAAAGCCTACTCGTAAAACCCTTTCTATCTCTACCCTGTTGTAGTACTCAACGTCATAGGCTGAGTCATCTTCTTCTACCCTACCACGGTCTCCAAAGTATATACCACTTGTAAGTTCCCTTACGATTAGCATATCTAGGTGGTCACCTATTATTTCTGGTTTAAGGGGGCATGCATCTTTAAGCTCTTTATGTAATAATGCTGGGCGAAGGTTTGCAAATAATTGTAACTCCTGTCTTATGGTAAGAAGGGCTCTTTCCGGTCTGTTGGCTCCCTCTATATGGTCCCATTTTGGTCCGCCTACCGCCCCAAGTATAATTGCATCAGCATTTTTACATTTATTAAGGGTTTCTTCTGGTAGTGGCTTGCCAGTTTTGTCTATGGCTACGCCGCCTGCTAATACTTCTTCGAAGTTAAATCTATGATTATATTTTTTACCTATTGCTTCTAATACCACTACTGCTTCCCGTGTAATATCTGGGCCTATTCCATCTCCTGGTATAGTTACTATATTGTATTCCATTTTGCTACCTCCATTTTAATAATATAAAGTTGCAGAAGTTTTACATTCTGCAACTTTTACTTTTAACCTTCTTTATCTACTAAACTTACATCGTACATCATATTGTTAATAGCCCCAATATAGGCAAGGATACTAGCCTCTACTATATCTGTGCTAACACCGTGTCCGTTGTATATAGCGCCGTCTTTCTTAATCTTAACATTAACCTCACCTAAGGCATCTGTGCCACCTGTTACTGCATTGATTAGGAAGTCTTCTAGTTCAAAGTCCATTCCTACTAGCTGGTCTATGGCCTTATATGATGCATCTATAGGTCCATCTACTGATGATGTTATGGCTTCTATCATTTCCCCGTCTGCCTTCATTAGGCGAACCGCCGATGTTGTTGTTATGCTATTTCCTGCATTAATAACAAAACGGTTAAATGTATACATTTTGGGAATGTAAATATTCCTTCTATATACTAAGGCTTCTATATCTTTATCTGTAACAACCTTTTTCTTATCTGCAAGTTCCTTAAAGTTTTCAAAGGCCTCTTCTATAGTCTTATCATCAAGTGTATAGCCTAGGCTCTTAAGCCTATCAATAAAGGCATGTTTGCCTGAATGTTTCCCTAGCACCATGGTGTTTTCTGCAAGTCCAATGGAAGCCGGCGTCATTATTTCATAGGTTTCCTTATTGGCTAATACACCATGCTGGTGAATTCCTGATTCGTGGGCAAAGGCATTGGCGCCTACTATTGCCTTATTAGGCTGGACTGCTACCCCTGTTATGGAAGATAATAGTTTACTACTGTTATAAATCTGGGTAGTATCAACATTGCAGGACATATTGTAGTAGTCCCTGCGTGTGTTTAGATTCATAACTATTTCTTCAAGGGCTGCATTACCTGCCCTTTCTCCTATACCGTTAAGGGCACATTCTATTTGTCCTGCACCAGCCTTAGCTGCTGCTAGGGAGTTTGCAACTCCTAGTCCTAGGTCATCATGGCAATGGACCGAAATAACCGCCTTATCTATATTAGGAACATTTTCTTTTATACCTTTAATAAGGTTGGTGAATTCCTCAGGTGTTGTATAACCAACTGTATCTGGTATATTTACTACTTTTGCACCTGCATCTATTACACCTTCTAGTACCTGATATAAAAACTGTGGGTTACTTCTAGTTGCATCCTCTGCTGAAAATTCTACATCGCTGCAGTATTTATTTGCGTATTTTACCATTTCTACTGCCTGCTTTAGTACCTCTTCCTCACTCATACGAAGTTTGTATTTCATATGAAGGTCTGAAGTTGCTATAAATGTGTGAATTCTTGGGGATGCAGCGCCTTTTACAGCTTCCCATGCACGATCAATATCTTTGGTAAGAGCCCTTGCCAGACTTGCTACAGTTGTATCTTGTATTATGTTAGCAATTTCTTTTACTGACGCAAAATCTCCTGGTGATGCTATTGCAAAACCTGCTTCTATAACATCTACTTTAAGCAGTTCAAGTTGTTTTGCCATTTCCAGTTTTTCATGGATATTCATACTGCATCCTGGTGATTGTTCGCCGTCTCTTAGTGTGGTATCGAATATTTTAATCTGCCTAGTCATAAAAATAACCCCCTGCTTTTAAAAGTATTATTTGTTGTCTGAGCTCCAGCTCATCATTTTTCTAAGCTGTTTTCCTACTGTTTCTACTCCTGTTTCTGCTTCCATTCTACGTTTTGAGCGGAAGTATGGTCTATTTGCTTGGTTTTCTTGGATCCAGTTTTTAGCAAATGTTCCGTCTTGGATTTCTGCAAGAACTTGTTTCATTTCTGCCCTTGTATCTTCTGTGATTATACGGGATCCTACTGTATAGTCTCCGTATTCTGCTGTATCTGAAATTGAATATCTCATATATTCAAAGCCGCCTTCAAAGATAAGGTCAACTATAAGTTTCATCTCATGTACACATTCAAAGTATGCACTTTCTGGTTGATAGCCTGCTTCTACTAGAGTTTCAAATCCAGCCTTCATAAGCTCTGTTACACCACCACAAAGCACTGCTTGCTCTCCAAAAAGGTCTGTTTCTGTTTCTTCTTTAAATGTAGTTTGTAAAATTCCACCTCTAGCCCCACCAATTCCTGCTGCATATGCAAGCCCTAGATCTTGGGCATTATTTGTTGCATCTTGTTCTACTGCAATTAGGCATGGAACCCCTTTACCTTCTACATATTGACTACGTACTGTATGACCTGGTCCTTTAGGTGCAATCATTATAACGTTTACATTTTCAGGAGGTACAATTTGTCCGTAGTGGATGTTAAATCCATGTGCAAATGCTAGTGTTTTTCCTTCTGATAGGTTTGGCTCAATATCTTTTTTGTAAAGAGCTGCCTGGGTTTCATCATTTACTAAAATCATTATTATATCTGATTCCTTAGTAGCTTCTGCAGTTGTCTTAACTGTTAGGCCTGCTTCTTCTGCCTTTGGCCATGATGGACTTCCATCGTATAGTCCAACTATTACATTAACTCCTGATTCCTTTAGGTTAAGAGCGTGTGCGTGTCCTTGGCTACCATAGCCTATAACTGCTACTGTTTTTCCTTCTAATAATGATAGATTACAATCTTCTGCATAAAATAGTTTTGCCATAATAATTATATCCTCCTCGTTATTTAAACAATTTCTTATATAGTAAAAAGCAACTTTTGCTACTTTTTATATCACTTAAAGTTTTACTTTAACTTCATTATTCAGACTTTAACTCAGTGTCTCCCCTTTCAAGGGCTGTAATTCCTGTTCTTATTACCTCTTTAAGACCATATGGTTCTAACATATTAATAAGGGCTGTTAGCTTGCTTTGGTCTCCTGTTGCTTCAATCATTACACAGTCTATGTCAACATCTATAATTCTTGCCCTAAATATATTGGCTACTCCAATAACTTCTGCCCTTGTGTCTTTATCTGTTCTTACTTTAATAAGGGCCAGTTCCCTATAAACTGCTGTATCACTTCTAAGCTCTATAATTTTTATTACATCTATTAGCTTATTAAGTTGTTTCTTAATTTGTTCTAATGTTTGTTGGTCTTCTTCTACTACAATTGTCATCCTGGATATGGTAGGATCTTCAGTCTCACCAACAGATAAACTGTGAATATTGTAGCCCCTACGGCTAAATAATCCTGATATTCTACTTAGCACTCCTGATTGATTTTCTACTAGTACAGATAATACATGTTTTCTCATTGGACACCCCTTTTGCTTGTTTATAGTGTTGTTTCTCTTGGATCTACAGTGCATTCTATTAAAAATGGTCCGTCATATTCTACGGCTTCTTTTAATATATCTTGCATTTTATCTGGGTCATTAATTTTGGCTGTTCTTATATTGTAGGCCTTTGCTATCATGGTAAAGTCTGGATTGCAGTCTAGGTCTACCCCATATTCCCTATTGTAGTTTCTATACTGCATCTCATGCACCATGCCTAACTTGGTATTGTTAAATAGGATAATTATAGGCTTAATTCCTTCTTGAACTATGGTTGCTAGTTCTGAAAGGCTCATCTGAAAACCTCCATCTCCCATAACACTTATTATTTTTCTATTTTTATCTGCCACACAGGCTCCTACTGCACATGGAAGGCTATAACCCATAGTACCAAGGCCTCCTGATGTTAAAAATTGCCTGTCTTCTTTCATCTCTACATGTCTAGCAGCCCACATTTGGTTTTGGCCAACATCTCCTACTATTATAGCATCATCTGGAAGTAATTTTGATAGCTCCTGCATCATAAGCTTAGGATTTATTGAGTCTTCATATATATGTTTTTCTTCATTTTCCTCTTGTTTGCTCCTAATTTCATCTATCCACTCTTGTGTATCTAATGGACTGGCTATTTCTGTCATTTCTTTTAGGATATTACTTGCATCTCCAACAAGTGGTATAGTAGCATTTGCATTTTTTCCTATTTCTGCTGGGTCTACATCTACATGAATTACTTCAACTTCTTTACTAAACATATTGGCTGGCAGTATACTTCTGTCTGATACCCTTGCCCCGATTAGGAAGATTGTATCTGCATTGCTTATGGCATAGTTTGCCTGGGTAAATCCATGACTTCCTATCATTCCTAGGTTAAGGGGAGATTTGCTTGGTATAATATCTAGTCCCATTAAGGTAGATACAATAGGAATATTTGTTTTTTCCATTAGCTGCATTAATTCTTGCTCAGCCTCTGCTATTTTAACACCGCCGCCTACACAAATTACTGGCTTTTTACTTTTATCTAGGGCCTTAACAGCTCTTTTTATCTGTCCTATGTGGCCTTTTCTTGTTGGCTTATACCCTCTTATGTTAATTTCCTTTGGGTATAGATAATCTATTTCCTCATCCAAAACATCTGCCGGAATGTCTATTAGGACTGGTCCTGGCCTTCCTGTTTTGGCAATGTAAAATGCTTCTTTAATAATTTTTGGCACTTGGCTGGCGTCTTTTACCAGATAATTGTGTTTAGTAAAAGGTTCTGTGGCACCTGTAATATCAATTTCCTGAAATACGTCCTTGCCTATTAGGTTGGATCTAACCTGGCCTGTAATTATAACTAAAGGAATAGAGTCCATATATGCAGTAGCTATCCCTGTTATAATATTGGTTGCCCCGGGCCCTGATGTTACTATTGCGACACCGACTTCACCCTTAATCCTCGCGTATCCACTTGCACTATGACCAGCTGCTTGCTCTTGTCTAACTAGTACATGATGGATATCTGATGTTCTTAATGATTCATAAAGTGGCATAATTGCTGCACCTGGGTACCCAAATACGGTTGTTACATCTTCTTCTTTTAATGCTTTTACAATTGCATCTGCTACTCTCATTACAAACCCTCCTTAAATAATATTTTCTGCTTTTTAATACAAAAAATCCCCATCCCTGCAATTGGGACGAGGACAAAATCCACGCGTTACCACCCATGTTAACTATTTTTATTAGAAATAGTTCACTTAGTTAGGTTCTAATAAACCCTTGCCTATAACGGGACACCCCGGATAACACTTACTTTGTTCGGCGTTTCTGCTCAGGAGAGAGAACTCATTGCAGCAAGGCTGATTTGCACCCCCATCAGCTCTCTGAACTTGCTTTTTGCAAATTGTATGGCTCCGTCATTGCATTTGTCTGAAAATTAAACTTGCAACTATTGTAGCAATTGTTTTTTGTAATGTCAACAGTTTTTTTATCTTTTTTTAAAAAGAGGAAAAAGCCAAAGAAAAATCTAGGGACGGTTAACAAGTTTCACTAGGAAAAACCGGGGGACGGTTAACAAGTTTCACTGGTTATTTGGGCGCACAAAAAAAGACAGTTAACATATTACTGTTAACTGTCCCTTAAATCTTGTTATATTATTTATGCTGGATTTGGTGAATCTGTAGGACATACATCTGCACATGCTCCACAGTCGATACATTCGTCAGCGTCGATTACATAGATATCATCGCCTTCTGAAATACATCCTGTTGGACATTCTTCCTCGCATGCTCCACAACTAATGCAGTCATCATTTATAAAATATGCCATCTTTAAACACCTCCGTTAATAGCTAATTATATGTACGTTAGGTACTCATTAATAATACTACCTGTAGGGGGTAGATGTCAAGGAAAAGCGGGGCTGTTAAGAAGAATTAATACTCTCAATTCTTGTTAACCGTCCCCCCCTCCCTGGTTAGGTTTTGAAGCTCTATATAGGGTTTCCCTGCCTTCCTAACAACTATATCCGCCCTTGCTTTTTCCTTGGTTTGGGGCTGGACTATATCTACTTTTGGAATCTTGCCATCCTTGAGTAATTGGCTTATCATGGGTCTTGTAATCTGGGCTATATCATAGTCTTTTAACTCATTTTTCCAGATTGTAAATTTACATCCTTGTCTCCACTGACTGCAGTAGAATGCCTTGGAGTTTTCTAGTACGTCTCCCTTATCACATAGGGGACATTTACCAAAGGATTGTTTTTTGGATTTTCCCTTGTATTTGGGCTTGTCCTGCTCAAACTGTACGTCTTTTCGTGTTGCCTGGGCTTCCCTGGTTAGGTATATTACATATCTTTCTATACTAGCCATAAATCTTTTAGGATCCATTGTTCCTTTTGCTATGGAGGTTAGGCCCTTCTCCCACTTACCTGTCATTTCTGGTGACTGGGCCTCTGGGGGCACTACCTCTATAAGTTTCATTCCTTTTTCTGTTGGAATAAGTTGTTTACCCTTACGTTTAATATAGCCTACTTGTAGCAGCCTTTCTATAATTGCTGCCCTGGTTGCCGGTGTTCCTAAGCCTCCATCCTTCATCTGCTCTTTTAATTCTTCATCTTCTACAAACCTTCCTGCATTTTCCATAGCTGATAGTAGGGTAGCCTCTGTGTATGGCCTTGGTGGATTGGTTTTCTTTGACAATACCTTCGTATCTATAATGTCTACAGAATCACCTTTTTTAAGATCTGGTAAAGTTTGGTCATCTTTAGATGATTTATTATCTGATAGGTAGAATTTTTTCCACCCTAGGTCATTTATAACCTTTCCGCTGGCAATTAGGTTTTCATCCTCTACTAAAATGGTAACCTTTGTTTGGGTATAAACGTGGTTGGGATAAAAAACTGCTATAAAGCGTTTTAGGATTAGGTTAAATATCTTGGCCTCATCCGCTCCTAGTCTGCTTACATCTGTAAATCTGTCCGTTGGAATAATGGCATGGTGATCTGTTACCTTTGAGCTATCTATTATCCTCTTAGTTATTGGTAGTTTAGGCTTATCTAGTATTGGCCTTATTAGTTTTTCATAGTCCCCGGTGCAGTATATACCCAGTGTTTTCTTAATAAGTCCTACCATATCATCGCTTAAATATCTACTATCTGTTCTCGGATATGTTATTGCCTTTCTCTTTTCATAGAGGGACTGGGCTATTTCTAGGGTTTTTTTGGCAGAAAATCCATAGCTTTTATTGGCATCCCTTTGAAGTTCTGTTAGGTCATATAATAAGGGAGGGCTTTCCCTTCTTTTCCTTGTTTCTATCTGGCTTACCTGGCCTGTCCTTCCTTTGATCTTGCCTGCTATTTCATCTGCCTTTTCTTTCTTATCTATTCTAGAGTTATTTTCTTTAAGATCTATCCATTTTGCTTGGAAATCTTTTAGGCTTGCCATAATTTCATAATAGTCTTCTGGCTTAAAGTCATCTATTTCTTTTTGCCTATTTACCATTATAGCTAGGGTAGGTGTCTGTACTCGTCCAATAGATAGAAGGGTTCCATATTGTATGGTAAATGCCCTTGTGGCGTTCATTCCGACTAGCCAGTCTGCTTCTGACCGGCACTTGGCAGACTCGTATAGGTTATTGTAATCTTCACCAGGCCTTAGATTGTCAAATCCATTCTTTATGGCCTGGTCTGTCATACTAGAAATCCATAAGCGCTCTATTTTTTTATTGCAGCCGGCATGTTCATAAATATAGCGAAAAATTAGTTCCCCTTCTCGCCCACTGTCTGTTGCACATATAATGCTATCTACTTCCTTGTCTAGCATTAATTTTTTTATAATATTGTACTGGGATTTAGTTCTTGCTATTGGCTTAATCTGCATCTTGTCAGGTATAATTGGTAGGCTTGCAAAGTTCCAGCTTTTGTATTTTGCATCGTATTCTTCTGGCTGGTAGAGGGTTACTAGGTGGCCTATAGCCCATGTTATAATATAGTCTTCTCCTACTATGCAGCCATTGCCCTTGCCTTTCACCCCTAATACCTTGGCAATATCTCTTGCCACAGATGGTTTTTCCGTAACTATTAGTTTCTTTCCCATTTTATCCACTCGCTTTTCCTATCCTTAGTATCTTAACTAGCCTTATTATAACATATGATTGATAAAATTTTATTCTGGAGGCCTAGGTAAAATGCTTACTCCGGTTTTTTTCTTAGAGTATTTCTTATATCTTTGCTCTACTTCTGGATATTGTCTTGTAAAAAGTATGAATTTTTCTATGGTTTCTATGCTGGGCACACTTAGGTATTGTTTCATAGCTTCTAGTTCACTTTCAAAGTTTTCTTCTACTCCTAAAAAGTTTAGAAACTCCTCTATAAGTTTATTTCTTGCTAGTAGGTACTGCCCCATCTCCCTGCCTTTATCTGTGATTTCTAGTGGTTTATATGGGGAATAAATTAAGTATTTTTGATAGTGTAATCTTTGTATGGCCTGGATTACCCTTGATAGGGGGACTTGTAATTCCTGGGATATTTCCAGGGGTTTAATTTGTCCTTTTTCCTCTTTCATAGTGCAAATTATTTCTAAATATTCTTCTAAGCTTGATGATAGCATGTCTTTTCACCACTTTCTTAAGCCCTACAATAGCATATGAATCTATTGCTTGTTTCATTCTTTTTTACATCTTTTAAGCTCTTTAT
>JAAYSX010000013.1 GCA_012518255.1 Candidatus Epulonipiscium sp. | reverse complement strand
TAATATTCCATGCATAATTCTAAATAGTAGGAATCACCATCTATATGAAGTACTTTTCCTGGCTTCTCAAACATTGTGACGGTGTTTTTTGAGTTTTCTTCCCTTTCCTTAAGAATTAATTCAATGTTCTCATCTACCTTTTCCATTGTTGTGTCTTCTCTTTTTGTATATCTCATATTGCCAACTTCTTCTAAATCCTCAAGGGGTGCATCTGCTGATATTCTATATGATACACCAATTAAATTAGCTACATCACTTTCAAGTATGTCTACAATCCTAAATAGTATATCTTTGCCATAGGATTTCCTAACTACATAGTCTCCTATTTTAAACATAGTAACACCACCTTCTATAGTGTATTTTATTCCCAATTTCCTAAGGTGTTACTCTTCTTCTTCCAATGTATATAGAAATCCTTTTTGTGAGTTGCTTGCATCTATAATAATAGTACTATAGAGGGTGTTGTAACCTTCCTTTTCAATAGTTATACTATATTCCCCTGGCTTAAGTCCTGTTAGTGTAGGAGTTGTCCCTTTATAAACACCACTAACAAATACCTGAGCTTCTGCTGGTTCAGTTTCTATTATTATTTGTACTGTCTTGATTTCTTCTTCTGCTTTTTCCTTGTTTCCAGTATTAGATCCTGTATTACTACTGCTATTAGATCCAGTATTCTTGTTAGTATTATTACTATTGCCTGGTCTTGTATTTGGCCTTGTATTTGTCTGGTTAGATGGCTGGGATCCGTCTTCTATTTGCTCTTCTTCTTCTAAGTTTATACTTAGGGACTGATGCCCTTCCTTAATATTAATTTGAAGTTCTAAAGGCTTAAAACCCTCTGCCACTACTCCTAGTGTATAGTCCCCTGGCTTAACTTTTATTGTTTCACCCTTCTTATAACTTTTATTGTTTATCTTTACTGTATAGTCTTCATTGGTGTTAACAACCCTAATATTTAAGCTTGATATAATTTCTTTCATTTGCCCCAGATTTATGGTATAAATTTCTTCTTCTGTTAATTCAATGTGTTCTAGGTAGGGTTCATAACCATTTATATGGATAACAATTTTATGGTCCCCTACGGGTAAGGGGATACCATCTTGTATTTCTCCTATTTGGTAAATTTTATTATTTCCTATTTCAACTACCCCTTGGCTTGATGGCACATTTGCTAATTTTAAGTAGCCCCCTGTTTCCAAAACCTGTATGGACAATATCTGATTGTCAATCCCCCTAACCTTAAGGGTATCAGAACTATTGATATAAGAAAGATCTATTTGGGTTGATTCCATATTAGTTACCATAACATCATCCCTATATTGATATTTATGGTTATTCATTTTTATTATATTATTTTCCATGTCAATATTTAGATTCGTAACTCCTACTTCTTCCCAGGCTCTGGTGCTTTCCTGTATACTTAATATTTCCTTGTCCTTTATTTTATAAGTAATTTCTACAATAGACCCTTTCTGAATATCATGTCTGGTCATTAGCCTACCATGCTTATCTTTTATTTCAGTACTACGTTTAATATTAACCTTTAAGTGCTTTTCTGCTTCTATATCCCATATTTTTATATTTCTGCTATTTATATTGTAAATTACTCCTACTAAGCTATGACTTGCCGGTTCACCCTCTTCCAGTTCATGGGAAAATGATTCCTGATGACCTCCAACTAAGTGGGCACCAACTTTATCACCTGCAAATAATTTAAACATATATGCAACTGTTAATACAATTATACTAAGACCTATAATAGCTGCTGTAAACATTGTTCGTGTAAATTGGTCCTGGCCTGTTTTTTTCCTTTGTCTTTTCATGTCACTCACCTTTATCAATATCTATACTTATCCTTATTGTAGTTAATTTTTATGATAAGTGCAATAGTAATGGGATGTTATATTATAACATCCCACCATCCTACCATTTAAGTATTTCATTAGTGCAGTTTATGTAGTCATCCTTATATCCTAATATTTTAGTGAATTTCCTATCAAACATATTATAATTCCATCTTCTTCTTGAATTGAAGTACTCATTACATAGTTTAGAAAATCTTTCTGGAAATATAATCATTCCCTTGATTATATTCCATTCGTCTGCCGATATTGGCCTTACTTTATTGTATTCTTCCAAGATAGTAAGAAGCAAATCAACATCCCACTGGTTTCTTTGCATAATTCTCCTGGTAATATATACAAGATCTGTAATTTGAACATTATAGGCACTTTCCTCAAAACCCTTAATTTCCATGGAGTCATTATCTAGCTTAATTATATTATGGTAGGTGTATTCTCCGTGAGCTATGCTTTTATTTCCTTTAGCTGTATCTATTAATTTTTTATAGCTAATAGGATTAATATATTCCTTTGATTTCTCCTGGTATTCCTGGTATATATTTGAGTTTTTTAAATATAATATTTCAAAGTCTGTTTTCCTACTTGTATTTTCTATCCTCTTTCTAAGTTTAATTGTTTCTCTATATCTTTTATCATATACTTCCCCTAAGTTCTTAATTTTTCTAAGGCTTAAATCTTTGGGTACATTATCAAAACATTGACCTGCAATGTGTAAGCTTGCTAATATCTGCATTGCATTTTTGATGTCTTCTTTATTATAAAAATCAACTGTTTGACCCTTCTTATAATCTGTCATAACATATATAAGGCCATTATACTTTACATAGGGGGTACCTTCCTGACTTGTATATAGCTGATCCAGGTGGTTAAATCCATTCTCTATTAGATGAGCCTTAATTCTATACTCCATTTCTACTTGTTCCGGGCTGTATTTACTTATGCGAATTATTTTTGTTCCCATATCTGTTTCGCATACATACATTCCTCTAAACTTATGGCATCTTCTAACAGTGGTTTTGAAATTTTTAAAAATATCATTATTTATCATTTTCATCCATATCCCCCCTTTTGCTTTTACCAGTTTTAAGCCATCTCTATTATCTATATGATTTACCTTATCAAAAAATATCTACTTTTTATCTAATAGTGAGTATAAGACCCTTATTAAGAAAATAACACCCTGGTATAGCGGTTACTATACCAGGGTGTTATTATTTAAGTCTATATTCCTTTATTTTTTCTTCTAAGATCTCTTTTCTATTGAGATTGGGATTCTTAATTACAAGTTCTAATGCATATTGTAGACTTGCCCCAATCTCCCTTCCTTCATTTATACCCATATCTTTAAGGTTTTTTCCATTTATTTCTAGTTCATCCAGCGAATAGCATTCCTTGTTTTTAATTATATCTGTAAATATCTCCCTAGTTTCTTTTAAATTATCTAATTTAGGCCCTAATTTATCTGGGTTTTGAGCCCTAGCATCAGCTTCTTGAACTATAAGCAGCTTGCTAAATAGGTCTGGTCCTATTTGATTTAGTATCTTTTTAATCTTAACCCTTGTTAGCTCTTCTTCTATATGAATATCATGATATTTTACTAGTGCACTTACTTGGCTAATAGTTTTATTATCAAAGCGAAGCCTTCTTAGTATTTTTCTGGTCATATCTACACTTTTATCTACATGTCCATAAAAGTGATCTATACCATCCCTATCCCTAGTATGGGTTGCTGGCTTTCCAATATCATGAAGTAACATAGTAAGCCTTAATATTAAGTCCTTAGGTGTTTCTTTAATTGCCTTTATAGTATGGGTGCCCACATCATATATATGGTGGGGATGGTTCTGGGGTGTATTAAAGCAGCTAGTAAGTTCTGGTATTACATATTCTAATAAACCCCACTTATGCATGTCAATAAGTTTATCTGGAGAGTCGGATAAAAGTATTTTAATCATTTCATCCCTAATACGTTCTTTACTTATATGGTTTAGTAGGTCCTTGCATTCTATCATCCCATCTAAGGTTTCCTCCTCTATAGAAAAACCAAGTTGGGCTGAAAACCTAACACCCCTAAGTATCCTAAGTGCATCCTCTGTAAATCTTTCAACTGGATTTCTTACAGATCTTAATATAGCCTTTTTAATATCTTCCATCCCATTATAAGGGTCTATATACCCTTCCTTGGGGTGATATGCTATAGCATTGCTTGTAAAATCACGCCTACCTAAGTCAAGATTTATATCACTTACAAATTCCACCTCACTAGGCCTTCTATGGTCCTTATATAAACCCTCAGTCCTATAAGTTGTTACCTCGTGGTATTCATTCTTAATCCTAACAGTAACTGTTCCATGTTCTAGACCTGTATCATATGTTTTAGAAAATACCTTTTTAATCTCATCTGGCCTTGCAGAGCTAGTAATATCCCAATCATTTGGGATATTGCCCATAAGTGAATCTCTTACACATCCTCCTACAATATAAGCCTCGTAACCTAACTCATTAAGTGTATATAATATACTTTCTACTTCCTTAGGTAGATTAATTGTTGGTTTCTTCATACTTTAATACGCCCTACCCCAGTAAACTAAAGTTTCTGCAGGTTTACCACAGCATATGCAGGTTTCTGAAACTGATTCTTGTTTAAAAGGCATACATCTTGAGGTTGCACCAGTATCGTCTTTAATTTGATCTTCACACTCTTCGCTGCCACACCACATTGCTTTAATAAAACCTGGAGTTTCATCTAGGATTTTTTCAAATTCGTCCATATTTGTAGCTATAAAGGTATTCTCTTCTCTATGATGCTTGGCTTTTTCTAGCATTTCTTTTTGAATTGTTTTTAGCAAGCTATCTACTTCATCTGCTAAATTATCCATAGATACAGTTGTTTTATCACCAGTATCACGCCTAACAAGAACTGCTTGATTAGCCTTAATATCCCTAGGTCCTATTTCTACCCTTACTGGAACACCTTTCATCTCATGTTCACTGAACTTCCACCCCGGAGACTTATCACTATCATCTATCTTTACCCTTGCAATCTTGGATATTTCTTCTTTTAGCTGATCTGCCTTTTCTAATACGCCTTCCTTATGCTGGGCTATTGGTATAATCATAACCTGGACTGGTGATATAGCTGGTGGTAGTACAAGTCCTCTATTATCACCATGAACCATAATAACTGCCCCTATAAGACGTGTTGTTACTCCCCATGATGTTTGGTATACATATTGAAGCTTATTATCCTTGTCCGTATATTGGATATCAAATGCCTTAGCAAATCCATTACCAAAGTTATGGCTTGTCCCTGATTGTAGGGCCTTTCCATCATGCATTAAACTTTCTATAGTATATGTTTTCTCTGCTCCAGCAAACTTTTCTTTTTCTGTTTTTTCCCCTTTAATAACAGGTATAGCCAGTACATTCTGGCAAAACTCTTCATAAACATCTAGCATTTTAAGGGTTTCTTCCTGAGCTTCTTGGTATGTTGCATGAGCTGTATGCCCTTCTTGCCATAAGAACTCTAGGGTTCTAAGGAATGGACGGGTTGTCTTTTCCCATCTTACTACCGAGCACCACTGATTATATAGTTTAGGAAGGTCCCTATGGGATTCTATCTCATTAGCATAGTGCTCACAGAATAACACTTCTGAAGTTGGTCTTACACACAACCTCTCTGTTAGTTTGCTTTCTCCACCATGGGTTACCCATGCTACCTCAGGTGCAAAGCCATCCACATGGTCTTTTTCCTTCTCTAATAGACTTTCTGGAATAAACATAGGCATATATACATTCTCGTGACCTGTATCTTTAAATCTTTGATCTAATTGCTTCTGTAAAAGCTCCCATATTCCATAACCATATGGTTTTAGTATCATACAACCTCTTACACTTGAATAATCAATTAAATCTGCCTTCTTTACAACATCTGTATACCACTGCGGAAAATCTACTTCCATATCTGTAATTTCTGATACGAATTTCTTTGACACTTTAAAAACCCCCTCTATTAAACTTCTTATTTACATTATATTTAGACACAAAAAAACCCAATCCCAAAAGGGACCGAGCTTATGTATTCGGTGGTACCACCCTTGTTAATGTACATTAAAAGTAAGTGTACATTCACTTGAGATCTCTATAACGGGAGAACCGCTGCACTTATGACTTTATGCAGAACTCAAAGCTTGGACAGTGGTTAATCACATGGAAATCTTACAGCCTAAGGATTTCTTCTCTGGAAAGGATGGAAGCACTGATTTCTTATCATAGTTATATATCTTATTATGTTTTATAAATAGCATAAATTACTTTGGCTTTTATGTCAAGTATTAATGCCTAAAGTATAATAGAAGTAATAAATGTTCCACGTGGAACATTTATTACTTCTATTATAGTATTGCCTATATATTAATTTTTATACAAGGAGCAATAAAACATTAGATTATTTCTTGTGCCCTCTTAATGGCTTCTTTTTCCTCATCTGATAAAATATGCTTAGAAGATCCTAGGGTAACCTCTTTGGCATAGGTATAGGAACCATCCCTTGTATATATACCATTGATTACAACTCCTGTGTCTTCTTCATCTAATAGGGCAACTGCAAAACATAGGTCTGATCCTACCCCTGAAACCGCATTATATCTTACTATACCTACCTTTTGTACGCAGTTTTTCAGTTGAGTTTGGATACTATCTATGGAGTCTCTTATATATTTATATGAATCCTGTATATCTGCTGATCTTTCTATGGACTCCCTTAATAATGTTTCTATATCTACTTCAGAACCTTTCATAAATTCATTATATCTATTTTTTAGTTTTCTATTCTTTGCAAATAAGATAATAATCAGAATTAAAAACAAAAAACTTGTAGCTATTAATCCTATTATCATATATACCATATTTGCACTTAAAAAATCAATTATTTCTTGCATCTTATATCCTACTTTCACTTTCTATCTTTTAATTAAGCCTATAATTCTTTCTAGTTCATCTTCAGAATAATATTCTATCTCTATTTTTCCTTTTTTCTTCCCTTGACTTATCTGAACCTTTGTCCCTAAGGCGTTTTGTAATCCTTCTTGTAGTTCCTTATAAAAAGGACTTTGTTCAGGCTTTTCTATTTTTTCCTTCTTAGGTTCATTAAGTTTTTGGATTAATTTTTCTGTTTCCCTTACACTTAACTGGCTTGCAATAATTTCATCAGTTACTTCTTCTTGGAGTTTTTCATCACTAATAGCTAGTATAGCCCTTGCATGACCATATGATATAGCATTATCTGATAACTTTTCCTGTACATAACTACTTAAATTAAGTAATCTCATTATATTAGCTACAGATGATCTGCTCTTTCCTACTTTATTGGCTACTTCTTCTTGGGTCAGAGAAAATTCTTCTACTAGGTATTCATAGGCCTGTGCTAGTTCAATGGTATTTAAATCTTCCCTTTGTATGTTTTCTATTAAAGCTATTTCCAGTGTCTCTTGCTCTGAAAAAGATCTTATAATAGCAGGTATAACACTAAGGCCAGCCAGTCTTGCTGCTCTCCAACGTCTTTCCCCTGCAATAATAGTATATTTTGTTCCATTTTCCTGTAGTATAATAGGCTGTATAACCCCATGTATGGCAATGGATTCGCTTAATTCCTTAATATGTGATTCGCTAAAGGTCTTCCTAGGTTGCCATGGATTAGGTTCTATATCTATAATCGCTATTTCTCTTACCTGATCATCCTCTTCATTAGTTACAACATCAGAAAGTAGGGCTGATAATCCCTTACCTAGTCCTCTTTGATTCATTTTTATTATTCCTTTCTAAAACCTCTTTAGTAAATTCCATATATTGTTTTGATGATTTAGAGTTTGGTGCGTATGTAATACATGAAACACCATAACTTGGTGCCTCACTTAATCTTACACTCCTAGTAATTTTAGTCTCATATACATATTTGCTAAAATATTTCTTTACCTCTTCTATTACCTGCCTAGATAAGTTAGTCCTGGAGTCATGCATTGTAAATAATATACCTTCCAAGGCTAAATCCTTATTTGTTTTCCCTTTAATAAGTTTAATAGTCTGCATAAGCTGTGATATTCCTTCTAATGCATAATATTCGCATTGCATAGGAATAATTACTGAATCTGATGCAGTTAGTGAATTTATAGTTAGCAGATTAACTGCAGGAGGACAATCTATAATAATGAAGTCATAATTATCTTTAATTTCTTCTAGTCCCTTGGATAGTAAAAACTCTCTTTTTATTTGATTAGACAACTCTATATCTGCACCTGCCAAATTCATATTTGCTGGTATTATATCAAACTTCTCTATGGGTGTCTTATATATAATATCTTTAATCCCTATATTACCAATTAAATAATCATATATTGTATTAGAAACCTTGTTTTTCTCTATTCCACACCCACTGCTTGCATTCCCCTGTGGGTCCATATCTACTACTAGAACCTTATACTCAAGCTTATTTAATGATGCTGCCAAGTTAATAACTGTAGTAGTTTTACCTACTCCACCCTTTTGGTTTACTATAGAAATAATTTTCCCCATATATGCCTCCTTCTCTAATTTTTCCACTTCTTATATCATAACTTAATTTGCAGATAATGTAAATAAGCTTAATTGTTTCACGTGAAACAATTAAGGCTATGTACCTAGGTACATAGCCTTAATAAGGGATAAATATTTATTTATTTAAATTTGTGCACACTCTTAGCTTGTTCTTTATAACAGAAACATCTAATGGAAATCCTGGTCCCATTTCTCCATCAACATCTGAAATAGCACAATCTTCATTTAGGCAGTTTACCTTGATGTTAGGAACCTGCATATATGATATCCTTGCATCGTGTATATGTTCTCCTTGCAATACTTTAATAAATAGGGGCAAAATCTCATGAACTGCCACTGCTTTAATAATCACAAGGTCTAGAAGTCCATCATCAATTAGGGCATATTTCCCAAGTTTATCAAATCCCCCTGCACTTTTACCATTAAATATTAAAAATAAAGAAACCATTTCTTCTTGTATACCTTCTTCTGTTTCGAATTCTAAATGCATAGGTTGGTATCCCTGAATTTGTTCTAGCCCTTTTACATAATAGGCCATTTTACCAAATCTATTCTTCAGCCCTATATCTATTTCATGGGAGACTGTAGTAAATAAACCTGCACTACATACATTAATAAAATATTTATCATTAACTTTTCCCACATCCACTGGCTTTATATCCATTTGTAATATTGCATCACAGGCTTCCTCTACATTTTGTGGTATGCCTAGTAAGGTTGAAAAGTCATTAGCAGTTCCAAGGGGTAAGACTCCTAGTGGTACTGATATATTTTTATGCATCATTGCATTAACAACTTCATTAACAGATCCATCCCCACCTGATATTAATAGTAAATCCGTATTGTCATCAGTAATGTATTCCTCAATATATCTTGCCATATCGCCCTTGGCCATACTTCTATATATCCCTACATCAAAGCCCGCTTCCTGAAATTTATATATAACCATATCTAAGGAACCTTGTATCTTCTTGCTTCCAGCATTTGGATTATATAAAAATTCAACCTTCTTCATATTTACACCCCTCGCATAAAGTTTACATTTGTTCTGGCGCATATATACCTAATAGGAATAAACCACTTTCTATTGTATACTTTGTTGCTGCCACAACTGCAAGTCTTGAATTCTTAGTACTTTCTTCTGCTGATAATATTGAATTATCATGATAGAATTTATTAAATGCTTGTGTTACATCTATAAGAAATCTAGCTACAAATGATGGTTCGTACTTGTTAGCCGCTTCTTCTATTACCTGTGGAAATCTAGATATTGCCTTAATAACTCCTACCGTTGCCGGGTCAGTTAATACACTATAATCAATATCCTTAATTTGTATATCTGCCAGATTTATATCAGCCCTTCTTAAAACACTGCATGTTCTAGCGTGGGTATATTGTACATATGGTCCTGTCTCTCCTTCAAAGTTCAGTACCCTATCCCATGAAAATTGGATATCCTTAATAATACTATTGTACATATCATCAAATATTACCGCACCTATACCTACTTTTTCTGCAATATAATCTTTGTTTTCAAGATTAGGATTCTTTTCTTCTATTATTGTTCTAGTCTTTTCAACTGCCTGATTCAGAATATCTTCTAGTAGTACAACATTTCCTTTTCTTGTTGAGAATTTGCTCCCTTCCATACTTACCATACCAAAAGGTACATGAACTAAATCATCTGCCCAGTCATAACCCATTTTCCTAATAACTTCAAACCATTGGGCAAAGTGCAGGTTTTGCTGAAGTGCAGTAACATATATAGCTTTTTCGAAATCATATGTTTCCTTACGATATAGGGCTGCTGTTATATCTCTAGTTGCATATAGGGTACTTCCATCTTTCTTTGTGATTAGGCACGGTGGCATATCTTTATCTTCTAGTTTAACTATTTTTGCCCCTTCACTATCTTCTAAAAGTCCCTTATCTTCCAGTTCCTTGATTACTGGTTCCATTTTATCATTATAGAAGGATTCACCATTATAACTATCAAATGTAATATCTAACAGCTTATATACTCGCTCAAATTCTTCTAAACTTACTTCCTTAAACCACCTCCAAAGTTCTAATGATTCTTCATCTCCTCTTTCCATAGCAGTGAAATAGTCCCTTGCCATATCATCTAAACTTGGATCCTTTTCTGCTTCCTCATGGAATAATACATAGATTCTTAGAAGTTCACTTATGCCCTTTTCTTCAACTTCTTCCTTACTACTGTATTTTTTGTAGGCAACTATTAGTTTTCCAAATTGGGTACCCCAATCTCCAAGGTGATTAACCCCAATACAATTATATCCTAGCGCCTCATGTATACGATATAAACTGTTACCTATAACAGTTGATCTAAGGTGACCTATATGGAAGGGTTTTGCAATATTAGGTGCTGAGTAATCAACTACAATATTACCCCTGCTGTTTGGCTCCTTATATCCAAATTTATCTTCTTTATCTAAGACTTCATCTAATATAGTCTTAACATAAACTTCCTTATTTATGAAGAAGTTTATATAGGCATTAACAACCTCTACATTCTCTATAAAATCAATATCTTCCAGATTATCAGCTAGTTCTTGAGCGATTAAAGGTGGCGCTTTCCTAAAAGTTTTTGCTAACCTAAAGCAGGGAAATGCATAATCACCCATTTCTGAATTAGTAGGTATCTCAATTGTTTTTATTATGTCATTAACTTCCATATCTGGTACATGTTTGTTTATTGATTGGGCTAATTCTAATTTAAAATCTCTCATTTGTATTACTCCTTACTCATAATTAATAACCTATTGTCTAGACGTATTATAGCACATCGATTCCCTATACATATCTGGATAAGCCTTACTATATAACAATAATAGTACATCATTTATAATTATAACGGTTATTACTCCAACAATTAATGTTTTTGCTATTCTAGGAATAAAATAAATCATAAATGCTATCTCTGCATGTTGTGCTATCATAGAACGTAAAATAAATGTATTTAGTGTTGTTTGTATAATTGAGGCTGGTAAAACTGCCATAAACAATAAAAATATATTATTAATATTACGTCTTTGTGAATATATACCCATACCTTCTTCAACCTTAGATGCTATAAAAAGTAAAGCAAATACTACTAAAGCCGAAATTATAAATCCATATGTTGTTATATTTGGTATAGTTTTTTCCCTTGAATTTAATTCAAGTATAATTTGGGCATATCCAGTATTAACAAAAAACTTACTTACTATAAGATTTACAAACCCCATAATTCCTATAGCTGAAAAACTAACTAACATTCCTCTACGTACTTTCTTATAGTCCGCACACTTTATCCATTTCCAGATAAGACCAACCATCCACCCTTTGAGGGCTGCTGTTAAGGTTAGCCAGGGTATCCACTGTACGGGATTTGGAATAAATAAGTTCATTAAGTCTGATAATGCACCTGCAATAAGCCCATATGTAGGACCAAATAAGATAGCCGGCATCAAGGTAAATGGGGCTGATAGACCTAATTTCATAAAGTTTACTCCCCCCATAGTAATAGGAAAACTTTGCTCTACTATTCTTACCACAAAAGACATCGCTAAAAAAACTGCACACTGTACCATTCTTAGTGTTCGTTTTCTTCTTTCTTCTGCCATCCTCATATCCTCCTGAATTTATTTAATCGGTATCTTAATTTTTATTTCATATTCATCCGATTTTTCTTCCATAGTATATTTAGCATCTACACCGGATTGTTGGATAAGATCTACTGCCTGTGTAATTGTATTAGTAAATAGCCTAATATCCTTTAGATATTTTTTAACTTTCTGATCCTTTTGTTTCTTAATCTTATCTTCCTGGCTATGATTTATAAGCATTTTTTTAATTAGGTCTTCTGTACGCTTAACATTTAAATCCTTACTTATAATTTCTTTTAATGCCTTCTCTTGAAGTTCTTCCTCTGGTAACTTAAGTAGTGCCCTTGCATGCCTCTCACTTAGTTCTTTTTCTAGTACAATCTTTATAATATTATCTGGTAATTTTAGTAGTCTTAACTTATTAGCAACAGTAGATTGATTCTTTCCTATACTTTTTGCTAATTGTTGCTGAGTATAACCATAATCTTGCATTATATCATAATAGGCCTGACTTTCTTCTATAAAGTTTAAGTCTTCCCTTTGTAGGTTTTCTATTAAGGCCAGTACTGCACTATCTTGATTACTTACCTCTATTATTACTGCTGGTATTTCTTCTAGCCCTATTAGCTTTGAAGCTTTTAGTCTACGTTCTCCTGCTATTAGCTGATAGCTATCTCCTATTTCCCTCACAGTTATTGGTTGCATTAATCCATGCTCTTTAATAGATCCTGCTAAATCATCTAAAGCTGCTTGATTAAATGATTTTCTAGGTTGATAGGGATTAGGCCTTATTTTATCAACTTCAATGTTCTCTATCTTTAAATCCTTTTGCATTATTAAATAACCCCCTTAACAAATATTACCTCTTAAGTAACTAGCATATCACATCATACTCTCTTAAACTATAGTATATTATTTATTTTGTAATTCCTATAGGAGATTTTGATGGTTTCCCTGCTTTTCTTGGATATTTTTTGGGTGTGGGCGAAATTTTACCTATTTTTATAATACTATGGGTAATATCTGTATCTGGAATTGTTATATCTTTAATATTGTTTACTTGCCCACCAAACACTTTAATGGCTTTTGAGCTTTCTTCCTTTTCGTCTTTAATATCTTGCCCCTTATATGAATAAAAATTACCACCAACCTTAACTAAAGGTAAACTATATTCACATAATACTGCCAGATGGGCTACTGCCCTTGAGGCACACATATCAAACCTTTCCCTATATTGACTATCCTTACCTAGGTCCTCTGCCCTACTATGGATGCATTCTACATCTTTAAGTTCAAGTTCTTCTATAACAGCTTCTAGAAAGCTAATTCTTTTTTGCAAGGAGTCTACTAATGTTACTTTAAGGTCCGGAAAAGCTATTTTAAGTACTAAACCAGGAAATCCTGCTCCTGTACCTATGTCTATTAGGCTGCCTTGACCTTTAAATCCTTCTACCCTTGCTATAGTTAGACAGTCTAAATAGTGCTTTTCTATTATATCCATAGGCTCTATTATAGCTGTTAAGTTCATTTTTTCATTCCACTCTATAAGCATATCCATATACCTTATAAATTGCTTAATTTGCTTATCTGTAAGATCAATGCCAAGTTTACTTGCTCCTGACTTTAGTCTTTCTTTTTCATTCATTATCTTTCACCAAATCTGCCTTTCTTTGCCCCCATTGCTCTAAATACATTAAAAGCACTGATATATCTGCTGGGGAAACTCCAGAAATCCTAGATGCTTGACCTATAGATACGGGTTTAATTTCATCTAGTTTTTGTATTGCTTCTATACGAAGTCCTTTTATTTCCTTGTAATCTATATCTTGAGGTAATTTTTTATTTTCTAGTTTTTTGAATTGCTCTACTTGTTGATGTTGCCTTTTTATATAGCCTTCATACTTTAATTCAATCATTACCTGTTCAACTACTTCTTTAGTTAGTTTAGGTCTTTCATTATCTACTGGCTCTAAGGCTTCATAACTTATTTCTGGCCTTTTTAGTAATTCAAAAAGTGAGGCACCTGATCTTAGCTCTGTACTCTTACTCTCTTTTAGTATTTCTTGAACCTGATTAGAGTTACTAATATAGGTGTTTTTTAGCCTTTTTAGTTCCTTGTCTATAAGTTCTCTTTTTTCTATGAACCTATTATATCTTTCTTCCCCGATTAGGCCTACTTCATAACCCTTGGGTGTCAAACGAAGGTCTGCATTATCCTGGCGTAATAGTAGGCGATATTCAGCCCTTGAAGTCATCATCCTATATGGCTCATTAGTTCCCTTAATGACTAGATCATCTATTAATACTCCTATATATCCTTCAGATCTATCAATTATAAGTGGTTTCTTACCATCTATATATAATGCTGCATTAATCCCTGTAATTAATCCTTGAGCCGCTGCCTCTTCATACCCTGAACTTCCATTTGTTTGGCCTGCACTATAAAATCCCTTAATATTTTTAAATTCTAAGCTAGGCCTAAGCTGGGTTGGGTTAACACAGTCATATTCTATGGCATATCCTGTTCTCATAACTTCTACATTCTCCATCCCTGGAATGGTTTTAAGCATTTTTATTTGAACATCTTCAGGAAGTGATGAGCTAAGCCCTTGTACATACATTTCTGTTGTATCTAAACCTTCTGGTTCAAGGAAGATTTGATGTCTATCCTTATCTGCAAATCTTACTATTTTGTCTTCTATTGAAGGGCAGTATCTTGCACCTACCCCTTCTATTTCTCCTGAATACATGGGTGACAAGTGAAGGTTATCCCTTATTAAATCATGAGTAGCTTGGTTAGTATAGGCAAGGTAGCATAATTCCTGTTCCCTTCTAATATCCACCTCTGTATTTTCAAAGGAAAAAGGTACTAGGGTGTCATCACCAGGTTGTGGCTCCATCTTAGATAAATCTATACTATTTTTGCTAACCCTACAAGGTGTTCCTGTTTTAAATCTTACTATTTCTATCCCTTTATCTTCTAGGGCCTTAGTTAATTTTTGTGAGCTTTTTAATCCATCTGGGCCGGAATATTCTACATGCTGGCCTGTTAAACAACGGGAGTTAAGATAGGTTCCTGCAGATAATATAGCTGCCTTACATGGATAAATAGCCCCTAGTGAAGTTATTACGGATTTAATTTGATCATTTTCTATATTAATATCTACTATTTCTGCCTGTTTAATTTGTAGGTTTGGTGTGTTTTCTAAAACTCTCTTCATTTCTTTTACATATTCATGCTTATCTGCCTGAGCCCTCAGTGAATGTACTGCTGGTCCTTTGGCTGTATTTAACATTTTAGATTGAATAAAAGTCTTATCTATATTTTTGCCCATTTCCCCCCCAAGGGCATCTATTTCCCTTACAAGATGTCCCTTTGAGGTTCCACCTATATTAGGATTGCACGGCATCATAGCTATACTATCTAAATTCATAGTAAACATAATAGTATTTTTTCCAAGTCTTGCAGCGGCTAGAGCAGCCTCGCAACCAGCATGTCCACCTCCAATAACTACAACATCTACACTTTCAGCTATATATGTCATATCTTTCTCCTTTACTTACCTAAACAAAAGCGAGTAAATAGTTCGCTTATAATTTCTTCTTTTATAGTTTCTCCTATAATCATGCCCAAATATCCATATGCATCATGCAAATCTATAGCCATACAATCTTCTGGCATACCTAAATCTATTGTTTCTATAACCTTATCAAGACTTTGTATAGCTTTAACTAGAGCCTCTTTATGTCTTACATTAGCTATTGTAGCTCCTGTAGATACTTCAGTTTTCCCTTGATTAACAAAGGAGCTCATAGTCTTCTTAAGCTCATCTATACCATTTTTGCTTTTTGTTGATATATATATAAGAGGATTATTACCTGCATGTTCCTCTACTATTTCCCGGGTAATTACTGGCGGTAGATCTTCCTTATTTAATACGAATATTATATTTTTCCCTTTAATACTATCAATTATTTCAAGATCCTCTTTAGTAAGTTTACTTGAACTATCCAGAATCATTATAACTAGATCTGCTTCTTCTATAGCTGTTTTAGATAGTCCTACCCCTATTTGCTCTACAAGATCTTCTGTTTCCCTTATTCCTGCTGTATCAAGTAACTTAAAGGGAATCCCATCTATATTAAGGTAAGCTTCAACCAAGTCCCTGGTTGTTCCTGGTATATCTGTTACTATAGCTTTATTCTCTTCTAGTAAAGCATTAAGTAGTGAAGATTTCCCTACATTGGGTTTACCAATAATTGCTGTTTGTACACCTTCCCTAATCATCTTCCCAGTATCAGCTGTACTTAGTAGATCTTCCATTTTATTTTTAATTAAAATAATCTCTTCCTTATAGTTAAGGTCTATGGGCTCGTCTAAATCATATTCAGGGTAATCTATAGATACCTCTATTCTAGCAATAACTTGCAAAAGTTCATCCTGATATTCTTTTATTTTTTTTGATAGGTTACCTTCTAGCTGTCCCATGGCCTGAGATAGTGAAATATCTGTTTTTGCATCTATAACATCTATTACTGCTTCTGCCTGGGATAGGTCAATGCGCCCATTTAAAAATGCCCTTTGGGTAAATTCTCCCGCTTCTGCAAGTCTAGCCCCTGCTTCTAATGTTGCCATTAATACTTTCTCTACTGGTAAGGGTCCACCATGGCAATTAATTTCCACTACATCTTCTTTGGTAAATGTCCTTGGACCTTTCATTAGCATAACTAATACTTCATCTATTGTTTGTCCTGTTTGTAAATCTACAATATGCCCATAATTAACTGTATGTGACTTCACCTCTGCAAGTTTCTTACCTGATTTCATTTTAAATATCTTATCAACAATTTCAATGGCATCTTTTCCACTAACTCTTATAATACCTATTCCGCCTGTACCAGGTGCCGTAGATATTGCAGATATTGTATCATATAATTGCATGGTTTGTCTCCTTTCAAGTGTAAAAAAACCCAGTAATTTAACTGGGTTTGAATTGTTATTTTTTATTGTGTTCGCTATCATTTTTTGGTACGATTACTACCCTACGATATGGTTCTTTACCCTCACTATAGGTTCTAGCTATTTTACTTTTTTGTAGGGCTGCATGAATAATTCTTCTATCATAAGGATTCATAGGTTCAAGTACAACCTTTTGGTTGGTTTGAGCTGCCCTTTTAGCTAATCTATTTGCTAATTTCCTAAGAGTTTCTTCCCTACGTTTCCTGTAATTTTCAGTATCAATAATTACACGGGTATAGGTATCAGTATTTTTGTTAACTGCTAGATTAACTAAATACTGAATAGCATCTAGGGTTTCGCCTCTTTTTCCAATAATTAGCCCCATTTTTTCTCCACTAATATTCATATCGATTTGATTTTTACTAGTTTTGGTTTCTATCTCTGCTTCAACACCCATTTTTTCTAATATCTCAGCTAAAAATTCTTCACCTATTTGAGCTGGATTTATTAAATCACTAGCATCGTCTTTTTCTATGCTAATTGTGGGTTCTTCAAGTACTGGCTCATCTAATATTACTTCTTTATCCTTTTCCTTGACACTTACCCTTACCTTAGCATCCTTTGCACCTATACCTAGAAATCCTTTTGAACCTTTTTCGAGTATCTCAATGTCCACATTATCCCTTGTTACCATTAACTCAACAAGTGCCTCTGTAATGGCATCATCTACTGTTTTACCAATCTTTTCTACAAATTTCATAAGAAATCATACCCCCAAATTTATTGTTAATTGTTAGCTACAGTACTTTTTGGTTCAATCATTCTTGTTACTATTACCTGTTGTATAAGCATAATTACATTACCAACAATCCAATATAATGCTAGTCCACATGGCATAGTGTATGAGAAAAATGCAGTCATAAGTGGTAGCACCATATTCATAACACCCATTGTTTTTTCTTGTTGCTCACTTTCAGCAGTTTTAGGTTGGTTCATTTGGTTTTGCGCCATTGCATATTTTGAATATATAATTGTTGATCCCCATACTAATAAAGGAACTATTAGGGCAATCCACATTCCACTACTTACTAATTGTGCAGGTGTATCAACTAGGTTAACACCAAACCATTCAAAGTTTCTTTTTTGTTCTAAAAGAGTTTGTATACCTGCAGATGCATCAGCTGGTATTTGAGCCATTAATTCTGTCCATTGCAAGCTAGTCAACTTACTTAAAAGCTCCTTAACTCCTAGAGTCCCATTACTTGCGGTAACCTGGGTTAGGTCAAACTTAATCTTTCCATTCATCCCATGAATATCTACAAAGGGTTGTAAAATTTCCTGATAGTTAGCCACTGAATTCATTATGTTATCAGCTAGTCCTATATATACTTCCTTTAATTTCATTATATATGAACTTGCATCCCTAAGTACCCCAAATAGTGCCATAATAAGAGGTAGTTGTATAAGTAAAGGCAAGCATCCAGCTAGTGGATTTATATTGTGCTTTTTATATAGTTTTTGCATTTCTGCTGAAAACTGTGCTTGAGACTCAGCGTCCTTTTTGTTCTTATATTTATCTTGTAACTTTTGCATTTCTGGTTGTATAGCAGCCATACCCTTAGATGTCTTTTGTTGCATCACCTGAAGTGGTGTCATTAATAGCCTAGTTATTATTGTAAATACTATTATTGAGATTCCTAGGGTTGCAACAGGGGTTGGCATTACCCAAACTACAAGTTCAAATATATAGTTTAGTAACATTCCAAAAAAAGATGTAATCCATCCCATATTTTTCCTCCTTAATAGATAACTTTTATTAAATTTTAAAAAATTATTTCCTTGCGGTACTACGTGAATAGACTTAATATAGGATGTGTTTATAATTTTATGCTATGCCTATTTCTTCTTATAAGGAACAGGATCATATCCCCCTTCAAAAAAAGGATTACATTTTAGTATCCTCTTTATTCCTAAATATACACCCTTAATAATACCATGTTCTGTAATAGCTTCATAGCTATACTGGGAACAAGTTGGAGTAAATCTACAACTAGGGCCTAATAAAGGAGATATAGCCTCCTGGTAAAACCTAATAAACATTAATAGTATTTTCTTTATTAGGTTACTTATCCTCATATATCTTATGTTTTTTAAAAACATCATACATCGATCCCGAAATTTCATGAAATGTAGCTCCATTCGCGGGGTTTCTTGCAATTATAACTAAGTCCCATCCAATACTTACTTTATCTTCATGCTTTCTATACGATTCCCTAATTAATCTTGTGATCCTGCTTCTGACAACACTATTGCCTACTTTTTTACTTACCGAAATTCCTAATCTATTTCTATTTGTATTATTAGGTAACTTATATAAAACCAACAATCTATTAGAAACAGATTTTCCATTCCTATACACTATCCTAAAATCATTATTCTTCTTAAGCGATTCCGTGTTTTTCATAAATTGACTCCCATACTTACTTTATAGTTAAGGCAAAACAAGGCCACAATATTGCGGCCTTGTTTTATGCTGATAATTTTTTTCTGCCTTTTGCTCTTCTCTTGCTAATTATTGCTCTTCCACTTCTTGTTTTCATTCTTTTACGAAAACCGTGCTCTTTGCTTCTTTGGCGTTTCTTCGGTTGATATGTTCTCTTCATTTAAATCTTTCCTCCTCGTGTACAAATTATTCCAATATCTCTAACTTAGATAATTTCATATAGAGTCATTTATATTACAAATAAACACTATTACTAGTATATTAAATTTAATAAACATAGTCAAGCATATCTTATATAAGTTCTACTATATTCTTTTTTTACCAATTCCCTTTATTTAATATCTTATTCTGGATAACTTACTTGTGGATATTTTTTAAAATACATTGCTTATCCACATATTTTTTGTTATCATAGGAATACCTGTTGATACTATTAAAAGCAAATACTTATCCACATTCCGTTGATAACTCTGTGTATAAGTATAAAAATATTGTTATTTTACTATGTTTTTCAGTATAAATCGAGTTTTTTCTTTTTCTACATAACTATCCACATTCTTTTTTTAATTTTAACTTACATAGATATATAAACAGATTTTGTTAGCATGTGATTATTTAATCAACATTGTGGATAGTATCTTAATAACGTGTTAACTAGTCTAGAAAGTACGTCTTATTTTAGGAGGAATTTCAAAAATGAATCAACGTCTCAAGAACCAATGGCAAGCAGTCTTAGAAGTCATTGAGCCCGAAACTTCGCCTGTTGGATACAATACCTGGTTTAAAGAAACAAAACTAATAGGTATTGAGGGCAATTCAATGATTATTGAAGTACAAAACCAATTTAATCAAGATATTCTAAGTACCCGGTATTTACCACTTATCCAAAATAGCGCTTTACAAGTATTAAATAAGGAATACGACTTTGAGTTTGTTTTGCCAAATTCATCGGATAATGTAGCTACTTCTCAAAAGGAAGCTAATTCTACAAAACAAATGGATAAAATTAAAGATCCTCTTAATACCCAAAGTAATTTAAATCCAAGATATACTTTTGATACTTTTGTGGTAGGAAATAGTAACCGACTAGCACATGCAGCAGCCCTAGCTGTAGCCGAATCTCCTGCTAAAGCATATAATCCGCTTTTTATATATGGTGGGGTTGGACTTGGTAAGACCCACTTAATGCATTCAATAGCTCATTATATAGCTTCTCAAAATGCACAATCTAAAATCTTATATGCTTCATCAGAAAAGTTTACTAATGAACTAATTAACTCTATTCGTGATGATAAAAACGAGGCTTTTCGTAATAAATATCGTAACATTGATATTTTACTAATTGACGATATACAGTTTGTAGTAGGTAAGGAGCGTACCCAGGAAGAATTCTTCCATACATTTAATACTCTTCATGATGCTAATAAACAAATTATTATATCAAGTGATAGGCCACCAAAAGAAATTGAAACTCTTGAAGAAAGGCTAAGATCCCGTTTTGAATGGGGACTTATAGCCGATATACAGACCCCTGATTTAGAAACTAGAATAGCAATCTTAAGAAAGAAGGCTGAACTTGAAGGTCTATTTGTACCCGAAGATGTCTTCCTATTTATTGCTAAGACTATTGTATCTAATATAAGGGAACTTGAAGGTGCCTTAAATCGTATTATTGCTTTTTCTTCATTAACCAATAAACCTATTTCTGTTGAACTCGCTAATGAAGCCCTTAAAGACTTAATTTCTAAGGACAAGCCTAAGGTTATTACCTGCGAGTATATCCAGGAAATAGTAGCAGCACACTTTCATTTAAAGCCAGAAGACTTTAAGTCATCTAAAAGAACCAGAAGCATATCATATCCACGCCAAATAGCTATGTACTTATCTAGGAAACTTACAGATTTATCCTTACCTAAGATAGGAAATCAATTTGGTGGAAGGGATCATACAACTATAATTCACGGTTATGAAAAAATCGCTAGGGAAATGGAAACAGATATTGAACTGGCGCAAACAATTAATGAACTAGAACAAAAAATTACTGGCAAATAAGCCATATATTACAAATAATAAGCTGTGGTTATCCATGTGTACTTTTTGTGGATAACTTTTATTACTGTTTTTTTTGTGTACAATGTGAATAACTAAAAAGTTATATATTTTTATCCACAGCTTTATAAACACGTTCAAGTAACTGTTTAATCTAAAGTTAAGGGGGTTACTAACACTATTAACACCCCCTATTACTATTACTACTAAAATATCTTTTATTATATTATTGTTTTACCGAAAGGGGTTATACACAAATGCATATTCGTTGCCAACAAGAAATATTATTAGAAAGTGTAAATACAGTACTCAAAGCAGTTTCCAATAGAACAACCTTACCTATATTAGAATGTATATTAATACAAACAAAAAATGATAAGTTAGTACTTGTAGGAAATGATCTGGAACTTGGTATTGAAAGTACTATTGCTTCAGACATACTTGAACCAGGTTATGTAGCACTTGAAGCTAAAATATTCTCGGAAATTATAAGAAAATTACCTAATGAAGAAATAGAGATTAGCGTAGATGAGAATTACATGACGACAATTCGTTGTCATAATTCAAAATTTCAAATAGCAGGACAATCTGGAGATGATTTTCCTGAATTGCCTAAAGTAGAAAAATTGCATGGAGTAACACTTCCTCAACCAAAACTTAAGGATATAATTAGGCAAACACATTTTTCCATAGCTCAAGAAGAAACTCGCCCAATACTAACGGGAGCCCTTATGCAGCTTAAGGATGATGGACTTAACATGGTTACAGTAGATGGTTATCGTATATCCTATCGTCATACTGATTTATCAATTGAGAATGACAATGTAAATGTTGTCGTTCCAGGAAAGACACTTGGTGAGATAAGTAAAATTCTATCTACAGAAGATACTGATATTGTTACCATATTCTTTACAGATAAGCATGTATTATTTGACCTAGGCTCTAGCACTGTTGTATCTCGTTTACTTGAAGGTGAATTCTTACGTTATGAGCAAAGTTTCTCCAGCGATTATGAAACCAAGGTACTAATTGATAGGAATGCACTTTTACTAAGTATCGAAAGAGCAGCTTTAATCTCACGTGAAGGTAAGAAGAATCCAATTAAAATCCAGTTAACATCAGATAAGATGATTATTACTTCTAATACAGATTTAGGTACAGCTAGGGAAGAGATTACAGCATCACTTGACGGTAAAGATTTGCTAATAGCATTTAATCCTAAGTATTTAATAGAGGCTCTAAAGGCAATTGATGATGATCAAGTTGAAATTTATTTCATATCTTCCCTAGCACCATGTATTATTCAGCCTGTAAAAGGGAATGATTTTAAATACTTAATATTGCCAATACGCCTTAGTGCATAGGAGCTAAAGTCTAAAGGAGACAAGTTATGAATAAGATTATAATAAATACTGAGTATATTAGTTTATCCCAATTCATGAAAATGGAAAGCCTAGTTCAATCAGGCGGGGAAGCTAAGCAGGTTATTCAGCAAGGCCTAGTTAGTGTAAATAATGAAATTTGTACACAAAGAGGCAGAAAGCTATACAAAGATGATATAATTGAATTTAATGGAATAGAATATATAATTAATTAGTCACGGAGGGGAACATGTATATTGGGGAATTATCATTGCAGAATTTCCGCAATTACAATTATCTAAACCTAGTACTCCATCCGGGTATTAATGTTTTTGTAGGAGATAATGCACAGGGAAAGACTAATATATTAGAGGCAATCTACTTATGTGCAACAGCAAGATCCCATCGCACAAATAAGGAAAGAGAAGTTATTAAATGGGACCAAGATGATGCACATATCAAAATGAAAATACAAAAAAAGTATGTCGAGGACACTATAGATTTTCATATAGATAATAGAGGTAAGGGAGTAGCTGTTAATCGTATTCCTATTAAGAGGCTAGGGGATTTACTTGGGGTTTTGAATGTGGTTATGTTCTCACCTGAAGATTTAAAGATGGTTAAGAGAAGTCCAGGGGAGAGAAGACGTTTTATTGATATTGAATTAAGTCAGTTAGATAGGGTATATTACGATGCACTTGGAAAGTTCCATAAGGTTTTAAAGCAACGTAATAATTTACTTAAAAAATTTGACAATATTAATGATGCCAGCAATGTGCTAGAAGTATGGGATTTACAAATGATTGAATACGGATCTATTGTAATAAATAAAAGGCAGGATTTTATAAATGAATTACAGGAGATAGCACAAGAGATCCATTACAATATATCCGGGGGTAAAGAAAAATTAGAGATAGTATATGAGCCAAGTGTAACTACAAAGCAGTATCAGGAAAGATTAACTGCTAATCATCAAAAGGATATTTTTAGAAGATCAACTTCTATAGGTCCCCATAGAGATGATATGGCTTTTCTAATAAATGATATGGATGTGCGTACTTATGGATCCCAAGGCCAGCAGCGTACAGTTGTTTTATCAATAAAATTAGCCCAGCTGAGGATGATACAAGGAATACTAGGGGAGCAGCCAGTTTTATTACTAGATGATGTGCTCTCTGAACTTGACTATCATCGTCAGCAATTTTTATTTACACATACCAAGGATATACAGACATTAATTACATGTACTGGTATCGAGGAAGGCGTGTGGAATAAACAGAACATAGGTAAGCTCTTTAAAGTTAATAAGGGAGTTGTTAGTTAGCTTTGTTGTAAGAAGCTGATTTTTAATATATAATATAAGATGAAACTTTGTGTCTATGGGCTATTTTAGCTAAATGGCTTTTAAATAAAGGAGTGAGATTTTAATTATGGTACCGAATTATGACGAAAAGCAAATACAGGTTTTAGAGGGACTACAGGCGGTACGTAAAAGACCTAGTATGTATATTGGTAGTACTTCTACAAAGGGTCTTCATCACTTGGTATATGAAATTGTTGATAATGCAGTTGATGAGGCTTTGGCGGGATACTGTGATGAAATAGAGGTTAAAATTCATCCTGATAATTCAATTTCTGTTAAGGATAACGGGCGTGGTATACCTGTAGGTGTTATAAAAGAAAAAGGACTTTCTGCCTTAGAGGTTGTACTAACAACCTTACATGCTGGTGGAAAATTTGGTGGTGGTGGATATAAGGTATCAGGTGGTTTACATGGTGTAGGAGCTGCTGTTGTAAATGCTCTTTCTGAGTGGCTAATAGTACAAGTATATGTAGATGGAGTTATCCATGAAGGAAGATATGAGCGTGGGCTTGCAATAGGTACAGTAGAAGAAGTTGGAACTACTGATATAACTGGTACCTTTATACACTTTAAACCTGATGCTGAAATATTTGAGACCACAGAATATGAATTTGATGTATTAAGAAAAAGACTGCAAGAGACAGCTTTTTTGACAAAAGGATTAAAAATTAAGCTTGAAGATATGAGGCCAGGCTTAGAAACAATCAAGGAATTCCATTACAAAGGTGGAATCCAGGAATTTATTAGCCATATAAATAAAAATAAGACTCCTATCTACAAAGAAGTCTTTTATTGTGAAGGCGAAAGAGACGGAGTATTTGTTGAAATAGCATTCCAGCATAATGATAGCTATACCGAAAATGTTTATAGTTTTGTAAATAATATTAATACCATGGAAGGTGGAACCCACCTATCAGGATTCCGTGCGGCAATTACAAAAACTATTAATGAATACTCACGGAAAAACGGCTTATTGAAGGAAGCAGACAAAAACCTAAGTGGGGAGGACGTGCGTGAAGGTATTACAAGCGTAATAAGTATAAAAGTCCAAGAACCACAATTTGAGGGTCAGACTAAGACTAAGCTTGGTAATAGCGAAGTAAGGGGTGTCGTTGAATCACTCCTATCTGAACAGCTTACTTATTTCCTAGAGCAAAGTCCAGGTGTAGCAAAGGCAATTGTTGACAAAGGAATAATGGCAGCAAGAGCAAGGGAAGCAGCGCGTAATGCAAGGGAGTTAACCAGGCGTAAAAGTGTGCTTGAAAGCAATGCCCTTCCAGGAAAGTTAGCGGACTGCTCCGAAAAAGACCCATCAATTTGCGAAATATTTTTAGTGGAAGGTGACTCTGCAGGTGGTTCTGCAAAGTCAGCAAGATCCAGGCAAACACAGGCAGTTTTACCTTTAAAAGGTAAAATACTTAACGTAGAAAAGGCAAGGATAGATCGTGTTTTCGGAAGTGAGGAAATACGAAATATGATCACTGCCTTTGGTGCAGGAATTACAGATGAGTTTGATATTGATAAACTAAGATACCACAAAATTATAATCATGACTGACGCCGATGTAGACGGTGCCCATATAAGAACCTTACTTCTTACTTTTTTCTATAGATACTATCGTGAGTTAATAGAAAAAGGATATATATATATAGCCCAGCCACCTCTTTATAAGGTAACTAAGAATAGGAAAGACCATTATGTTTTTGATGATAAAGAGCTAGATGTTTTATTGGATGAGATAGGACGTACAGGTATTTCCATGCAAAGATATAAGGGGCTTGGTGAAATGAATACAGAACAACTTTGGGATACAACTATGAACCCAGAAACCAGGACACTTCTTCGTGTTGAAATGGAAGATGCAGCGGAGGTAGATCAGATATTTACTGCACTTATGGGTGATAAGGTAGAACCAAGACGGGAATTTATTGAGAAATATGCAGCTAGTGTAACAAATCTAGATATTTAAAATATAAGGAAGAGGTGAAAAAAAGTGGAAAACAATGAAGGTAATATTGTAGACAATATTATAGGCGTAGATATAGAAAAAGAGATGAAAACCTCTTATATAGATTATGCAATGAGTGTTATAGTATCTCGTGCACTTCCGGATGTTAGGGACGGACTTAAGCCAGTTCATAGAAGAATTTTATATTCAATGAATGAACTTAACTTAGGTTCAAGTAAATCATACAGAAAATCTGCACGTATTGTAGGGGATACAATGGGTAAGTACCATCCACATGGTGACTCATCTATTTATGATGCTATGGTACGTATGGCTCAGGACTTTTCCATCAGGTATCCTTTAGTAGATGGGCATGGTAACTTCGGCTCAATAGATGGTGACGGAGCAGCAGCTATGCGTTATACAGAGGCTAGGCTTGCCAAAATATCAATGAGTATGTTAGAAGATATTGAAAAGGATACTGTGGATTTTGTTCCTAACTTCGATGAATCATTAAAGGAGCCAGAAGTCTTACCAGCACATTTTCCTAACCTACTTGTTAATGGTTCAGCGGGAATTGCTGTTGGTATGGCAACCAATATACCACCACATAATCTAAATGAAGTTATAGATGGTGTTGTTTTAATGATTGATAATTATACAGCACTTAATGAAGAAAAAGAAGAAAGAGAAACTAGTATAGATGAATTAGTAAAAATTATAAAAGGACCAGATTTTCCAACTGGTGCAACTATACATGGTTTGCGTGGTATAGATAAGGCATACCGTACTGGCAGAGGAAAGATTAGAGTTAGGGCAACAGCAGAAATAGAAGAGATGGCAAATGGTAAAAGCCGAATCATTGTAAGCGAGATTCCTTATCAGGTTAATAAGTCCAAATTAATTCAAAGGATTGCTGATCATGTAAAAGAAAAAACAATAGAAGGCATTACAGATATTCGTGATGAGTCAGACCGTACAGGAATGCGAATAGTTATAGAACTTAGAAGAGATGTAAATGCAAATGTAATACTTAACCAACTTTACAAATACACACAAATGCAGGAGACATTTGGTGTAAATATGCTTGCCTTGGTAGATAAAGAACCTAGAACTCTTAATTTAAAGGAAATACTAGAACATTATATAGATCACCAAAAGGATATAGTAACTAGAAGAACCCAGTTTGAATTAAATAAAGCTGAAAACAGGGCACACATCCTAGAGGGCTTACGTAAGGCTTTAGATGAAATAGATCTGGTAATTAAACTAATTAGATCTTCAGCTAATACCCAGGAAGCCAAAGAAAAGCTAATGGAAAATATTGACTTAAGTGATGCTCAGGCTCAGGCTATTGTGGATATGAGATTAAGAGCCTTAACAGGACTGGAAAGAGAAAAAATTGAAAATGAATATGCGGATTTAATGGAACTTGTTAAGTACCTAAGAAGCATACTAGAAGATGAATATATACTATATGGTGTAATAAAAGAGGAAATATTGGAAGTTAAAGACCGATACGGTGATGAGCGTAGGACAGGTATTGTTCAAGACGAAGGTGATTATGATATAGAGGACCTTATAGAAGAACAAATAGATGTAATTACCATAACTCATTTTGGATATATTAAACGTATGGCCCTTGATATGTACAAACAACAACATAGAGGTGGTAGGGGAATAATCGGTATCAACACTATAGAAGATGACTATATAGAAGAGCTCTTTGTAACTAGCAGTCATAACTATATTATGTTCTTTACCAATATGGGTAAGGCCTACCGTATTAAAGCTTTTGAAATTGGTGAATCAAGTAGGACGTCAAGAGGAACAGCAATTATAAACCTACTTGAGCTAGATAAGGGAGAAAAGGTTACAGCAGTTTTTCCTATTAAGGAGTATGATGAAGATCTTTACTTAACGATGGTCACCAAAAAAGGTATGATTAAAAAGACAGAACTAGCTGCCTATGAAAATATTCGTAAGGGCGGGCTTATAGCTGTGGGACTTAGGGAAGACGATGAACTTATGGGTGTATATGTAACTAAAGATACAGATCACATCCTAATAGGTACTCGTAAAGGACAAGCTATTAGATTCGAAACCAGCGAAGTTAGGCCAATGGGAAGAACAGCTATGGGAGTTAGAAGTATAAGGCTTCAAGATGATGAAGTAGTAGGTGCAACTGTACCTAAAGATAATGAGCAAATATTGGTAGCTACAGAAAGAGGCTTAGGAAAACGTACAGAAATCCAGGAGTTCAGACCACAAAGACGTGGTGGTATGGGGTTAAGAATAGCTAATTTAACAGAAAGAACAGGAGAAGTTGTTGGTCTTACATCTGTAAAAGAAGAAGAAGAATTACTCCTAATTACATCAGAGGGAGTTATTATCCGTATAGATGTATCCCAGATATCTACACTTGGAAGATACGCCCAGGGCGTAAAACTTGTAAATGTAGAAGAGGGTGTACAAGTTGTCTGCATTGCAAAAGTTAAAGAAGACCTATTAGAATATGAAAACGAAGAAATTAATGAAGTTGTAGAAGAATAAAAATTTTATATGGGCTAAGGCGATAATCCTTGGCCTATATATGTTTAAAGATTACAATATAGGTTTATTTTAAGGAAGAATAAGATATTTTTTAGAAAATGGTTGACACAGGTAAAACTCTCTGATAGAATTATGTTTGCCGTCGGAAGATTAGCGGCTTTTTAATTTAATAAATATACAATATGGAGAAGTACTCAAGAGGCTGAAGAGGTGCCCCTGCTAAGGGCATAGATCGGGTTTAACCGGTGCGAGGGTTCAAATCCCTCCTTCTCCGCCAATATCTATCTAGTTAACACACATTAAAAAATAATTTTTAAAAAAGTGTTGACAAGATGAAAAAGATAGAGTAGTATAGTAAGAGTCGTCACTCAAACAAGAAACGACAAAACAAATTAAATTTTATTTGAACTTTGAAAACAAAATAGCAAGATTAATAACACATGAAATCAATTCTTTATATGAGAATCACGTCAGTGATAAAAAGAGCTATACAAACTTTTAAAATGAGAGTTTGATCCTGGC
>JAAYSX010000075.1 GCA_012518255.1 Candidatus Epulonipiscium sp. | reverse complement strand
ATGACCTTTACTTACTGAATTCGCCTTAAAATAATCTCATCATGCTTTAAAACTTCCTTTTCAATGCGTTCTAGTTGGTGTGTGTTTTGAATATGCCCATCAAATAAGGCTTCAAGTTTAGAAGTAATATCATTCTCTATCTTTGATTCTATTTTGGTTGTTGAAGCCTTGTTTTCCCTTATTTCCTCTTTTAGCTCCTCAAAACCTTCTTGCATTTCGCTATAGATTTTGGTCACAAGTTCAAATAACTTTTCATTTTCCATTATACCCACCTTTTCTAGTAAAGGATCATTCCTTTTATAATTAGAAGCTTAATTCATATATAAAACTCATGTTCTCAACTAATGTGTTTTAGTAGTTCTTGTAAGAAGTCCCATACATTTTTGGCTGAACTTATGCTTAGGTTTTCATCTGGTGTATGTGCCCCTCTTATATTTGGACCGAATGATATCATATCTATTCCTGGTAATTTCTCTGATATAAAGCCACATTCAAGTCCTGCATGTATTGCATTAATCTTTGGCTCTTCATTGTACATTTCCTTGTATACTTTTATAGCTGTTTCACGAATTGGTGAATCTGGCTGGTATTCCCAGGCTGGATAGTCTGCTATTCTCTCATATTCTGCCCCTACAAGCTTTCCTAATTCTTCTACTTTCTCTAGTAGGAGTTCTTTTCTTGAGGGCACAGAGCTTCTTATGGCACTAGAAAGTATAATACTATCTGAATTTGTTGTAAGCACACCTAGGTTTAATGAAGTTTCAACAAGGCCTTCCATATCCTTACTCATTGCCTGTATTCCATTTGGATGAAGGACCAATAGGCTAATAAGCTTATTCTTAATATCCTCTGTAAGTATATATTCAACTGAGGATAGTTCAAGGCTTTCTACCACTATATCAATATCCGGATCCTGTACCCTATATTCTTCTTTAAATATATTTTGCCATTTACCAATAACATCTTTAAATCTTTCTTCTTGGTCTTTTGAAATTCCAATAATAGCCTTTGTATCCCTTGTGATTACATTATCCTTGGAACCTCCATCTACTCTTGAAAGTTTAAGGTCTATATTTTTATTAAGGTCATTTAATAGTCTTCCCATTAAAATATTTGAATTAGCTCTTTCTAGGATAATTTCTGTACCAGAGTGGCCACCTATTAGTCCTGTAATGTTTATTTGGTAATACTTTAAGCTTGTATCCGGATCTATGCTAGTATGGCTTAGCTTTAACTGGCTCCTAACTCCACCTGCGCAGCTTACTAAGAATTCACCCTCTTCTTCTGAGTCAAGATTAATTAGGATTTTACCATCTAGGTATTCCGGATGCATATTTGCTACCCCTGTCATACCTCTTTCTTCATCTATCGTCATAAGAATTTCAAGTGGTGGATGTTCTAGGGTATCTGATGCTAGTACAGCCATCTGATAGGCTATAGCCATGCCATTATCTGCCCCTAAGGTTGTCCCTCTTGCCCTAATTAAGTCACCATCTATATATAAATCTAAGGGATCTTTTTCAAAGTCATGATCTACATCATTTTCTTTTTCGCATACCATATCTAGATGACCTTGTAGTATTACAGTAGGTGCATCTTCATAGCCCTTACTTGCATCTTTCTTTATAATGATGTTATATACTTCATCCTGTATCACTTCAAGCCCAAGGTCATTAGCAAAGGAAACCATATAGTCGCTTATTTCCTTTTCATTTCCTGATCCCCTTGGGATACTACTTATTTTCTCAAAATACTTAAATATTATGTCTGACACCTAATCACTCCTTATGTTTTTATAATCTTAATTAATTTTTGAAACTATGGATAGGTGCTGGTATTCTTCCGCCTCTATTAATAAAGTCTTCACAACTAAAAGGATTTACTTCCATAATTGGTGAATATCCAAGTAGACCACCAAATTCTACCATATCCCCCACATCCTTACCTACAACTGGAATTATCCTAACTGCGGTTGTTTTATTGTTAATCATACCTATTGCCATTTCATCTGCTATGATTCCAGAAATTGTTGATGCTGGTGTGTTACCTGGTATTGCTATCATATCTAGACCTACTGAGCATACGCAGGTCATAGCTTCAAGTTTTTCTATTGTAAGGGCCCCTTCTTCAACGGCTCTAATCATTCCATGATCCTCGCTTACTGGGATAAATGCACCACTTAAGCCTCCTACATAGGATGATGCCATAACTCCGCCTTTTTTAACGCAGTCATTTAAAATAGCAAGGGCTGCTGTTGTACCTGGCGCTCCTGCATATTCTAGGCCCATTTCTTCAAATATTTCAGCAATACTATCACCTATAGCTGGTGTTGGCGCAAGGGATAGATCAATAATCCCAAAGTCCACACCTAGGTTATCAGCTGCTTCCTTTGCTACCATCTGCCCTACCCTAGTAATTTTGAAGGCTATTTTTTTAATAGTTTCGCAAAGGGTCTCAAAATCTTCATCTCTGGCTGCTTCTAGGCCTTCCTTAACAACACCAGGTCCACTTACACCTACATTTATAACCGTATCTTTTTCCCCCACTCCATGAAAGGCACCTGCCATAAAAGGATTATCATCTGGAGCATTACAAAAAACTACTAATTTAGCACAGCCAATAGATTCCCTGTCCTTAGTTCTTTCTGCTGTTAGTTTAATAATCTCTCCTATATCCTTAACAGTATCCATATTTATACCTGACTTACTACTACCTAGGTTAATAGAAGCACATACCCTTTCTGTTACATCTAGGGCTTCTGGAATAGATTTAATAAGTATTTCATCTGAAGGTGTGCATCCTTTTTGTACTAGTGCAGAAAATCCACCTATAAAGTTAACTCCTACATCTTTGGCAGCCCTGTCTAGGGTTTTGGCAATTGATACATATGAATCCGCCTTAGTTCCCGCTGCTACTATTGCAATGGGTGTAACAGATATCCTTTTATTTACAACTGGTATCCCATATTTTTTGGAGATTTGCTCCCCTACTTCAACAAGGTCTTTTGCTTTGCTTGTGATTTTATTGTATATATTCTCATTTAGTTTATCAATATCACTATCCATACAATCCATTAAGCTAATACCCATTGTTATTGTACGAATATCTAAATTTGAATCTCTTATCATTTTATTGGTTTCAAGTACTTCAAAATTTGTAATCATGGCTTTCTCCTTAGCTATTATATGCGGTGCATACTATTAAAGATTGATTCGTGTTGAAGCTTAATTTCAACTCCAATTTCTTCCCCTAGATCATCAAGTTCATCAATAAGGTTATTTAGCTCTTTATCCTCATCATTTAGTTCTACAATCATCATCATATTAAAATATTCTTGTACTATGGTTTGTGATATATCTAAGATATTCACATTTCTTTCTGATAATAGCGTACACACCTTTGCAATAATTCCTACCTTATCTTTTCCTACAACAGTAATTATACCTTTCATAATAGTACCTCTCTTTTATATGTTTTATTTAATCCCAATAAACTTCTACACGGTCACCATCTTTTAGTATATCCGTATATACTGCCCTTTGTCCATTATGTTTAATGACTATATTACCCTTAGGTGTAGATAAATCAAAGTCAATATGATCAAATATTGTTATAACCACAGGCTCTGGGTCTTGTGGTATTGATACTACATCCCCATTTACAAGTATATGGATTTCCTTTTTTTCAGGTTCTTTCTTAGCTTCTTCTTTAACTTCTTCTTTCTTTATATTGCTCTCTATAGTAATTTCATCCCCGTTTTTAATTATATAACTGATATCTACTAATTTATTATTAGCTATAATATTTGCCTGGTCCTTTTCTAATCCGCACCTTGCTATAAGGCTAAGCATATCCGCCTGACCATCTTGTCCATTTTGGGCGGGATGAATTTCTAGTTCATCACCTTCTGATATAAGGCTTTCTAGGCTTGCACTTTCATTGTTAAGTAAAATCCTTGGCTGAACACCTGGCTCACCTTTTATCCTTACTCTTTCCCCATTTAGCTTAAACATCAGGGTCTTACCTCTTACACTTATTATCTCCTTATGGTCAAGTCCTATTGCAATTACAGCATCCTCAACTGTAAGGTTCTTGGTATGTAATAACTCTACCATTTTACCATTAACCATAATATTCATATAGTCATTTTCTTTTTTGGCTATTGTTGTTAAGCAGATGCCTAATGGCGTAATACTCTCTGGGCCTTCAATTTCTTTTTTATCATCAATAACCATTGTAGCATGCTGGCTACTTCTTATGGATACTCTTTCTATTGGTAGCGCTAGCCTATCAGCTAGTATCTCTGTTATATATGGTGTTTGGCTGGCCCCGCCTACACAAAATACTGCATTGGGAGAATTCCCTCCATTAAGATCTATAATCTTGTTTGCAATTTCTTCTCCTATTTGCTCAACATTTTTCCTTATAACCTTATGAATATGTTTTGATTCTATTTCATGGGAAATTCCTATTATATCTATGAATTCTATAGTCTCATTAGATAGCTGTTGTTTTATATTCTCCCCAGTATCAAAATCCACTAAATATGTGTGTATAATCTTCTCTGTAATTTCATCACCTGCAAGGGGAATCATCCCATATGCTGTAACACTTCCCTTTTGGGTTATTGCAATATCAGATGTCCCTGCACCTATATCTACAAGCGCTAAATTAAGCAGCCTTAAATTAGAAGGTATTACAGCGTTCATGGCTGCTATTGGCTCCAAGGTTATATTTATAACCTTTAGTCCTATTTTATCCATAACTGTATATAGGCTTTCAACAACTACCTTAGGTAGGAAGGTAGCTAGTATATCAGCCCCTATTTCCTGGCCTCTTTGCTCTTCTAGGTTGGCTATTGCATACTTATTCAGGTAGTAATTAATTACTGAATGGCCAACGTATAAGTATCCATTCTCTCCACCCTCAGAATCATCATTTGAAATCTGTTTCTTGGCCTCATGTATACCTTGTAGCTCAAGCCCTTTAATCATAAAATTATTGATTGTCTCTACTTCATTAAACTCTTGTGAAACATTAACTTTTACTGTTTTTAATACTCTACCTGCCGCTGCTATAGATACCTCTTTTAACTGGCTACCTATTTTTGCTTCCAAGGATTCTTTTACCTTCTTAGCACTCCTAGCTACAGCTAGTATATCATGAATTTGCCCATCTACCATTGCCCTTGATTCATGTTCAATCACTTCAGAAGCAACTAGTACAAACTCATTTTCCAGCTTATATCCTACTATTCCTATAATAGTACGTGTACCTATATCTAAGCCAAAAATCAAGTTATCCTTTTGGTTCTCTAGCATAAGATATCCCCCTATTATTAATCTATTAAGTGTTGTGTTTTAAAGTTTCTTTAGTTAATATACCACATATGAATATTTTGATACTGATTCATATGATGAGGATTAATATCCCCCTTAATCTTTTCATTGGTTAATAATGCTGCCGTCCTAAAATACAAGCTTATATATGGTAGCTGCTCTGAAAAATGAGTCTGCATTTTTAGGTACTCTTCCCTTAGCTCTTCATTACTCCTAGCATTAAAGGCTTCCCTTAAGATGCTATCCATCTGCTCATTACTATAATTACCATAGTTAGTAGCTGCCTGCCCATAGGATGAGTGAAAGGCAAAGGATAAATCAGGAATTATAGATAAATTCCAGCCTCCAAGGAATAGGTCAAATTGCCTACTTTGAACCTTCTCCATAAACTCTTCTTCACTTGCCTCTATAATATTTAAGGTGATTCCTACATCCTTGTACATTTTTTGCAGGGCACTGGCCACGCTCATTCTTTGCCTATTATCCTTATTAACTAATAGGTTAAGTTCCAATGTATTCCCTTCTAAGAGCTCCTTAGCCTTGTCAACATTTGACTCATACATTACTAAGTCTTGGTTATACAACCAAGAACTTGGTGACACTGGTACATCTACAACCTGGCCGTGGTATAAATAAATTTTTTCAAGTATATACTCCCTATTGCTAGCATAGAGTAATGCTTGCCGAGTCTTAACCTCTTGAAGTGCAGGCTTATTAAAGTTTATACCTATGTAGTCATAGTTAAGGGTCATATATTCATTAATATTGCTTTTCTTATTCTTAGCATATTTTTCCCAGTCAATAACATCTGTACTTACAACATCAATAAGACCTTGATCAAAGGAATTTAAGTCACTTTCTGTATCTGGGCTAAATATAACTTCTATCTCTTCTATCTTAGGTGAACCCTTGAAATAACTATTATTGTTCTTTAGTAGCATATTTCTATTGTTGGAAAAGCTTTCTAGTGCATATGGCCCAGTCCCAATAGGGTTAAAACTTAAGTCCTCTATATGCGATGGTATTACCGGAAAGTATAGCCCATGAGCATAGCCACTAAAAGGTTCCTTATATACTATTGTAACAGTATCTTCTGAACTTGCTGTATAGCTTAGTATGTTTTTAACACAAGGCTTATACGGGCTATTTTCAGCTTCTTGGATTGTTTTTAGGGTGTATATTACATCGTCCGCCTTTAGGCTTTCACCATCATGCCATTTTATGCTAGTATCCAGCTTAATATCTACCACTGTACCACCTTCTGCTAGGCTCCAGGATTTTGCAAGATTAGGCACCGGTTCATCATTTTCATTAAAGTCAACCAAAAAACTAAATACTATTTTAAGTGCCCTATCAACAGTTTCATCCATATTTAAAATTGGATTTAAAGTAGATGGATTACGCATTGATATCTTTATTTTATTATCATAGTCTATCTTAGGTGAGCTATTATCTCCTTCTTCAATTAATTCATTTTCACTTTCATTGTCATCTTCTTGATATCTAAGCAAGCCCTTACAGCCAGTTACAAGAAAACTAACTAGGCAAATAGCTATAATACTAGATAGCACTTTTTTCTTTGTCATGAAGATCCTCCTTAGTATAAGTATCTATAAAATTTCAAGTTCCTATTGACCCTATTAATGTAATTCCTTGTTTCTTCAAATGGTATGTAATTTATTGTAACCCCATCTTCACTATATTTCTTGTTATTTTTCCATTTGTACACATTGCCTGTTCCTGCATTGTATGCTGCTAAAGCTGTTGCCACATCTCCATCATATTGATTAATTAATTTGGCAATATACCAGCAGCCAATTCTAATATTTATTGCAGGGTCAAATAGTTGATCCTTGCTAAACTCTGCAAGACTAATTTCAGATGCTGCCCACTCACCTGTCTTATCCATTATTTGCATTAATCCTTTTGCCCCCCTATTGGATACGGCATTCGAATCAAAGTCACTTTCTGCCCTAATAATTGAATAAATTAATAGGGGATCAACATTATACTGCTGTGAACTAGCTAGTACCTCTTCCTTGTATTTCATGGGAAATACAAAAACAGGAAGTATAGCATAGCGGATTGTAGCGCATACAATTAATAGAATAGAAAGGGTTATTGTTATCTTTTTACCTATACTCATATAATTATTCATTTTATTATTCCTTATAAGTTTTATTTAGCAATTTATATACTTGCTCTTTAACATAATCTATACTATCTGAGTTATCTATTTCTATGTCTATATATTCTTGTATTTTAGTCCATGGTAACTGTGAAGATATTCGCTTTCTTGCTTCCTCTTTAGAAAACTTATCCCTTAGCATAACCCGCTTAATTCTAGTTTCTAATGGTGCGTATACACCCCACACCTGATCTACAAGTTCAGTTAATTTAATCTCGATTAGTAGGGCTGCATCTATAACTATATAGTCGTACTTATTTTTCTTAGTTATTATAGATATTTCTTCTTTTATAGATTGATAAATTAAAGGGTGGGTAATTTCATTAAGCTTTTTTAATTTATTCTTATCTGAAAAAACTATCCTACCCAAAACCTTGCGGTCTATTTCACCATCTTTACTTAAAATTTCACTACCAAAATATTCTATGACTGGGTAGTAGGCTGGATTTCCTTTTTTAAGGATTGTATGCCCTACAATATCGGCATTTATTATGTGGGCATTTGTACTCTCGTTTATTAATTCAACTACTGAAGTCTTGCCTGACCCCATCCCCCCAACTAGACCAATTATTTTCATAAGAATTCCCCTTTACTGCATATCATACCATGTGTCTCCAGTATGCAAATCTACATCTATTGGAACTGTAAGTTTTACCGCATTTTCCATTTCTGATTGTAGGATTGTTTTTACTTCATCTAATTCATCCTTATGTGCCTCTACTAACAATTCGTCATGTACAGTTAGTATAAGTTTGGACTTCATATTCTTATCTTCAAGGCTCTTGTGAACCCTTATCATAGCTATCTTTATTATATCTGCAGCTGTTCCCTGTATAGGTGTATTCATAGCTATTCTTTCCCCAAAACTTCTTACATTAAAGTTGCTTGACCTAATTTCCGGTACATCCCTTCTTCTTTGGAAAAGAGTTTCAACATAGCCTGTTTCCTTGGTGGAGCCTATAATATTATCTAGATATTCCTTGACCTTTGGATATTTAGCAAAATAACCATCTATATAGGTCTGGGCTTCTTTCCTACTTATTTCTAGGTCCTGGGATAGTGAAAAAGCGCTTATGCCATATACAATACCAAAGTTAACTGCCTTTGCATTATTCCTTTGAAGGTCACTTACCTCATCAAATGGTATATCAAATACCTGGGAAGCTGTTAGCCTATGAATATCCTGATTATGTTTAAATGCATTTATTAGGGTTGGATCTTCTGATATATGAGCTAGTACCCTAAGTTCAATTTGGGAGTAGTCTGCATCTACAAATATATATTCTTCATTTCTTGGTATAAACACCTTACGTATTCTCCTGCCAAGCTCTAATTTAATAGGTATATTTTGAAGGTTTGGCTCTGTGGAACTTATACGTCCTGTTGATGTTATGGTCTGGTTAAATGTAGAATGTATCCTGCCTGTATCTTGATTTATAACAGCAAACAAACCATCTACATAGGTAGATTTTAGTTTGCTTAAATGCCTGTATTCTAAGACTTTTTCTACTATAGGATAGTCTTTTTCAAGTTTTTCTAATACATCTGCTGCTGTAGAATATCCTGTCTTTGTCCTCTTAATAGGTGGAATCTCTAGTTTTTCAAATAGTATTATACCTAACTGCTTAGGAGAATTAATATTAAATTCTTCACCTGCCAGATCATATATTTCCTCAGTTATTGTTTCTATTTTGGATGAGATTAACTCCCCATATTGTCCTAACTCCTCTTCATTGATTGCTATTCCTAACCTTTCCATATCATAAAGAACTTTAATTAGGGGCATCTCTATTTTATAAAATAATTCTTCCTGGCCATTTTCCTTAAGCTGCTTATCTATAACACTATAGGATCTATAAACAATATTAGCCCTTGCACTAATCCAGGATGTTCTTTTTTCTTCTTCTAGGTCAAATATAGATTTCTTCTTTCTCCCCTTGCCTAATACTGCTTCTTCACTTTCATGACTTTCTGATATAAAAATATGACCTAGCTCATCTATTTCATATGTGCTATTAGTTGGGTTAAGTACATAAGCGCCTAGCATAGTATCAAATTCTAGGCCTAGTAACTCTATATTATGCCCTGCTAGTATATGCATATCCTCTTTAGCATTATGGCCTATTTTTTTAATATTTTTATTCTCAAAAACCACTTTTAAGTTGCTTGTTATCTGGTCTATTGTAAGGCTCTCACATACTTCAATCCAGTAGCTTATATTATCCTTATAGCAAATGCCTATGCCAGATAATTCTTCATTATCCATAATACATATATATGCAAAGCTTTCACTATTACTTATATTTTCAACTAATAATTTAAGGTCTGTTTCATTATTTATAAGTTGATAATCTACATGGCACTTCTCAATATCGCCAGTTTCATATGCATCATTTTCAAAATCCATACGATTTAAAAGGTTTTTAAATTCTAATCTCTGGAAAAGTTCAACTGTCTCTCCTGATAAAACTAGGCTATATTCCAAATCAGCTAGATTTATATCCATGTCTATATCCTTAACTATGGTTGCTAGCATTTTACTTGATATTGCTTGTTCTTTATATGTTTCTAGGTTTTCTGAAAGCTTTTTCTGTTTAATATTAGGAATATTATCTATTACATTTTCCATGCTACCATATTCTTTAATTAGCCTAAGTGCTGTCTTTTCCCCAACTCCTGGAACACCTGGTATATTGTCTGATGTGTCGCCCATTAACCCTTTAACATCTATATATTCATCTGGTGTTACCCCATAAGTGTCAATTACATCTTTTGCATAATATTCTTCTATTTCAGTTTTACCTTTTGATGTTTTGGGAATTCTTATTTTTATTTGGTCTGTAGCAATCTGAAGTAAATCCCTGTCCCCTGATAATATAGTAGTTGTAAAGCCATCCTTTTCTAATTGTGTAGCTAGTGTGCCTAAAATATCATCGGCTTCATAGCCCTCCATCTCAAACCTACATATATTCATTGTATCCAAAACTTCTTTTAGCATTGGTATTTGTGGTCTTAGTTCCTTAGGCATACCCTTTCTTGTTCCCTTGTAATCTGGGTATTTTTCGTGCCTAAAGGTTGGACCACTAAGATCAAATGCCACTGCTAAATAGTCCGGTTTTTCCTCTTCTATAGAGCTTATTAAGGTTGTTAAAAATCCATATACTGCATTTGTGTATTCTCCATCCTTATTTGTTAATAATGGCAGCCCATAAAATGCCCTATGAACAATGCTATGCCCATCTACAAGTAATATCTTTTTACCCACATTTACACCTCTATTTATAATCTTATATTGTCTCAATATCTTTAATAAATTCTAATGTCTTAAATTTTTTATTAATATAATAATCTATATAATCTGTAATTATTTGTCCGTATTCATTCAAGATTTCATCTGTAACTGTAAATTTAAATAAGTCATCAATATGTACTGACACTATATATTGCATTGTTCGCAGGGTTCCCCTTGAAATCTTATGGCAATATGCACCCTCCAAGTCACAGCAATTACCACACACAAGCCCACCCTCGCTTATATCGAAACAAAGATGGTCAATTTCCTTATAAGATTTGTTACAGATATTGCAATTAAACACATTAGGCATAAAACCAATAAGGCACATATGCTTAAGCTCAAATATATGCCTTATTAAGCTTTCTTTAATTGCACCAGAGCACATTGCCTGAAATGTCCTAATTACAAGCCTTAGGACATTGGCAGATGCTAGGTTTTCTTCCATAGTTACATCAATAAACTCTAATATATAGGCTCCATATGCTAATTTAAATAAATCTTTACGTAAATTATGAAAAGGCTCTATTATGTCAACCTGTATAAGTTTATAGTTTCCTCTGTTTTCCTGGATTACAAATTGTCCATATACAAATACTTCAGTTGCACTTGCAAGCCCCCTATTGTGCCTTTTGGCATAGGGTGCATTTACCATCAGCTTTCCATTGCTTTTAGTAAATATGCAAATAAACTTATCACTTTCCCTAACTGTATACTCCTTCATAATAAGGCCCTTAGTTTTGATTATATTCACAATTACTTCATCCCATCTAAATCACTGTCACTTACCTGCTCTATATCATTGTCCTTTACTCCTGAGCTTGTATGTTCATTATACAATCTTTCATATCTTTTAATGTCTAAGTATGTTTCTATACTTCCTGTCTCTTCAAAATATTTCCATAATTGCTCAACATACATTATAATACCCCCTAACAGTTTGTTATACTATTAGATTGCTCATAAATAAATAGTTTATCCTACTAAAAATATACCATATATATAGCCTTGACTTATATATTGCTATATGTTAGTTGTCTCTTTGGTCGAAGCCAAAATTCTTTATTAGGTAGTCACTGTCTCTCCAATTCTTCTTAACCTTAACCCAAAGCTCAAGGTAGACCTTGGAACCTAATAGACGCTCAATATCATACCTTGCCCTTGTTCCAATTTCCTTAAGCATTGAACCTTTTTTACCGATTATTATTCCCTTATGGGATTCCCTTTCACAAACAATAGTTGCATTTATATCTATTATATCTGAGTCTTCTCTTTGTGAGAATAGATCAATCTCCACAGCAAGTCCATGGGGAACCTCCTCTTGCAATAAATGCAAAGCCTTTTCCCTAATAAGTTCTGCAACAAGCTGGCGTTCTGGCTGATCTGTTATCATATCATCTGGGAAGTATTGCGGTCCTTCTGGTAGACTTTCCTTAATAAGCCTCATTAGGGTATCTATATTTTCACCTTCAGTGGCTGAAACAGGTACAATCTCATCAAAATTATATAACTTCCTATAATCATCTATTAATTTTGCTATTTCTTCCCTTGAAATAGTATCTATCTTATTTATAACTAGTATTACAGGTGTTTTTGTTTGCTTTAAGCTATCTATAATACCAAGGTCTCCATCTCCTATCCTGCCTGGTTCAACTAGATACAGTATCATATCTACCTCACCTAAGGTTGACCTTGCCATTTTTACCATGTATTCGCCTAGTTTGTTTTGTGGTTTATGAATACCTGGTGTATCTATAAATATTGCCTGAAAATCTTCCTCTGTCAAGACACTTTGTATTCTATTCCTAGTAGTTTGAGGTTTATTAGATATAATAGATATCTTCTCCCCTACTAGGCGGTTCATAAGTGTAGATTTACCAACGTTAGTCCTTCCTATTAGTGTTATAAATCCTGAATGAAATGATTGTCCCATTATTGCCTCCTATTTTTACCTAATATCTTCCTTAGTAAATGAATACGGTAAAATTTCATCTATTGTCATAACCTTATATTCCTTTTCATCATTTGAAAAAATTAGTTTGCCATTTGGCATAAGCTCTGCCATAACCTGCCTACATATACCACATGGATATGTAAATTCTCCTCCGCTAGATACTATGGCCATTGCTTCAATTTCTGATTCTCCATTTGCAATAGCACTAAAAAGGGCTGTTCTTTCTGCACAATTAGTTGCACCATAAGATGCATTCTCAATATTACATCCCTTGTAGACCTTACCTTTTTTTGTTATAAGTGCAGCCCCCACTGCAAAATTTGAGTATGGTGAATAAGAGTTTTGCATTGCCAACTTGGCCTCTTTAATTAAGTTTAAATAGTCCATAGCACTCTTCCCTTCATTATATCATTAATTCATTTAATTAGATTGATTATTTTTGGTAATATAATGATAGCCCCAACAATCACAGAAGCTATTGATACAATAAGTACTGCCCCAGCTGCAACATCCTTTGCATTCCTAGCAAATGTATTAAAGTTTTCTTGACATACCATATCAACTGTAATTTCAATAGCAGTATTAATCATTTCTGTAGAAATCACAATTGCACTTGTTAAAGCTATAATACCCCATTCCATAGGAGAAAATTTCAAAATAAGGCCAAGTACTGTTAATAATATCATTATTGTTAATTGTATTTTAAGATTTCTCTCAGATCCTATAGAAACTTTAATGCCCCTTAAAGCATTAGATAAACTTTTTGAAAATGATTGGTTTTTAAAATTCATCTTTTCAGCCCCAACCTTCCTAGCACCTTTTCTTGTTTACTTATCATTTCTTCTTCGTCAGCCTTACTCATATGGTCATAACCTAATAAGTGAAACATACTATGTGCCACTAAAAATCCAAGCTCCCTATCCAAGGAATGATTATATTCTTTGGCCTGGCTTATTAACCTATCTACTGAAATCACTATATCTCCTAATATCATATCTTCACCTGGAAATCTTGTATAGCCATTAGGCTCATCCTCTGCCCAGTCTATTTGGGGAAATGATAGTACATCTGTAACTTCCTTTATATTCCTGTAATTATAATTTATATCTTTTATAGTAGGATCATCTGTAAGAGTTATACTTACTTCCACATCCATGGGAAGCTTTTCTTCTTCTAAAACTTCCTTAACTACATCCTCTATAATATTTACCATATGCGTTTTATCTTCTAGCCAATCCTTATCATCATTAATAAGTAAATTCATTTTACACCTCTTTTATGGTTGGATAGGTAATCCTTTCATGATACATACCAGCTAATAATTTGCTAAATGATTCTATTATTGTATCAATATCCCTAATCATAAGCTCACTTTCATCTAACTGGCCTTCTTCTAACTTGCTTCTTATAATTTTTTCTACTGTTGCCTCTATTGTTTGTTCCTTGTCTTTAAAGGGCATCATAGAACGAACTGTTGCTTCCACCACATCTGCAAGCATTACTAGGGCTGCCTCCTTGGTTTGCGGCTTTGGTCCTATATACTGATAATCCTCCTTAAGTATTTCTTCCTGGCCTTCTTCTTTATTATTACAAGCTTCTACATAAAAATACTTTACCAGGCTTGTTCCATGATGCTGGGCTATAATATCCTGAACCGGCCTAGGAAGATTATGCTCTACTGCTAATTTCTTACCATGCTTAACATGGTTTAAAATAATAGCAGCACTTAAGTCAGGATCTAAGTAGTCATGGGGGTTTTCTCCCACTTGGTTTTCCTTATAATAATTTACATATTCTAACTTGCCAATATCATGGTAATACCCCCAACTCGGGCAAGTAAAGGGTTTGCACCTATATCATATGCTGCTGTTTCAGCTAAATTTGCCACAAGTAAGCTATGGTGGTAGGTCCCTGTTGCTTCAAGGAGTAACCTCTTAAGTAGCTCCTGATCTGGATTGGTAAGTTCCAAAAGCTTAATTGGAGTTACAATATCAAATGCAATTTCCCAAAATGGTAGGCTCCCAACAACAATTATAAGCATTAGGTTTCCTATGAAAAACGCTACACCTGCCTCTACAACTAATGCCATTCCTATTGTGCCTTCCATAAATAACCTCAAACCAGCTATCACTAAAGCATTAACTGTTCCTATATAGGTAGCAACTGTTAGGATCTTATTTCTTTGTTTTATATTTACTACACTAAGAGCACTAAGTGTACCTGTTATTAAAAAATACAAAATATAGGTTAAGTCACCCTTATATACTAGGCTGCCAACAATGACTATTATAATATTTAACATTATAGCTATATCCGAACCTATTAGGATTGCAACTAACATTGGCGCTATGGTCATAGGTATATATACGAATTTAATATTTCCTACTATCCTTATTGTTAGAAGTGAAATTATATACAGGGCAAACAATAGCATTTTTTCTTTCCTATATATCCTAACTTCTTTTCTTTTCTTAATCATATAGGAGTAATACATTCCAAATAGCAAGAATATAATTAATGCTATTCCTATGTACCTTTTAATGCTATTAGTAACCTCTTCTTTTATATAGCCTGCTTCCTTTAATAATTCATAAGTTTCTTCTGTAATTCTTGTTCCCTTAACTACTATTGTCTCACCTGATAAGACCATTACTGGCTCAACCTTTTTGATGGTTTCTTCAATTAATTCATCTGTTGCGCTAGCATCTTCAACCATGTTAGGCCTAATTATAAGGGATATGATCTCGCTTCCTACTTTTATTTGATCAGGGTTTAAATCCGTTTGTTTAAATAGGCTGTCACTATTACTAAGGGCCTTATCTTCTGCCTCCACGCTTATTCCAGCACTGTATATTTCATCAATTATCTTTAAAATTTCCTCTTCAAGCTCTTCCCTTTCTTTTTTTGAAAATTTAAGCATAAGCTCATATTGCTCTGTATATAGGGGTATAGGGGAACGATCTTTTAGGATTTCTATTGGTCTTACTCCATATTTACTAACTTCACTTGATTGGGAAGCCTGGATATAGTTAAAAAGTAGCTCCACTGACTTCTTTGAATTTTCCCCAACACTTGGATCTATTACATACTGGGTATCTAGTGAGTTTGCTATTTGCTCTTTTTTGTTTTCTGTAGCTACTTTATTTGGGATTTCTCTGGGTGCATATTCTGTTTTTGGGGCAATTTGCCCAATTTCAACAGTGTATTTTTCCTTGGCAAATTGACCTGTTGCGATTACTATAAATGTTAATATTGCAGAACTAAATATAAGTATAATACTTAATCTTCTTTCCTTACTCATTTATAATTCCCCCTTAAATACGAAAGCCGCTCTAGTTATACTAAAGCGGTTAAGTAATTTAGTAGTTATCTTTTTTTTCGTATGCATCTATAATTCTTTGTACAAGTGGATGCCTAACTACATCTCGCTTTGTTAAATAGGTAAATCCTATCCCTTCTATATCTTTAAGTATCTCGCCAGCTTCTAGAAGCCCTGATTCTTCATTAGCCGGAAGATCTACCTGGGTTATATCCCCTGTTACCACTACCTTAGAGCCAATTCCTATGCGTGTTAGAAACATTTTCATTTGTTGTGGTGTTGTATTCTGGGCTTCATCTAAAATAATAAAGGCATTATTCAAGGTTCTTCCCCTCATATAGGCAAGGGGTGCTACTTCTATAAGTCCCCTTTCCAGATTCTTCTCAAATGATTCTGGCCCCATTATCTCATGTAGTGCATCATATAAGGGACGTAGGTAGGGATCCACCTTACTTTGTAGGTCCCCAGGTAAAAACCCTAATTTTTCTCCAGCTTCAATGGCTGGCCTTGTTAGTATAATTCTTTGTACTTGATTTTTCTTAAATGCGGCTATAGCCATTGCCATAGCTAGGTATGTCTTGCCTGTACCAGCTGGTCCTATTCCAAAAACCACTGTATTATTTCTTATATTATCTGCATATTGCTTCTGTCCTAAGGTTCTAGGTTTTATGGTTTTGCCTGTACTAGTTAAGCATATAAAATCATTGTTTAAACTTGCATACTCTTCTTCTGTACCTTCTTTTACTAAGGATATCATATAGTCTACATTTTGACTTGTTATAGTTTCTCCTTTTTTGGCTATTTCAGCAAGTCCATCTACTACCTTCTGTACCTTATAAACTGATCTTTCATCACCATAAACCTTAACCTGGTTTCCTCTTGGTATAACCTGTATATTAAATGCTTTTTCTATTTGGATCATATTAGCATCATATTCACCAAATATATTAGCAATGTGTTCTGTTGGGATGTCAATGCTCTGATTGTTCGTTGTCATTCACCTTGTTCCTTCCATCATTAATTATTATGCTTTTTTCTTCCCCTAACTCCTCTTTTACTATTGCTTGCAACCTTCCACCCATTATACCACCTTTTTTATTAAACTTAACTTCTTGTTTTATGATTTCTGCATTAATGTGAGTTTCTTCAGCTAACAAATCATGAAGCATAACCCTAAGAGTATCTTGTGCAAGTTCATCAGATATTATTTGAGATTTGGGTATGTACTCTATGTATTCTTTTAAAACTATATAAAAAGGAAGGGGAAACTTAGATGTTGCTTGTAGCTGCCTACTCTTTATTGTGTAGTCATAATTCCTAAAATCAATTTTGGAATTATGTAGTTTTATTTCCTTATCTATAATTCTAATACTGTATTTTTTCTTAATAGCACCTGTATATTTCTTTACGTTTTTTTTGAGTGGTATCTGGGTCTCAACTGTATAGTGGGTCTTGGCTAGTATATCCGCCGATGATCTGGTATAGCTTACCTTACTTTCTTCATCCCACTCATCAGCAAGGGGTATTTCCCCACTTACTAAAATATCGCCTTTTCTTACTGTATCACCCTTACGCACCATTGGTGTCCCCTTACGGGTTACAATATCTAATATAAGGGCATCTGAATTAGCCACAATGTCAGTTGGACTATTATAATCTATTAGCTTGGGTTCAGGAACCACTTCTGTAATTTTAACTATTAGTTTTGTGCCTTCAAAAGATATTCCAGTCCATAATACATCTGGAAAATCCCTCATAAGCATTTGTTCGGCTTCCCTTAAATCCATCTTCTTTTTTAGGCCGCCAATTTTGTAGCCATCCTGGTCTAACCTATCAACTATTTCCTGGCTATCAATCTTCTTATTACCCTCTATTTCTATAAGCCAAACAAAGGAAGATATCATATATATTAAGGCAATAAATATTACCATGCCTATGGGTATCATTTTTCGTTTTCTGTATTTGTGCTTAATAAAGGGGAGCCCCCTTTTATCCTTTATTCTAACCTTACACCCCGTCTTTCTTGCACATGGTTTTAGCATTTTATATCCTTCTATGCTTATTTTCATAGAAAGTTTATTACCCTGCCTTTCAATATCCCATATATAGATATCCCTATGTGCTACAAGGTTAAGAAATCTTTCTACAGAAAACCCTGACACTTCTATCATAACATAGCCCCGTAAATAATTCCATATTGATATAAGCAAGAATCTGCCTCCTTTACACCTATATTTCATAGCTAAATCAAGTAGGATATTTGTGTAATAATTCCTATTATATGCAGGTCCTCTGTTGTCATAATTTTGATTTCTAACTTGCTACCTTCTACTATTAAAACCCCTATGGATGTATTAATACGTATTTTTTCAAGTGAATATTCTATTAGACCTTTAAAGTTGTATATCTCTATTTTTTTATTTCCAAATGCATTGACTATAGGCAGGTCAAGCATTACCTCCTCTGGAAGATCCAGACTTCTAATCATCTGCTCTTTCCTAGATGTGACATCATTTTTTCCCCTGTTCTTTTTTGACTTCCTAGGCATGTTGTCACCCCCCACTTATCTCCCATACTATATAGTATGCTTGCATTTATATTTTCAGACATAAAAAGCCCTAAGACAAAATATTGTCTTAGGGCTTTTTATCCTTATAATAGATACGCATTAATGCCGCGTCTTATATTTATATAATTAATCATCTTCTTTCCCAAAAATATTACATTAATTATTTAACTGCATCTTATTAGCGCATCTTTTCTCGTTATTAGTCATGCCTAACTTTAGTATCTCTTGTTTTTCTTACGAGCTGCTTCAGCTTTCCTTTTGCGTTTTACGCTTGGTTTTTCGTAATGCTCTCTTCTACGTACCTCTTGCATAATTCCTGATTTTGCACAGTCCCTCTTAAAACGACGAAGAGCATTATCTATAGATTCATTTTCTTTAACTCTGATTTCTGGCATGTTATTTCCCTCCTCCCAATTAAAAGTGGTGCTTTATACATTGGTTTGGAGAAAAGATTAAAGCACTATAAATAAGTATATTAGAAAATCCTTCTTTCGTCAATACATATTAATTTGATAATTGTCTTTCTAGTATTTCCTTAGCTTTCTCTAGTGCTGTATCAATTTTTGAAACATCTTTTCCTCCAGCCTGGGCCATGTTAGGTCTACCACCGCCCCCACCTCCTGCTATTTTGGCTATCTCTCCAATTAGTTTCCCTGCATGTACACCTTGGCTTACCGCTTCCTTGCTAGCCATAACTACCAAGTTTACCCTATCATCCTTGCCAGATGCAAGTACTATAAGTCCTGACGGCAACTTATCCTTTAGCTTATCACCCATATTGCGAAGCCCATTCATATCTAAGGCATCCATACGGGCCGTTAGTAACTTAACTCCCTTTACATCTACAGCTTCATCAAGAATATCACCTGCTTCTTCTTGGCTTATTTTATTTTGAAGAGTCTCTAGCTGTTTCTTTGTTTCCTTTAAATCCTCTTGCATAGCTTGTACCCTATTTGTAAGCTGGTCTGTGCTTGTTTTTAGCAGGCCTGAAACTTCCATTAGCTTATCTTCTTGCTCCTTATAATAAGCGAGGGCTACTGGGCCTGTTACAGCTTCAATACGGCGCACGCCTGAGGATACCCCTGCCTCACTTATAATCTTAAGTGTTGATATTTGTGATGTATTATCAAGGTGTGTACCACCACAAAGTTCAGCTGAATAATCAGCTACACTTACAACTCTTACAATGTCTCCGTATTTTTCTCCAAATAATGCTGTTGCTCCCATTTTCCTAGCTTCATCTATACTTGTCTCTACTACTGTTAGATCTATGGATTCTAATATTTTTTGGTTTACTATAGCTTCCACTTGGCTTATCTGCTCCTTGGTCATAGCCTCAAAGTGTGTAAAGTCAAAACGAAGTCTATTTGAATTTACATTGGATCCGGCTTGCTCGACATGGTTGCCAAGTACATCCTTAAGAGCTTGTTGGATTAGGTGGGTTGCTGTATGATTTCTAGCTGTATTAAGACGGTTTGCCCTATCTGCCTTCATATCTACTTTTTGGTCTAGTTTAATAGTTCCACTTGTAACCTTAGCTATATGGGCTATTTTTTGACCTGAAACATAGATTGTATCCTCTACTTTTAATCTACCATCAGAAGCTATAATCTCCCCTATATCCCCTTCTTGTCCTCCACCTTCTGGGTAAAAAGGCGTTTGATCTACCAGTATAGAAACCTTATCCCCTTCTCCTGCCTCTTTAACTATTTGATCATCTTTTATAAGTGCCAAAACTTTTGCACCTTTAATTTCTGTCTTTTCAAGCCCCATGAATTCACACTTTAAATCCTTATCTAATTCATTATATACAGTTGAATCAGATCCCATAAATGTGCTTCCATCCCTAGCGCTTCTTGCCCTATCTTTTTGCTTTTCCATTTCATTATTAAAGCCTTCTTCATCAACAGTAAGGTTATTTTCTTCCAAAATTTCCTTAGTTAAGTCTAATGGAAAACCATAGGTGTCGTATAATCTAAAGCTATCTTCTCCTGATAAAGTGGTTTCTTCATTAGCTTTTAATTCTTCAATGTAATTCTTTAATATATCTAAGCCATGGTCTATGGTTTCATTAAAGCGTTCTTCTTCTACAGATAATATTTTGGTGATATAATCTGCTTTTTCTTCTAGCTCTGTGTATTCGCCTTTGGAAGTTTCTATAACTGTATTTGCAAGTTCAGCCAGGAACATTCCTTCAATTCCAAGAAGCTTACCATGCCTAACAGCACGTCTAATTAACCTTCTAATTACATATCCTCGCCCTTCATTAGATGGAAGTACTCCATCTGATGCCATAAATACAGCTGATCTAATATGGTCAGTTATTATACGGATTGATGTATCTGTTTTATCGTCTTCTTCATATGCAAGGTCTGCAATCTTACAAACATGGTCTCTAACAGCCTTAATTGTATCCACATCAAATATGGAGTCTACCCCCTGCATCATAGCTGCTAGTCTTTCAAGACCCATTCCTGTATCAATATTAGGATTTGGAAGCGGCTGGTATGTCCCATCTACCTGTTTATCAAACTGGGTAAATACTAGGTTCCATACTTCCATATAACGATCACATTCACAACCTACCTTACAATCCTTGTCACCACAGCCGTATTCCTCACCTTTGTCATAGTGGATTTCTGAGCATGGTCCACTAGGACCTACTCCTACTTCCCAAAAGTTATCTTCCTTACCTAAAAACTCAATCATATCCTTAGGTACCCCTATTTGCTCATGCCATATATCAGCTGCTTCCTGGTCTTCTTCATATACGGATATATATAGCCTATCTTTGGGCACTTCAAGAACATCTACTAAGAATTCCCATGCCCATGCAATAGCCTCTTCCTTAAAATAATCGCCAAAAGAAAAGTTACCTAACATTTCAAAGAAGGTAGCATGTCTTGATGTTTTACCTACATTTTCAATATCCCCTGTACGGATACATTTTTGGCAGGTAGTCATTCTTTTATTAGGTGGTGTTTCCTGACCTGTAAAGTATGGCTTTAGTGGTGCCATTCCTGAGTTTATAAGTAGTAAGCTCTTATCATTTTGCGGCACAAGGGGAAAGCTTTTTGCCCTTAAGTGTTCCTTGCTTTCAAAAAATGATAAGTACATCTCTCTTAGTTCATTAAGTCCTAGCTTTTTCATCTTCTTCCTCCTGAGTTTATTGTTTTTTATCTATATGAGAAATATACTCTTCTAAGCACATCCCTCTTTTTTTTATTTCATTGGCATGATATATCCCTACATATCTATAATGCCAGGGTTCATAACTTATATGAGTTATATTAGTTTTGCCCTTTGGGTACCTTAGGATAAATCCATATTTATGGGCATTGTCCCTTAGCCACTTTGCATGTATGGTATTTTCAAACTCCTCTATCAAGGGGTCTTTTTGTTTATTAAGGTCCTGATTTGTAATATCTATTGCAAGGCCTGTTTGATGCTCACTTGTTCCTGGAAGAGCTACAATAGTCTTAGCCTTATCTATAGCATCAGTTTTACTTAAGCCTTCTTTCATTAGCCCATTAACCTTCCTAGTAAAAACTTTCTCTTGGTAGTCATAAGGTCTATAGGCACTTACTAGTACTAGCTTTGAAAGTCCTTGATTGTCCATGGCCTTATTCATATTGGTAAAGGCCTTGTGGGTATCTTTATTAAGTTCTTTTCCTGATTTAGGGTCAATAATTAGGTCTCTAGGTATGTATGTTTTTGTTAAGATATTATCTTTATTAACTAGTATTAATCTATTCATATATACCCCCTCAAAACAAATGTCACAGCACATCCTTTATCCTATCTATCAAGGATATATTTAATTTAAAATCTTATACTAAAAAATAATAGCCCCATCCCTAAATAGGGACGAGGCTAATCGTGGTACCACCCTAGTTATACTTAGATTATATTCTAAATATCACTTAGATATTCTTAACGTGAATTATCCGCTAACCCATACTCTTAGTTCAGGGCTAATACTCCAAGACTGCTTGGGCAAATAGGTGCTAGAAGATTCTCATCATCACTTCTTTTCTGTAAGTCCTTGCCTGCCTACTACTTCTTTTCATAGTATTTATATTATTAAGTTTCTTTTAATTTTATTTCATCATATGAATTATAAGGAATTTAAGGGATTTTGTCAATCATAAGCCATAAATCTTATTTAAATAATTTCATAAGATACCCATAACCTTCTTCTTCCATATCTTCAAGTGCTACAAACCTAAGAGCTGCTCCATTAATACAGTATCTTAAACCACCCTGGTCTCTAGGGCCATCTTCAAATACATGGCCAAGATGAGAATCCCCACTTTCGCTAAGAACTTCCGTCCTTACCATATTCCTGGAATGGTCTGGCTTTTCTTTTATGACTTCCATATCTATAGGCTTTGTAAAACTTGGCCAACCACAGCCTGCATCATACTTATCCTGTGATGAAAATAGTGGCTGGCCTGTTACTATATCTACATATATACCTTCTTCATCCAGATCATTATACTCATGGGTAAAGGGCATTTCCGTCCCAGCATTTTGAGTTATTTCATATTGATCCTTAGTTAATCTTTCTTTGATTTCCCTATCTGAAGGCCTAATGTATATATTTTCTATATCTTCATCAGCAAGGCTTAAATCAACATGGCAGTAGCCATTAGGGTTTTTAGCAAGGTAATCTTGGTGGTAATCTTCTGCCTTATAAAAGTTCTCTAATGGTAGTACCTCTAGAACGAACTCTTTTTTATATTTTTTCTGCTCTTTTTTGACTAGCTGATTTATAATTTCTAATTGATTATTATTTATATAAAATATACCTACCCTATACTGAGTCCCTATATCATTGCCTTGTTTATTTAAAGATGTAGGGTCTATAATTTTAAAATAATATAAAAGTAGGCTAGCTAGATCTATCTTATTTTTATCGTATTTAATCTCTACAGTCTCTGCATGGTTAGTATTATTATGGATTACTTCTTCATAGGTTGGATTCTCTGTATTACCATTAGCATATCCAGAGATTGCAGATACTACTCCCCTAATCCTCTTCATGTATGCCTCAACACCCCAGAAACACCCACCTGCTAAATAAATTGTTTCAATATTATCTTCAGTATATTTCATCTTTACCTCCTTAACCTTATATTAGTTAGAAAAATAGGTGCTTTATCCTGTTTAACCTACAGGATAAGGCACCCTTATTTTAACACATGCATGCTTTATTATGCAGATTCAATTAAAGTCTATCCTAAAGCCACATCCATCATCATCATAATTACGAAACCTATTAAAAACCCTATAGTCACAATATCAGAATGACCTTCCTCATCTCCCCTGTGACTTTCTGGTATTAACTCTTCTACTACAACATATATCATTGCACCTGCTGCAAATGATAGGGCAAAGGGCATTATGTTTTCTATATAGGCTACTGTAAGCGCGCCAATAACAGCTGCTATCGGCTGAACAATTGCTGATGCCTGACCATAAAAGAAAGCTTTACTCCTAGATAATCCTTCCCTTCTAAGAGGAATTGATACTGCCGCACCTTCTGGGAAGTTTTGTAAAGCTATCCCTATTGTTAGTACAACTGCACTTGCTAAAGTTGCTGATGACACTCCATGGGCTACTGTACCAAAGGCAACCCCTACTGCAAGTCCTTCCGGAATATTATGAAGGGTAATTGCAAGTACTAATAACACACTTCTTTGCCAATTTGTTTTAATTCCTTCAGCTTGGGATGTATCAAGTCCTGAGTGAAGGTGGGGTAGGATTTTATCAACAATATATATTACTAATCCCCCTATTGAAAACCCTATAGCCGCCGTTAGCCATGGGATTTTGCCAAGTTCACCTGCCATTTCAATACTTGGTTCCAACAAGGACCAAAAACTAGCCGCTGTCATAACGCCAGCTGCAAATCCTAGCATAGAATTCAATACTTTTTTATTAATTTCCTTAAAGAAAAAGACTAAGCCCGCACCAAGCGCTGTTACACCCCAAGTAAATATTGATGCAAATAAGGCCTGGGTTGGTGCATTAAATCCTGATAGCCATTCAACCACCGTATCACTCCTAACTAATAATTTCATCTTGTCTTATTATTATATCTTAGAACTTCTTAAAATATTTATTTAGTTGGTACAAATACTGCTACCTCAAATTCACCTATATTTGTTTCCATAGGCATAATTAATGCCTTTTCATTTGCCATGGAAATTGATTTATATTCCCCTACCATAACCTGCGGTGGTGTTATATCGCATATATATCCATGTTCAGATAAGTTAGTTGTTGCATGGCCACTTATAATATTAGTAACCTCACCCAAGGCTGACGATACAAAGACATCAATCTCATCCATCTCCATACCAGACATTATCCTAACTATTTCAAGAGCCATTTCTTCAGTAAAACTAAAGGATACAGTTCCCTTAAAGTCCCCAGTTATACCTAAAATTATGTTTGCATCCTTGCTCGGTGTTAGTCCTTCTACTACAGCCACCTCGCCTCTTTTAACTTCTAAGTCTAGCATAAGCTTAAATACATCTTTTGATGCATTATAAAATGAATTTATATATTCTGCTTTCATTGTTCCCCCTCCCCTTCCATCTCTCTAACAAACTTCCCTATCTCTTGATCCATTTTACCTACATGCATAATAAGCCAAGTCATTAACTTAGCAGAAAACTCCTGCATCTTATCTTCTGTAAATCCACCCTCATTGAAAATTTCAACATATTCATTAATACCCTCTTTAAATTGCCTGTGGGCTTCCTTATGTATTTCAATATCCGGGTAATTTATACTCTCTTGGAATTTCTCCTCATCATCAAAGTGAAAAACAACATATCCCTGCAAAAAGTCCAGGGTTTCTTTCGCCTTATCCAGCCTATCTTCCCACTTAATCTCCTTATCCCTAACTAGCATTATAAAATCCCCCAGGTTCTTAAAGAGTTCCTTGTGCTGGTCATCAATAGTTTCTACACCTATACTATAGTAATCTTTCCACATATTATCCCTCCATCTTATTTTAGTTTTAAGTTAAAAAATTAATCTAAGTATTATATTAACATAAGTATAGTTTTTACACCAATATAAATATATATAATATAAGATTACTTCATAACACTAGAATAATAAAGCACTATTATATTATTGCGTAAAATGGTATAATATTGGTATGTTTATTAAAATATTATATTAAGGATGATAATGTGAAAAAAACAACTTTTTTAATCTTGTTTAGCCTTATGCTAGTTGCTTGCCAAAGACCTGTAAATGACCAAGAAAACATAGAGGATATACCTCCAAAGATTAGTCAAACAGAGCCTATTCCACAAGAAATAGATGATTGGCCTCCAGAGAAGGATGAACCATATATTATTCTTAATCAAGATGGAACTACCATTGAGACAAGGTATAATCCTCCCAAAGGTTTTTCAAGAATAGATATAGATGAAGATAGTTTTGGACAATTTTTAAGGGGGCAAGAACTTAAAGCTTATGGGGAAAAGGCCTTATATTATGATGGTAGACCTAAAAGCCCTGAAGGCATATATGATAGCGTTATAGATGTAGACATTGGTGATAGGGACTTACATCAATGCGCAGATGCTATTATGCTACTTAGGGCTGAATATCTCTATAAATACGAAAGATATGATGAAATACAGTTTAATTTTGTAAATGGTTTTTTAGCAAACTATGATAATTGGATGAGTGGCTATAGGATTCAGGTTAACGATAATGAGACCAAGTGGGTGGATCAAGCTGAGCCTTCTACAGACTATGAAAGTTTTAGAAAGTATATGGATATGGTATTCGCCTACGCTGGCACCCTTTCCCTGGATAAGGAATTAGACCTAGTAGATATTTCAGATATGAAAATTGGGGATGTATTTATCCAGGGCGGAAGTCCTGGACATGCTGTTATAGTTGTAGATATGGCAGAAAACAAAGAAAATGACCAAATTGCCTTTCTCTTAGCCCAAAGCTATATGCCTGCACAAGAGACACAAATCCTTATTAATAGGGACGATAATGAAATAAGTCCCTGGTATATCATGGATTCTAGCAGGAGCTTAGTTACGCCAGAATGGGAATTCCAAATTAATGATCTTAAAAGATTCCCATAAATAAGTGTCCAAATTTATTATTTATTATATATACATGAAAGGGGTCTTATAAATGAAGCTAAGAAACAGAATAACCTTATTTACCTTGACAATTTCCCTAGTAAGCATACTATCTATATCTTTACTTAATTATGGCCTATCAACTAGAACCCTGGAAAAACAGCTTAATGAAAAGACAAAGGCTGATGTAAAAAATGTTGCACAAGAAATCGATAAATGGCTTATCATGGAAAAATCCTATCTAAATGAATTTATTGAAGGTATGATTGAAGCGGATAATTTTGAAATAAATTATTCTAGAAGTTTTTTGGACGCTGCTGCTAATAGAAATGATACATCTTATTTTATTTATTTTGTAGATGGGGAATTTATTCATCCCAATCTAGCCTTAAAAGATTATGACCCTTCAGATGCTGATTGGGTTAAAAACGCCTTGGCAAGTGAAGGCTTACATATAACCAATCCCTATGTAGATAGAGATACTGGCGGAATTGTTATATCTATCTCTAGATCCTTTAAAACCAAGGCTGGCAGGGAGGGGGTAATTGGATCTGATATATCTCTAGATTATGTATCCAATTATGTAGGCAGTGTGTCCCTTGGAGATCATTCTTATGCATTTTTAGTTGATGGAGATAATAATATTATTGTACATGAAAACCTGGAATATAACCCTACGCCTGACTCTAGCACAAGCCTAGATTCCCTGGCTGAAGGTAGATTATCTAACATTAAAGATTCCGGCGATGTAAGGATTAGAAGCAGGGTATATAAAGACTATGATAATAATGATAAGATACTATACTTCGAGGACCTTGAAGAAACTGGCTGGAGCCTTGCAGGAGTGGTATCTAAAAGTGAAAGCTTAGGCATTATAAACAATGTAATGGTCTCCACCATAATAGCATCATTACTTATAATTGCCCTAGGAATACTGGCATCATTCTTTATTTCTAATTATATTGCAAGGCCTATAGAAGATGCTACTAAGGTTGCTGGGCATATTGGCAACCTGGACTTAACTGATAAAATAGATAGCAATATGTTAGAAAGGAAAGACGAAATAGGCCTTATGGCAGTATCTTTTAAAAATGTTATTGATAAACTACGAAACTTTATGCTTGAGTTAAACCAAGCTGTTGAAACCAATGAAGCTACCTTTTTCCGTGCTAATGATAGGCTTAACTTTCTTTTGGCAGAAGCTGAAGACACTTCTTCTTCTACCGAAGAGTTAGCTGCCGGTATGGAGGAAACTGCTGCAAGTGCGGCTACAATAACTGAATCAACCAATGAAGTAAACAGGGCAATTGCTGATTTTACCAGCAAAATGGAGGAAGGCTCTATTACCTCTAATGCAATAAGCCAAAAAGCCGAAGACCTTAATATACAATTTATTGATGCTAGGGATAACACAATGGGCATATATGCAAATAGCAAGTCTGATATAGAAGAAGCTATTGAAGGGGCCAAGGAAGTTGAAAAGATTAATCTTCTTGCTAAGACTATTATAGATATCTCCGATCAAACTAATTTACTTGCTTTAAATGCCGCTATTGAGGCTGCTAGGGCCGGAGAAGCTGGCAAAGGCTTTGCTGTAGTTGCAGACGAGATTAGGGAGCTAGCTGAACATTCCAACTCAACGGTAGAACAAATCCAAAGAGTTACTGGAGATGTTACCCTAGTTGTAAATTCCTTAGTAGATAATACAAACTTACTTATAGGTTTCCTTGAAGATGTAGTAATTAAGGATTATGAAATGATGCTTGATGCAACAGAAAATTATAAGTCTGACGGACTAAACCTTAATAATATGATTTCAGATTTATCTGCTACAGCCCAGGAGCTTGAAGCTACCTTTACACAAATAACACAAACTATTAATGATATTGGAATAACAGTTGAGGAATCAACAAACGCAACTACAAATATAGCCGAAAGAAATTTAAACATCGTAGAAACTACATCAAATGTGAATGAAATCATGCAAAACAATAAGGAAGTTTCCGAGAGGCTATCCGATATAGTTTCCCAGGTTAAACTTAATAAATAATTACAAAAATATTATAATCCAGATAATCTTTTAGTACAAGGATGCTAGCCTTAACTTGTATGCTCAAAAAACCAGGTATGCCTGTTATAGGTATACCTGGTTTTGGAATTGTTTTTATCTAAGAACTTCACTCATAACTGATAGAAGCTCACCATTAATATCATTTACATACTCCCAGTACATGATTCCGCCTAAATCTTTTTCTTTAATGTATTCAGACTTTGCCCTAATTGAATCTTTATCATCATAGGAAATAAATGTTTGTCCATCATATAAGTATGGCGCCTTTGCAACATCATCCCAGTAACGTGTAAAGCCATTCTTATCTATATAGTATTTATTTAGGTATTCATATGGAATACTTGAACCTCTCCAAGTAAACTTATCTGTTGTCATATTACCATCTTCATCTTTTATAAATGGTTGGAATAAACCATCACCGTTTGGCCCTGGCTCAATATTTCTATATTCCTTACCATAAGTTGGAACACCTACAATAAGCTTGTCCGCCGGAACATGCTCCAAGTATCTATCTACTGTCTCAGATACTGATAGGCCCCAGTCTTGTGGTTCTTCTGGGTTACGATAAAGCCCAGCTGAGTGGAAAGCTGATTCTTCCCAAGCTCCACGCATGTCATATGTCATAAGGTTTACACTATTAACTATAGGAACTAACTTGTCTAGCTCTACTGCATCAAAAAACCATGTACTTACATTAGCACAAAATGATATTTCTTTATTAGTACCAAGCTTCTTACGAAGAAGTTTAATAAGTTCTGTAAAATTCTCCTTATCTTCTGGTCTGGATTTTATAACTCCCCAGGCACCATTTACAGGAAATTCCCAGTCAAGATCGACACCATCTAAATTATGTTTCTTAACATAGTCTACAACACTATCAACAAATACTTCCCTATTAGCTGCATTTGCTACCATGTCAGAAAAGCCTTCTGCTTCCCAGCCACCTACAGCAATAATAAACTTAAGGTGTGGGTATTTCTTTTGAAGCTTTGCTACCTTGTCCCAGGTTTCAGCAATAATCATTTCTGATGATATAATATCTGGCATTGGATAGTCTCCACCCTCAGTATGGATTCTTACCTCTGTATCAGAAATTTCAAAGTTATTATTAATTCTTGCAAAAGATAGGTATACATGAGTAAGTTTATCTCCTTGTATATCTTCTACCTTCCACTGTTTACTTCCCCAGCAAGGTAAATATGTTATTACTTTCTTATTCTCCCCTGATCCTTTTACCTGCCCATCAGCAAAAACTGGTGTTACTGATAATACCATCATTACTGATAAAACTAATGCTAACCATCTCTTTGTTCTAGATCCTTTCATTTTAAATCCCCCTTATATTTATATAATTTTAATTCTGCATATTAAAGTTATATGCAAAATTTGCAACCATACCTGGCAATATATACAAACTTTCCCTTCTCCCAGTGTAAATTTAGTTGTTTCTCTCTATATAACTAATACTTACACACATATACATTATAGCAATTATCTATTTGTTTTGCAATATCTATAATTTATCTAGCAACTATCCTAAAATCGCACCTGCTATATATAGGATAATTGCAACTATAAGTAAAAGATGAATTAGTTTTTTACTTATCTTTAAAATTATACCAAGCACCCAAAGTATAATTGCTATTGTAGCTATTGTCTTTATTGTACCCACTTATATTTCACCTCATTGCTTTAGATATTTACCTTAATTTAGCTGGTATTATATTATCATCAGAGTCATTTGTCTCCAATTTAATATAGTCTCCTACATCTAGTATGGCAGCCATTTTATTATCCAGTATTTCTAATAAATAATATCCTTTTTTATTTTCTAATTTTATAAAGTAACTTGAATTTCCTTCTACAGTTGCTGTTTTAATATCTTCAATTTTCCCCGATACCTCTATGGTTTCTAGATTTTCTATACTTGCCCCACTATCTTTTAGTAGTCTTTTATAAATTGATAGGGTTTCATTGATGCTACTTGCCGTAGCCACTAGTTGGTATTTTTCCACATTAACCATTCCGTACATTTTTACAAGACCACTACTATCCTTAAGTGATACTAAGTAAGTTGGTTGATTCTCAATCTTTAACAACAAAGGAAAGGTTGATCTATAAGCTAGGTGCTGAACTGCCCCTTCGGCACTATCCATAGCTGAAAATTCTTCCGCTCCAGATACATTATATAGGTGGGCTTCCTTGGTTCTTTTATTTATAAGAACAAATCCTATATTACTTTCATCCTTGCCTACACTTGTTATTCCTGTATAAATCCAGTTATCATCACCCTGGGGTATATAATTATAACCTTCTGTAGTCCTTTTTACTCCTTTTTGCCCTATTATAGAGTTAAAAAATCCATTTTGGTACATTCCATACTTATCATATTGATCTAGTAATAAATTAGAACCATATACATTATCTACCCACTCTGGAATATCTTCTAAATTGTACAATATATGTTCACCTGTAACAGCATCTACCAGGACTGCCCCAGATACATCTGTCCCACCAAATAAACCTATTGTTTTATCAAGGATAGGAGTTACCCAGTAAGGGTGGTCATCCTCATCAAGCTCAAGTGTAGATTCCCAAAATATTTTGCTAGGGTAATTGATCCTTAAATATCTATTTATATCCCTAAGGAAATAATCACTCTTGGTATATTTAATACCACCTTCCACCCTAATTAAATCAGCTTCTTGGCTATTCATATCAACCTTAATAAATCCTGGAGTACCATCATGCCTATTACTTAACCACTTCCAGAAACTGGCATGATTTAGACATGCAACCCTAGCCGGTTCTCCCCTAACAGTTATCTGTTCAGTATCATCAATATCATACTGGGAAATAACATCATGTAGCCCCCCTAGCTTTCTATTGGCTATATTCATAGCACTTCCCTTATCAAGTAAGGGTACATTATCTATGGTTGCGCTATATTCTTCAAAATCATGTTCTGTTATATAATCGCTAATCAATCTTGAATAACTTTTGGACCTTAATATAACAGAGCTGCTTAATTTTCCAATAAATAAAATAACAACTGCAGATATAATAAATATCGAAAATCCCTTGCTTATTTTCTCATAATTATAGCCTGCAACCTTATAAAGTATAGTTATTAGTAGGCTTGCAAAAGCAATAATTAATATTAGAAATACCCAAAACACCTCTGATTTAACATTTAATGGTGGCAGTAAAAAATAATATCCTACAAGAGCTAAAACCATTGTAATAGCAAGCGTTATTAGTATTAGTTTCTTCTTATCCATAATTCTCCTTTCATGGGGACTGACCCCCAACAATTCTGACAATTAGTCTTTATTATAACATAGTTTTATGTAAAAAAAAGGACTGCCTGAATTGCTAGTCCTTTTCCTAATAATATTGAAAATATTTATATAATAATCTTACAAGTTTCCTTTGGGATCAAACTAAAATGCCCAGTCTCCTTTTTCAAATATCATTATCTTACTTCCATCTTCCATGGTGGCTTCTATGTCTAGCTCCTTAGAACCTACCATAAAGTCTACATGGGTAATTGAAGTATTTACTCCATTAGCATCTAGTTCATCCTGGTCCATATCGGCTCCGCCTTTTAGGTTAGTAGGATAGGCACTTCCTAGGGCAAAGTGGCATGAAGCATTCTCATCGAATAAGGTATTAAAGAATATAATATCAGTATTGGATACTGGCGAATCATGGGGAACTAAGGCAACTTCACCTAGATAAGCAGATCCTTCATCTGTTTCTATTAGATTCTTTAGTGTTTCATAGCCTTCCTTGGCAGTAAAATCTACAACCTTACCATCCTTAAAGGTTAGGGTAAAATCATCTATTAGGTTACCACCATAGCTTAAAGGCTTAGTACTAGTAACATAACCATTAACACCTGTTTTAAGTGGCAAGGTAAAGACTTCCTCTGTTGGCATATTGGCAATAAAGTATACACCTTTTGAGTTATCTTCTCCTCCACCCATCCATATATAATCCCTTGGTAGCTCTACTTGAAGATCTGTCCCTTTAGCTTTATAGTGCAAAGTTTTTATTCTATTATTATTTAAAAAATCAAGCTTTCTATTTAAATTATCAAGATGTTTATCCCAGGCCTTAACAGGGTCTTCTTCATTGGCCCTAGTAGCCTTAAATATATTGTCCCATAGTTTATTCATAGCATCTTCTTCACTTAAATCTGGGAAAACCTTCTGGCTCCACTCCTTAGATGGCATGGCAGCAACACACCAGCTATTAACTGAATTAGAAATATGCTTCCTAAATACAGCCATAGCCTCCCCATAAGCCTTATTAGCATTTGCAATTCTTTGAGGATCTACATCTTTAAAGAGGTCTGGATCTGATGATGAAAGGGATAGAAAAGCATGATCCTCCCTAGCCATATCAGCATAACCATCAGCCTTCCATTTTGGATATTCCTTAAATGCCTCATCTGGAGCATTCATATACTTAATTAGGGATAACTTTTCATCATTATATTCTACATGCACATTCTTAGCCCCTGATTTATAAGCTTCCTGGGCAAGTATTCTTACAAAATAATCACCATGAATTGGTGCATTAATAACTAGGGTTTGTCCTTCCTGAATATTAATACCTGATTTTATTAATAATCTTGCATATTTCTTTAAGTTATTGTCAAAGTTGTTCATTTAATATCCACCTACTTTTATTGATTATATGTTTTGCTTTAAAATTAAAAGGGCTATCTAAGAAAAAGATACCCCTTGATTATACTTATCTGGCTTTTGCTAATTCTACGTTAACTCTCTTGCCCTTAATCCTCTTCTTACTCATTATAGAAATAACTGAATTAGAATGTTGTTTTGGAACTTCAAAAAAACTAAATCTATCATGAACAGATACGTCCTTTATAGATTGTCCCTTTATGCCCACTTCACCCGCTACAGCTCCAACTATATCTCCCGCATTAATTCCCTGCTGCTTACCTACATTTATAAAGAATCTTACCATTCCTTCCTGGCCTGGATTCTTATGGTTATTAGGTTTACTTCCTTGCCTAACACTAGATATTTCTGTTTCTTCCTCATAATCCATTTGCATTTTGAATAAGGCTGCTGCTATATCAGATAGGTCATAACCTTGCTTAATTAATTCACCTACATGATTATGATAATCTCTCATATTGCCACCGCTAATAGTTTTTCCTATATCCTTATATAGCTGATTTGTTTTTATCTGGGCCATATCCTTTATTGTTGGTACTTTTTCTTCTTTTATTTTGGATTTTGTATATCTTTCAATTTGCTTAAGCTCCTGCATTTGCCTTCCATATACAAAGTTATAAGCTTTTCCTTCTCTACCTGCTCTTCCAGTCCTCCCTATTCGGTGGATGTAGTATTCTATATCTTGTGGCAAATCATAATTAAATACTGCCTCTATATCATCAACGTCTATTCCTCTAGCTGCTATGTCTGTAGCTACTAAAATGTCAATTTTGCCTGTCCTTAGCTTATCCATAACCATATCCCTTGCATTTTGGTTTAAATCTCCATGAAGAGAATCTGCTAAGTATCCCATGCCTTGTAGCTGACCTACTAGCCTATCAACACCTTTTTTGGTATTACAAAAAACTATGGATCTCTTAGGGTTATTAATCTCAATTAGCCTTGATAAAACTTCTGTCCTATCCTGCTTGCCTACCCTATAGTAAAGCTGCTCGACCTTATCTATGGTAATGTCCTTTGGCTTAAGCCTAAATATGGTAGGTTTCTTTAAATATTTATGGGAAATATCTAAGATTGGCCTTGGCATTGTTGCAGAAAATAGCATTATTTGTCTTTGTTTAGGTACCTGATCTAATATGGTCTCTATATCTTCCCTAAAGCCCATATTAAGCATTTCGTCGGCTTCATCTAGGATCATGGTGTCAATATTATCTAGCTTAAGCGTTCCCCTTCTCATATGATCCATTACCCTACCTGGGGTTCCAATAATAATTTGTGTCCCTCTTTTAAGGGATCTAATCTGCCTACCTATAGGTTGCCCACCATATATTGGTAATATACGCAAATCCTGCTTATATTTTGCAAGTCTTTGCATCTCTTCTGATACTTGAATTGCAAGTTCCCTTGTCGGACATAGGATTATTACTTGTGGATTCTTATTGGATGTATCCACCTTTTCAATGGCTGGGATACCAAATGCTATTGTTTTTCCCGTTCCTGTTTGTGCCTGACCGATCAAGTCAACGCCTTCCATTGCCTTTGGTATAGCAACACTTTGAATCCCTGTAGCCTCTTCGAAGCCCATATCTGCAATTGCTTTTTGTAGCTGCTCGGATATGTCTAACGTATTAAATTTAAGTTTCTTCATTAAAAATAAAATTCCTCTCTGATTTATATTTCATCATTTATATTTTTGTAATCTCATATCATTACATTCTTATAATTATACAGTAGATAGGAGTATATAGCAAAGTATTTCCGAGAAACAATCTTAAATCCTAATGTGTAAAAGCATTATGGAATTGTCAGTATGTTCGTGATATAATAAAATTAAGTACAGTTTAATATAATCGAAAGGAAGATTTAAATGAAAAAATACTAATTTTAATTCTTTTTACTATAATCTCAATTAATTTAACTGCCTGTAGACAAAAGGAAGAAGCCAAAGAAGTATATACTTATAAGGGAGAAACTGAGATAAATCTAGATGGCCGGACTTTTAAATTGGAGGATATGCCAAAAAATATAGCCGAAGAAATCGTAGTAAATAACTTTTTATATTCAATAGAGGGTGATTTCAATGCTATGTCAGATATTCTAGCAGGGATAGAAACTCACAAGATTTCAATTAAAAATGAAGAAAAGCATTTTAATGAGGGAATTTATATGAAATCATACACTATACATAAGATAACTACTTTATCCAAAGATCAATATAATCAAGAAAAACTAGATAATGATGAGGAAAATACACAATATTATCACAATTGGAATATGATAGTTGAAAAATATAACTTAAAGGAATATGAAATTATAAACGCCAATTTTACTCAAGTGCATTCAGACAAATCAATGGAATTAGGATCACAGTGGGAAGACGGCAGATATACTAGGAGTTTTATAGTGGGTAAGTCACCTGATGATAATAGCTATAAAATCTATGATTTTGGAATGATGTAACTTTAAGTTAAGTTAGTGTATATTATTAGGAGATGAGAAAAGTGAAGAATAAAATATGGAAAATGGTTGTTAAGGATATTAAAGATGAAAAAGTTATTCAAAAATCTATAATAAACGGAATAGCACTAGGTACTGGAATTATCGCCTATATGATTTTAGTGCTGATTTTAATATCTATAAGAAAGCAAATGTTCATGTAAAAAGAGCTTAGAAATTAATCTAAGCTCTTTTTACTTATTTAATATCTTTTATTGTGCTATATGAGTTTTTATATCATCATTAGGAAGTATTATTATTTTATACTTATACTTCTATCCATTATAACAGATGACTAATTAATTTCAATTGGGACTAAACTTTATTTTTTTACTTCTACATATAATCCTTTTTCAATACTATAATCTACTAGCAAGGTTGTATTTGGCATTAGATCTTCCTTAATTAGCATTCTACCTATTAAAGTTTCTACATTATGCTGGAGGAATCTTTTAAGAGGTCTTGCTCCGTATAATGGATCATAGCCCTGATCTACTACATAATCCTTAGCCTTATCACTTAGCTTAACTTTAAGCTGTTTATCTTCCAGTCTTTCCTCTAGTTCCACTAAAAGAAGATCTACTATCTTTCTTATTTCTTCTTTAGTAAGTGGCTTGTAAAAGACTATCTCATCTATTCGATTTAAAAACTCTGGCCTAAAGTGCTGTCTGAGGGTCATATCTACAATATTCCTAGCTTCTTCTTCAATATTGCCCTGACTATCAATACCTTCAAGAAGTGCCTGTGATCCAAGGTTTGATGTCATAATAATAATTGTGTTTTTAAAGTCCACAGTTCTTCCTTGTGAGTCTGTAATATGGCCATCATCTAGAACTTGAAGGAGTACATTAAATACGTCGCTATGGGCCTTTTCAACCTCATCAAATAATACTACCGAATAAGGCCTGCGGCGTACTGCTTCTGTTAACTGACCACCTTCTTCATAACCTACATAACCTGGTGGTGCTCCTATTAGTCTTGATACTGAGTGTTTCTCCATATACTCACTCATATCAATACGAACAATATTACTTTCATCATCAAATAAAGTCTGGGCTAAAGCCTTGGCAAGTTCTGTCTTACCTACACCTGTAGGCCCTATAAACATAAATGACCCTATTGGCTTACTTGGGTCTTTGATTCCTGCCCTTGATCTAATAATGGCATCTGTTACAGTTTGCACAGCCTCTTCCTGGCCTATAACCCTTTCATGAAGAATATCATCTAGGTTAAGAAGCCTTTCCCTTTCACCTTCCATAAGTTTGGCTACTGGAATTCCTGTCCACCTGCCTACAATCCTTGCAATTTCTTCCTCTGTTACCTTATCCCTCATAAGGGTATTTTTTCTTTCATTTTCCTTGGCAAGCTTGGTTTCTTCTTCTAGTTGATTTTTAAGCTGGGGTAGTTTACCATATTTAAGTTCTGCAGCCTTGTTAAGGTCATACTCCCTTTCAGCCTTTTCAATATCAGCATTAACCTGTTCAACTTCTTCTCTAAGCCTTTGAACCTTGGAGATATTTTCTTTTTCATTATCCCACTGAGCCTTCATTTCATTGAACTTTTCCCTTAAATCTGCTAGTTCTTTTTGGATTTTCTTAAGGTTTTCCTTAGATAGGCTATCCTTTTCTTTTTTTAGGGCTGCTTCTTCAATTTCATGCTGCATGATTTTACGGGATATTTCATCAAGTTCTGTAGGCATTGAATCCATTTCTGTCCTAATCATAGCGCAGGCCTCGTCAACTAGGTCTATTGCCTTATCTGGTAAAAACCTATCTGTAATATATCTATTAGATAGGGTAGCCGCACCTATAAGGGCACCGTCCTGGATTTCCACACCGTGGAATACTTCATAGCGTTCCTTAAGTCCTCTTAAGATTGATATTGTATCCTCAACATTAGGTTCCTCTACCATTACAGGTTGAAAGCGCCTTTCAAGAGCAGCGTCCTTTTCAATATATTCCCTATATTCATTAAGAGTGGTTGCCCCTATACAGTAAAGTTCTCCTCTAGCTAAAAGGGGTTTTAAAATATTGCCTGCATCCATGGCACCTTCTGACTTACCTGCCCCAACAATATTGTGAAGCTCGTCTATAAAAAGTAAGATCTGGCCTTCACTTTTCTTAATTGCATCAAGTACAGCTTTAAGTCTTTCTTCAAACTCTCCCCTATACTTGGCACCTGCAACTAGGGCTCCCATATCTAGGGCAAATATCTGCCTGTTTTTTAAACTATCTGGCACATCTCCCCTTACAATTCTTTGGGCTAGGCCTTCTGCAATAGCTGTTTTACCTACGCCTGGTTCCCCTATTAAAACCGGGTTATTTTTAGTCTTTCTAGATAAAATTCTAATTGCATCCCTTATTTCATTATCCCTACCTATAACAGGATCTAGCTTTTGCTGACGTGCAAGTTCTACTAAGTCAACACCGTATTTTTCAAGTACATCATAGGTAGATTCTGGATTATCACTTGTAACCCTGGCACTTCCACGAACCTCATCTAAAACCTCTAAAAACCTTTTCTTTTTAATAGCAAAGGCATCTAAAATTTTCTTAATTTCATTGTTAGCCTTATCAAAGATTCCTAGCATAATATGCTCAACAGATATATATTCATCTTGCATTTTCTCTGCTTCTTTTTCAGCCTGAAGAAATACCTGATCTGCTTCTGATGATATATATATCTTGCCTGCTTCCCTACCAGGGCCCCCTACTTTAGGTTTTCTTTCTATGGCCTTTCTTACTTCACTTTTAAGCGCATTTGTATCTAGGTTCATTTTGGAAAAAAGCTGGTTTATTAGCCCTGCACTATCATCTAGAAGAGCATATAAAATATGCTCTTGATCAATTTGTATATTCCCTAACTCTAGTGCTATATTTTGTGATCCCTGCACTACTTCCAATGATTTTTGCGTAAATTTATTCATATTCATAATTTGCTCCTCCTTATAATAATACTGGCTTACTATTTAAAAACTCTACATAATTTCTTTCTATTTTACTTCTTCCTACTTCTAAATCTTTTAAATGAGTTAGATATATAGCAAGTGACTGATCAAGCATTTTAATATAATCACCCATAGCAAGGGCCATATCATCATT
>JAAYSX010000074.1 GCA_012518255.1 Candidatus Epulonipiscium sp. | reverse complement strand
GCTCCAATTGGGTTAAAGTATCTAAGAAGTACTATATTCCAGTCATTATCTGAAACATAAATATCCTTAAAGATTTTCTCTAGCATTAGTTTGGTTCTACCATATGGGTTTGTTACTGATAGTGGAAAGTCTTCTGTAATTGGCACTGTTGCTGGGTCACCATATACTGTTGCTGAGGAGCTAAAAATAATGTCTTTAACATTGTGTTTTTTCATAATCTCACAAAGCACTACTGTTCCTGAAATATTATTATGGTAATAGGCTAATGGTTTTTCTACTGATTCTCCCACTGCTTTAAGGCCTGCAAAGTGGATAACTGCTTCTATGTCTTCCTTGCTAAAAATCTCATCTAGGGCCTCTGCATCTAGAATATCTGCTTCATAAAATGTTAGGTCCTTACCTGTAATTTTTTTGACTCTATTTAGGGATTCTTCACTTGAGTTTGATAGGTTATCTACTACTACTACTTCATAGCCTTCATTTAAAAGCTCTATACATGTATGACTTCCTATATAACCTGCTCCACCTGTTACTAAAATTGCCATTTACATCACCCTTATCTATATTTATTAACTATTTGCTCCATCTTGTCCATTTTATATTCCATATCTGCTACTAGCTTGATTTGTGTGCGCGCCCTATCTAGATTATGATTTTCCCTTTGGATTTTGAAATAATTATCGCCTTGAAGGTGGTCTGTCAGGAATCTCATTCCGCATTCTAGGGTCATCATTTTGGCACCTACTGTAAGTGTATCAATTTCTTTTTCTGTTAGACTGCCATCATCTGCTTCTAAAAAACCTTTAGTGTAAATATCAAAAAGGTCTAAATCCATTGAGACTTTAGATAGGTCCTGCTCATCTTCTAGGGCTGTACTTGCTCCAAAACGAATTGCATCTCCAAAATCGTTAGCTATAAGGCCTGGCATTACTGTATCAAGATCAACTACACATATACCCTTACCTGTTTTATTATCCATCATAACATTATTAAGCTTAGTGTCATTATGGGTTACCCTAAGTGGTAGATCACCTTTTTCCTGCATATCAACTAGAATAGATGTATAGTCCTTTCTGTCTAGTATAAAGGCTATCTCTTCTTCTACATCCTTGGCTCTGCCACAAACATCTTCCTCTACAGCCTTCACAAAGGTATCAAAACGTTTTCTTGTGTGGTGAAAGTCTACTATTGTCTCATGTAGTGTATCTGCTGGATAATCCGCAAGTAATCGTTGGAAGTTACCAAAGGCAAGTGCACTTTGGTAAAATAGTTCCGGATCTTCAACTATGTCGTAGCTAGATGCTTTATCAATAAAGTTGTAGGCCCTCCAGTATAGGCCATTACTATCTTTATAAAAAAGTTCCCCGCTTTTAGCTGGTATTACATTAAGGGTTTCCCTTTCTGGGTCCCCCCCATTTTCTATTATCTTTTTTCTTAAATGCGAGGTCACACCATGGATATTTTCCATCAGCTGGGCTGGGTTTTGGAATATTTCATGATTTATTCTTTGCAAAATATAGGACTTTTGCCCTTCTTCTGCCTTAAAGTCTAACTTAAAGGTATCATTAATATGGCCACTTCCAAAGGGCTTTGACCCCATAAATTCTCCTTCAAATTGTAAGCTTTCTATTATTTCATTAAGGTCTATATTTTTACTCACTTTTTCCCTCCCATAGTTTATTAGGGTATTTCCCATCAGCTTTTAGTTTATTTATAGCCTGGGCTACTGTCTCCTTATCTTCCTGATAAGTTACTCCATGCCACTGGTCAGATGTTTTGGATACATAGGCGCTTGCCTTATCTTCTTTTAATAAATCATGGATTACACTTGGCAGGAAATATTCTGATGTTAGCGGATCTTCTTTTAGGCTCTTATCTAAAAACTCACTAAATCTTTCTTCTAACTCTTGTAAAATACTATTAGAAAATCCCCAGATATTCATAGAAACAACGCCATCTTTAGGAAGTGAAGTCCATGTTTTGCCGTCATCTTCTGTATATGCTGGACCATCTTCTTTTCTTTCAATTCTTGTACGCTCTACTATGTTAACAAGGAAGTTTTCCTCATCTAATTCACATACTCCTCTTGCAACATGCCCGTTCTCTGTAAGTGTTTTATCAAGTTCATAGCCAACCATTGTATATCTATATTTGTCATCATCTTGCGTGCTTGTTAGATAATCATATATTAGTTTAAATGCTGTGCTACCATAGTAGTCATCTGCATTAAGGACTGCAAATGGCCCGTCTATTACATCCTTACAGCATAGTACGGCATGGCCTGTTCCCCAAGGCTTAACCCTTCCTTCTGGCACTGTATATCCTGCTGGAATTTTATCAAGTTCTTGGTAAACATATTCCACTTCTATATGCTCAGCCATTTTATCCCCTATTGCAGCTTTAAAATCTTCTTCAATTTCATGCTTAATAATAAATACTACCTTTTCAAATCCTGCCTTAATTGCATCATATATGGAAAACTCCATCATAATATGACCCTCATCATCAATAGGATCTATTTGTTTTAGTCCCCCATATCTACTACCCATACCTGCTGCCATTATAACTAATACTGGTTTTTTCATCTTTTTCCTCCATTTAGTTTTGACTTGTTAAACTTATAATATGTACTTATCTATATTATAAGCCTTACCTTTTCCCTTTTCAATGCGATAATAGTTGTTTGTTTTATATCTATATTGCCTTATTAGCTGCAAACTGACTATTGTATAAGTCCTCATAGAAGCCCTTTTGCTCCATTAGCTCATCATGGTTGCCTTTTTCTATAATATCCCCATCCTTCATAACTAGTATCATATCTGCATCTCTTATTGTGGATAACCTGTGGGCTATTACAAAACTTGTTCTATTTTTCATAAGCTCTTCCATTGCTTTTTGGATATAGATTTCTGTTCTTGTATCTACACTACTTGTAGCTTCATCAAGTATTAAAACAGCTGGGTCTGCAAGTATGGCCCTAGCTATAGTTATAAGTTGTTTTTGCCCCTGGGATATATTGGATGCCTCTTCATTTAGGACCGTATCATATCCTTCTGGCAGCATTCTTATAAAATTGTCTACCCGGGCTGCCTTAGCTGCGCTAATTATTTCTGTTTCTGATGCCTTATTATTGCCATATACTATATTTTCTTTGATTGTTCCATTAAATAACCAGGTGTTTTGAAGTACCATTCCAAATATACTTCTTAAATCTTCCCTTTTTAAATCTGTAATATTAACCCCGTCTATGGTAATTGCACCACCGTTAATTTCATAAAATCTCATAAGAAGGTTAACTAGGGTTGTTTTACCGGCTCCTGTCGGGCCTACTATTGCAACCATCTGACCTTTTTTAACATCTATACACATATCATCCATTAGTATATTATCAGGCTCATAGCCAAATTTAACATGGTCAAATTTAACATTACCCTGGGGATTTTCTAATATTTTTGGATTTTCTATATCTGGGATTTCTTCCTCTTCATCTAGAACTTCAAAAACTCTTTCTGCTGATGCTATAGTTGCCTGAATTATATTAGCTATATTGGCTACCTGTACAATTGGCTGGGTAAATTGCCTAGCATACTGGATAAAGGCCTGTATATTACCAAGGGTAACTACTCCCCTTATAACAAATATACCCCCTACAACACTTACAAACACATAGCCTATATTACTAACAAAGTTCATTAGGGGCATAATTATCCCTGATACAAACTGAGCCTTCCATCCTGCATCATACAAGTCTGCATTTATATTAGAAAACTCCTCTATGGATCTATCTTCATAACCAAAGGCCTTTATTACCTGGTGTCCTGTGTACATTTCCTCGACATGGCCATTAAGATTCCCTAAGGCCCTTTGCTGGTCTGCAAAAAACATTTGGGATTTCTTTGCTATATTTTTTGTAATAAAAATCGAAAGCGGCAAAGTAATTACCAGTATTAAGGTCATTACCGGACTTATAATAAGCATCATAATAACTACTCCTATTAAGGTTAATAAGGAGCTAATAAGCTGGGTTACACTTTGCTGCAAGGTCCTACTTATAGTATCTATATCATTGGTAACCCGGCTTAGTATTTCACCATGGGTTCTTGAATCAAAGTACTTAAGTGGTAGCCTTGATAACTTTTCATTGGTGCTCTTCCTAAGATCATATACCGTTTCCTGGGTAACCGATGACATTATAATTTGCTGGAAGTAATTAAATAATGACCCCAAAATATATAAAATTGTTAGTAGCACAAGAACTTTGGCTATATAGGTAAAATTAACAACTATACCTGCTGGACTATTAAGTCCTGCCTTTACATCTTCATGTAAACTTGTAATAATAAGCCCTATAACTACAGGGGTTATTACTGTAAATAGGGTGCTTAAAATAGCCATAAAAACAACTGATATAATCTTAAATCTTTGGGGCTTTAGATAAGACATTAGCCTTTTTAAGGTACCCTTAAAGTCCTTTGCTTTTTCAGTAGGAGCGCCCATGGCTGGTCCCCTACCCATTCCTCCTCTTGGTCCTTTGTTTTTTTGCTGACTCATGATGCTTCCTCCTTTGAAAGCTGTGAGTAGACGATTTCTTCATATACCTTGCAACTTTCTAAAAGTTCTTTGTGCCTTCCTTTGCCCACGATTTTCCCTTCATGAAGAACCAGGATCTGTTCTGCATCCATAACTGTTGCAACTCTTTGGGCAACTATAATCATGGCCGAATCCTTAGTCTCTTCTTTAAGGGCTTCCCTTAGTTTACCGTCTGTTTTGAAATCCAGGGCAGAAAAGCTATCATCAAAAATATACACTTCTGGTTTCCTAACTAGGGCTCTAGCTATGGAAAGTCTTTGGTTTTGTCCACCTGAAATATTGGTTCCTCCCTGGGCAATTCTAGAGTCAAAACCATCTTTCATATTAGATATAAAGTTACTAGCCTGGGCTATATGGGCTGCGCGCCTAACCTCTTCATCACTAGCATCTTCTTTTCCATATCTTATATTTTCTGCTACTGTTCCAGAAAACAAAACTGTCTTTTGGGGAACAAAGCCTATTTTGGCCCTTAAGTCTTCCTGTTTTATATCCTTTACATTAACTCCCCCAACTAGGACTTCACCTTCTGTAACGTCAAAAAACCTTGGTATCATGTTAATTAGGGTTGTTTTACCTGAGCCTGTGCCTCCAATAATCGCTGTTGTCTCACCTGGTTTTGCTGTAAATGAAATATTACAGATAACAGGGTCCTGGGCCCCTTGATACCTAAATGTTACATCCCTAAATTCAACCTGGCCTTTATTACTATCTGTCCTAGGATCATCTTTTATATTTATTGGATCATTAATTTCATTAAGTTTTTCTAAAACTTCATTAACCCTTCTTACTGAAACCATAGCTCTTGGAATCATAACAAACATCATGGACATCATAACTAGGGAGAACATAATCTGCATAACATACTGGATAAAGGCCATTAGGTCCCCCACCTGCATATTACCACTTTGAATTCTGACACCTCCAAACCATATCACTGAAATAGCTGTTAGGTTTAAAAGCAGCATCATGGCCGGCATAAGTGCCCCTACAATTTTATTGGCCCTTACTGATATGTCCTTAAGATCAGTACTAACCCTATCAAATCTTTCTTCTTCATAATCTTCCTGGTTAAAGGCTCGTATAACCCTTATACCTGATAAGCTTTCACGAAGAACCAGGTTTAGGTTATCAAGTTTTTCTTGTATAAGATTAAAAAGTGGTATCCCCTTTCTTGCTATCAAAAATATTACTAGAACTACTACAGGGATAGCAACAAGTAAAATCATTGATAATCTTGCATCCTTAGAAACAGCCATTACTATACCACCAATGGCCATCATGGGTGCCCTTAACATCATCCTCATACTAATAGTAAGCACCTGTTGTATTTGGTCTATATCATTAGTTGTTCTTGTAATTAATGAAGATGTTCCTATTTCATTAAACTTCTCTATTGATAGGTTTTCTACATGGGAAAACACTTCTTCCCTAAGGTCTCTTCCAAATCCTGATGCAACTTTAGAGGATAAATAACTAGCCCCTACAGTTAGTAGGGTTGCTATAGCAGCTACAAGTAGCATAATCCCTCCTACTTTGAGGATATAGCCTATATCATCCTGGGCAATCCCATAATCAACTATATCTGACATTAGTTTGGGCAAATATAGCTCTGATAAGGACTGGAAAAACATAAGAATCACTACCACTATAATGGGTAGTGTAAAAGGCTTTAAAAATTTTGAAACTTTATTCATGGTTCACATCCTTACATCTATCTTAACTATTTTCCTTCATTTCTTAAGTATACCTTAGAGCAAACTTTAAATCAAAAAAGAAAGTGATTGGGAAACTAATCACTTTCTTCTTAGGTTATTGATGGGCTTTGTTATAAACAAACAGGAGTCCTAAGATACCTGCAAGACCAACTAGCATGGTAGCTAAACCTTGAAAGCCAATGTTTTTTTGCCCATGTACAACTAGGTATATTGAAATTATGAAAATAATAAGCCTTAATAATCCCCTTATGGTTTGATTCATATTAATCAATCTCCTCCCATATTATCTGGCCTGGCTCTAATGTTACTTCTCTACTTTTTCCATTTCCATCATACACAAGAGTGGTTTGCTCTTTGGTTGAGTTATTTAAGATAGCATATTTACCTGATTCTAGGTAGGCATGTACTTCACAGTTAATATTACTAGCATGCCACTTAGTAAATTCTTCTTCCTTATGAGCAGCATAGAATAAACTTCTCATTAGTAATCTTGTATTTTGCTGGCTATATGGCAATCCTGCAATATAAACAGCCCTTCCCTTACCATAATCATTAGATGAAAGGTTTACTTCACCATTAGAGTATCTAATAATTTCTGTAGATTCCTTGGTTGCATATATGTTTTTCATGCCCTCCCCAAAGTCATAGTCTTCTACCACTTCTTCTTTAATAAAGTGTTTGTCTACTTCATCTACAAAATACTTATCAGTTGATAGGCTAAAACCTAACTCCTTATCTACTCCAAGAGCATCTGCTAATTGGAAGAAATGCCCGCCGTGCTCTACTGCACTTGGCTCACCAATTCCAACAAAGCCTCCTCCATTATAAATCCACTTTCTAATGGTAGAAACTAGCTGGGGATCTAACCATTCATGTCCTCCTGAAAATGCTGTATCTGCATCCCCTGCATTAATTATAACATCTACATCTTCCGGCACACCATCCTGCTTTACATCTTCAAAACTAATAAAACTTACATCTACACTTGCACCGCTAAGTGCTTCTAGCACACCTAAATATGAATATATCTGCTTATACCAAAGGGCATGGGCAACCATATGTGTCTGCCATGAGCGAAGTTTACCCCAGGAATTTAAAATTGCTACCTTAAGACCTGTATAAGGTTTAACCCCGTTAATATTATCATAAATTAATCTAAATTCATCAGTTACCTTTTCGATGTAGTCTACAAACTTTGGAAACTTATAAGCTAGACTTAAATATCCACCATAACCAATACGGTCTACTGGCTTTCTCATAATAGCACGTCTAGCCTTAAGCCAGTTATCAACTGCCTCAATAGTTGGGTCATTTCCTTCGTAGAATTCATCTGGGAAAAAGTATGGCAGGAATCTTCCTTCTGTATATTTTACATGGGGTATTTCTGAAATCATACGTAAGGTTGCTCCCCCACCAACGCTTCCTACAACAGCATCTATTCCTATCTTTTCAAAGTGATCCCCATATGGCTCTGTTCCAATCCAGTTATCTCCTAGGAACATCATTGCTTCCTTACCTGCATCATGAACCTTATCTACTAATCTTTTGGCCTCGGCTGTTACAAATCTCTGGGTAAATTCCATATAATCTAAAAATTCCTTTGTAGGTATTCTAAAGGCTGTATTATAGTAGCCCTTATCCACTATATCCTCTGGCCTTAGCTTATATCCCATTTCTTCTTCAAAGGCTTCTAGTGCCGGAACTGATACACTTGCCCCATATCCGAACCAGTCTACAAACTTTTCCTTGCCCAGATTATTAAATATAAGAGTAAAGTGATAGAAAAATGTTGTAAAACGTATAACGTCTGTTTGCGGATTATCCTTTAGCCACTGCTCTAAGTATTCATTCATATAAATATTGGAATTAGGCATACGAGCATCAAAAGGAAGGTCATGGGGTACATCGTCGCCCCAATTATTAGTTATATGGTTGTACATATGAGTACCATCCCATATAGCATATACAAAAAATGATACTGTATATTCATGGAATTCCTTTGCGTTTTTGATTATTACCAAGTTGCTTTCCTGGTCTACTTCCCAATCTTCTGCAGGAATTACTGTTTCCGTAGTTCTATTTATAACCTCCCACCATTCCTTAGGATCATGGTTATAATCCGGAATAAATTGTTCCTTATAATATCCATCCATAAAATCTATTTTCAAGGTACTACTTGTTGCTAAATTATGCTTTGACATAAGTAGTAGCTGCTGTAGCTCGTCCATATGTTTTTCAGCATGTTCATTATGGTTTCTAGCAACAAAGTAGGTTGTATATATCTTTGCATCAAGTGCCTTTATTTCATCTGGTAGTTTAGTACCATTACTATCCCTTATTGCATCAGCACCCCAGCGATCCATTAATTCCTTAGTTTCTTCTAAGAAATTTTCTTCACTTGGTAGTGTAACTCTTCCTCTAGTAGTCGACATAGTATCCTCCTTAAATCTTTATCCTTTTAATCCCCCAAGGCTCATACCTTGTGTTAATTTCTTCTGAACTGCTATATATAAAATTAGTGTTGGTAACATTACTATTACAAGCCCTGCATACATTTGACCATACTGGGCTGCTCCCTTTTGGGCCTTCATTAAAGTCATAAGCCCAACAGGCAAGGTCTTGGAATCCCCTGGTAGGAGTGTTAAGGCTATAATATATTCATTCCAAAATGCTAAGAAGTTAAATAGTATAACTGTTATAATACTTGGTCTTGCCATAGGTATCATAATTTTAACCATAGTTCCAAAGTAACCGCTTCCATCTACAAGTGCTGCCTCTTCATAAGATTTTGGAAGGGTAACAAAATAACCTGATAATAGATAAATAGTAAATGGCAGTGCTGTAGCAGCATATATTAGGGCTAGCACAAATAAGTTATTGAGTAATACCCCCTTGCCTACAATGCTCTTAAATATCTTGTCTGCATCTAATAGCATTAGGAAAATTGGTACTACAATATAGTTAACATTTACAAAAAGTCCTGCCATAAACATAGTATTAAAAAACTTCCTACCCCTAAATTGGTACCTTGCAAGTACATAGGCTGCCGGAAGTGCAACTACTAGTAAAATGACAAGTGCTGTAGCCGTTACTATTACTGAATTTAAGAAATACTGCCCCATATTAGCCTTCTTAAAAGCATCTATAAAGTTTTGAAAGTAAAATCCAGCTGGCAGGGTCCATGGACTACCATAAAACTCGCTATTTTCTTTAATTGACGCTAAAAACACCCAGGCAACTGGTACAATAATACTTATTGCTAAGGTAATTAAAGCTACGTATATAAATATCTTAAAAAGCTTATCAAAGCTTTTATTGTTATCGTCCTTCATATTATTTACCCCCTTAGGTATATTTAGTATTCTAATGGTTCCCTCTTAGTTGCTAGGTTAACTATTGCTGATAGTGCAAATGAGAATATGAAGACTACAACCCCTATTGCCATACCATAACCATATGATGAGTTGGTATAGGCCTGCTTATACATATAGCTCAAAAATACTTCTGTAGCGCCATCTGGTCCTCCATTAGTCATTGCTTGTACGAATAAGAAACTTAAATTAATAGAACTTATAATGAAAAATGTAAGTGTTGTTCTTATATTTTCCCATATAAGTGGTATTGTCATTGTAAAGAATTGATTAAACTTACTAGCACCTTCTAAAGACGCGGATTCGTATATACTTTCTGGTATACTTGCCATACTTGCCATATACATAACCATGTAATATCCTATAGCCTGCCATATCATGGCGCCAGCCATACTAAATATTACAATCTTTTGATCCCCTAACCACATTCTTTGAAGATTTTCTAATCTAATAAAGCCTAAAGTACTGTTTAATAATCCATTAGTTGGATCATAAATAGCTGAAAATATTGCAGCAATTACTACAACTGATAGTATATTAGGAATGTAGAATATAATCCTAAAGAAGTTTTCACCTATTATTTTTTCCCTTGTTAAAATAGCTGCGAATATAAGTGAAAAGCCCATGGTTATTACCGTTACAATAACTATAAGTAAGACTGTATTTTGGAAGGATCTAAAAAACTTCATATCTGTCATTAGTATTTTAAAATTTTCGAGGCCAACAAAATCTTTGTCTGGTGAATAGCCCCCCCATTTATATAGGGACATTTTAAACACATTAAAGGTTGGTATTATCATAAAAATCGTAAATAATATTACCGCAGGTGACAGACAAGCTAAGATAAAAAACTTTTTCCCCTTTTCATTTTTCATAATGTCAGCTCCAATCTGCGTTTAATAAAAAAGCAGTGAGTATACAATACCCACCGCTTCTATTGTTAATGTTTTATTGTAATGCGTCTCTTAGTTTTGCGGCATCTTCAATAACAGCTTCTCTCCACTCTGCTACTGTTTTATCTCCTGTAATTATACTATTTACTGTTTGGAATAATGTATCGTTAATGTTTACTCCTTCTACAGGTTCTGTTGCAGCAAATCCACCCATAACAGCTTTTGCTCCTGTATCGTAAATACTGTAGAATAATTCATTTTCACCTTCTAGCATTTCACTAATACCTTCGATTGGTTGAATAGCTCCTGATTTTGCAAAGATTGCTGCTGCTTCATCTGAGTACATGTATGCAACAAATTCTTTAGCTAAATCTTGGTTTTCTGCTGCTGCTGGAATCCAAATTTGCTCGAAGAATGTGTATGAATATCCGTCTCCGCCTTCTTCAGCTGCTGGAAGAGCTGTAAAGCCCCATTTGAATCCTTCTGCCCTTGGTGCTTCTTTCATCTCTTCAACTACCCAAGTACCGTTTGGCATAAAAATTGCTTGATTGTCTAAAATAAGTTGTTGGTTCTTTTGGAAGTTATCATCGTTTGCATTTGCAACTGTTGTTTCGTGTGTATATTCTGCAAGCTTAGCTACAATATCAAATGCTTCTTGTGCTGCATCTGATTCCCAAGCTTCTTCTGAGTACATCATTGCTTCGTTATAGAAATCTGCTCCACCTGTTTCTGCAAGTAATGCATACATAAATGCATCTAAGTAACCTGCTGTTGGGTATGTGAATAGCGCAATACCTTCTGCCTTAGCTGCTTCTCCAAGCTCCCACATTTCATCCCATGTAGTTGGAACTTCCCAGCCTTTTTCTTCTAGTAAGGCTTCATTGTAGAATAATCCACATGGTGAGTAGAACATTGGTGCAAGGTAAGTTTCGTTATCTGCATATGGATTTGTTACAAGTGTATCTGTAAATCCTGGTACTAACTTCTGGGATACTGTTACCCCTTCACCTGGTACTTCCATTTCTAGTACGTCCATTAAATTAAGTAGGCCTTTTTCCTTTGTTAAAGTTTCTGTTAAAGCGTCCTCACGGCTTACTGCAAGTAAAACAACATCTGGGTATTCCCCTGCTTTCATGTTAGGGCTAATAACACTTTCTATGTTCTTATCTGTTTGAAGTTCTACTGTAACACCTGGGTTAGCTTCCTGGAATGCTGCCGTAACTTCTTTCCACATCTCTGCGCCGTATCCACTTTCTAAAGCTGCTACTTTAAGTACTTGATCTCCTGGCGCCTCTGCTTCTGTGTCATCATCTTCGTCTACATCTACATCATCAACTACATCTTCTGTTGGCTCTTCTTCTTTGTTACCACCACAGCCAACTACTCCTGCTGCCATCATAAGTGACATTCCTATTAGTAATATAGATTTTTTAAGTTTCATATATAATCCTCCTTAAATTCTTTGCTTATCTTACTTCTTATATTTACATTATAGAAGTACTTTGGCATTTCTTCTACCTTATTGTTGCCATATTTTTTATATATATTGCTTTTTTAGTTCTTATTTCATATTTTTAGGTCTAATTATAAGTATTTTTAATTGATATTGTATAGAATAAATTCCCTTCCAATTCTATTATTAAGTATTACCTATTTTCTATACATATTATACATTTTTATATATAATAGAGATGTAAGAATTAATATAAATAAATCCTACCACAATAATACCAGCATAAGGAGGCCCTATGAATAACAATATAGACATCAAGCTTTTATATATTATTTCGGATAAATATGAAGGACGTTGGCATAGCACTATACACTCCCATCCTTTTACAGAGCTTTTTTATGTTACAAAAGGAGAAGGACGTTTTTTAGTTGATGATAATTCTTTTTTTGTAAAGAAGGATGACCTAGTTATTGTTAATCCCAATGTAGAGCACACGGAAGTGTCTAAAAATATTAGGCCGCTCGAATATATTGTGCTTGGAATAGAGGGACTTACTTTTTCATCTGATATAGAGGAACTAAAAAATAACTACAATATATATAATTATGGAGAATATAAAAAAGAAGTTTTGTTTTACCTGGAGGCACTTCTTTTAGAAACCCAGAATAAGGAAATGGGTTATGAAATGATATGCAATAACCTACTAGAGGTGCTTATTATTAATCTGGTTAGGCGTACTAATTATTCCCTATCTATTAGGGAAAATAAAATTATGACCAAGGAATGTATAACTATAAAAAGATATATTGATAAGAATTTCAAAGAGGATATCACCCTTGACTCTTTAGCTGAACTTACCCATATGAATAAATATTATTTGGTTCACGAATTTAAAAAACAAATGAACATATCCCCTATTAACTATTTAATTGAAAGGAGAATAGAGGAAAGTAAAGTTTTACTTGAATCTACTGATCATTCCATTGGAGATATTTCTACTATACTTGGATTTTCATCCCAGTCCTATTTTTCCCAGTCTTTTAAGAGGACTACAGGTAAGACACCAAATCAGTATAGAAAAGAAAAGAACTAAAATCTATTTCTTAATACAATAAAAGGTAGTGTATTTCATTTTTATCACGACAACCTTACAGGTCCAAAGTGCTAAAAACGAAACACGCTACCTTTACTATTTGGGTACAAGAAAGTGATCGTCCCCTCTTTTCTGGGAATTATTTGTAGTGGACTCCACCCCAGTAGACATTGTTTATGACTATTGCTTTATCATCGAACTCTACTCCATCTAGGGCCCACTTCTTATATTCCATAAAGCCTACTCTATCTATGATATATCCTATATGTTCTTTACCACCTGGTGCACTTCTATCTATATAGTTTTCTACGAATTTATAGGTGTTTTGAACAATCTTAATTATGCTTTCTTCATCTGCCCATATTAGGAAGTCTTCTGCAAGTCTTGGGTTTTTCTTACCGGTTCTTCCCATTATAACTAGCCTGTAGTATTTCTTCTTGCTTCTTGTCCAGGCCCCCGTTGGGCAAGCTAGTACACATTCACCACAGCCTATACATTTATCTGGGTTTCTTTCTATCTTGTAGTTAACCTCGCTTAGTACTCCTGTTGCCTTTCTTGTACATGCTTTTACACATGCGCCGCAGCTAACACATCTATCTTTATCGTACTGGGGTTCTGTCATTCCTATAATTCCAAAGTCCTGGGTTCTAGCCTTGATGCAGTCATTTGCGCATCCCGTAAAGGCTACCTTAAAGTGCAGGTCATTTGGGAATATTGTTTTTTCCATTCTTTTGGCTGCCTCAGCTGTATTATAGTTGGCATAGGGGCAAACATTATTACCTATACAGGCTGATATATTTCTTGTTCCTGCTGCTGTATAACCAGTTCCAGGAATATCCTGGTTAATTTCAAGTCCTTCTATAATAGGTTCAAGTAAAAGATTAACCTTGTCCATATCCTCATATCTAATGCCTGGTATTTCAAAGCCTTGCCTACTTGTAATATGAAGTAGACCATTACCGTATTTATCAGCTATTTCTTGTAGTTGGCCTAAATATTCTGCCTTAAGATATCCCCCTGGAACCCTAACCCTGGATGCTGTAAGACCACGTTTATTAGTTACCCTAAAGGCATTTTTCTTAAGTTTATTTGTATTAACACTCATTATATACCTCCTTAATCTCTTAGTAGCTTTCCTTTTGTATAGTTAAATACTGGTCCATCTAAGCAAATATATACATCATCTATCTTACAGTGACCACATTTTCCTATACCACAGCACATCTTTCTTTCCTGGGAGATCCAAATATTTTCCTCTATAACTCCTAGCTGGAATAATTCTTCCACACTACAGTCCATCATTATCTGAGGACCTACTACTATAGCTACTGTATTTTCAATGTTTTTTATAACAAGGTCTGGAATATGAGCTGTTACAAGTCCAAGCTTACAGGTTTTATCTGCATCCTTATCAACTGTAATAACAACATTCATATTTTCCTTCCATCTTTCAATATCATCTTTAAAAATTATATCATTTACAGATTTAAAGCCTGCTATAAGGGTAAAGCTATTGGCCTCATCTGGGTTTGCATGGAAATAATCTACTATTCCCTTAACTGGTGATAGACCTGTACCTCCTGCTATTACTATAATTTCCTTGCCCTTATATAGGTCAAGGTCAAAGCCATTACCATATGGTCCCCTTAAAAGCATTGTATCCCCAACATAGTGCTCAAATATTTCATTGGTAACCTTACCAACCCTGCGAATTGTAAGATCTACTGTGCCGTCTCCTATACCACTAACTGAAATTGGAGCTTCACCATATTTGGGTATGGATACTTCAAAGAACTGGCCTGGCTTTACATCACCTTCATAGGTCATCCTAAAGGTGTACTCAATATCTGTATGTTTAATTACTTCCTTAATTTCTGATTTAAATGGAATGTATTCGTTCTTACCCATTTACTCCACCTCTTTCATAGCATCTTCTAGTCTATTAACACAATTGGAAAAGGAAATATATTCTGGGCAAATATCATCACATCTACCACAGCCTGTACACATATGATAGCCAAATCTTTTATTGTAGTCATATACCTTGTGCAAGGTTTTAAATCTCATTCTTTGGCCATTATCCTTCCTATAACTATGGCCTCCTGCCATATCTGTATATCCATCAACGTGGCATGATGCCCATACTCTTCGCCTTTCTCCTACCTTACCATTGTCTGTATAATAAACATCTTGCATAGTAAAGCAGGTACATGTTGGACATACAAAGTTACATCTTCCGCAGGCTATACATCTGCTTGCATATTCTTCCCACATCTTGGCATCCATAACATCTAAGGATAAATTATCTGGGATACTTACTTTTATATCATTTTCCTCTACAAAATCAGGCTTAACATCTACTTCCTGGATATCTGCCTTCCTAAATACTTTATCTAAATCTTCACATTTATTATCAATATAAACTGTGTCACCTTCAAGTTTTATGTAACTATCATAGCTGTCTATTTTATTAGTCCCCATACTTACACAAAAGCAGTTTTCAAATGACTTTTGGCATCCCATAAGGATAAACTTAGTGTTCTCTCTAAGACGTTTGTAATAGTAATCCTCATATCCATTATTTAAATAAATCTCATCTAGCCTCTTTAGTGAATGTAGGTCACAGCTTCTTAAAAATATAAGGGCTCCCCTATCTGGCTTATCCGCTTCTTTTATCTCATCTTCTGTAAAATAAAACAAGACCTCAGATATAGGTGTTAGGGCTTCCTTAAAGGAGTAATCAGATTTTTCATCAAATACAATTTCCTCTAATCCTTCTACTTCCCCATAACGGATTAGATCTGTATCTGAAAATTTTCCTTCCCCTTCAAAAACCTTAGGTGCATAAATCATATAGTCTTTGGAAAGTTCTTCTAAAGCTAAGTTCATATCATCTAAACTAATTTTATATCCCATTTCACAACTCCTTTACCTTTATTTAAAATAATCTAAAAAATAATAATCTTCATAAGTATTCTAACATAAAAGGACAAAAAAAGCCGTAACTTTAGTTACGACTTCTCTATATATAATTTACTTATTTTACAATCTCATGTATGTTTCCATCTGTTTTACTATATTTAAATCCTGGCTCTAGGGCTTCTATAAATGCCTTAACCCAGCTATCTCTTAGCTGATAGAATATAGTAATATCTCCGCCAACTGTATCCCAGTACTGTTTATGCAGGCAGGCTGTTGTTTCCCAGCTATATTTATCATCATCAGATGATATTACCTTATTAACCCTATCACAAGGCATTCCCTCTATAATAAAGTCATTAAGGGCCTTAAAGGCATCTTC
>JAAYSX010000073.1 GCA_012518255.1 Candidatus Epulonipiscium sp. | reverse complement strand
CTTCACCATTAACTAATATTTTAATATTAGATGCTGGCTTTGCCTTGCTAGTAAAATCTGCTTTAGATTTCAATTGAATCTGCTCTATCTGTGGAGATACTATAAGCTCTTCATCTACTGGATCTTCTTCTACTGGGTCCTCTTCTCTATCTGTAAGTTCTATTCTTCCAACTCCATACTTAGAATTCTTTTCTATTATGATATATTCCTCAGGTGAAAATGTATAATATGTGTCATTGTCCCCATAAGAATTCTTTTTGAAGTAAGTGGATTTCGGTATAGCATCACTTCCTGCTATTTTATTCCCATCCTTATCAATAAGGTAGGCTCTATCTCCCATATAAACTGATGCTAGGCCATCGTTAAATGCTGATACATTATCATAAATTGGCTCTATACATACCTTTCCATCTACATCAACAAAGCCGTATTTTCCATTTAATTTAAAGCCAGCTAAACCCTCAGTAAACATTTTAAGTTGGTCGTATTTAAAAGGCACAACAGTCTTACCTGCCTTATCAATAGCTCCCCATTTTCCCTGTGTATTTTGAATACTAGCTAAGGAGTTATCACTAAAAACCTTATATTCACCAAACATATTCTGTACTTGGAAATTAATAAAGGTTATATCTTTTAACATCCCACCATTACGATCCATAAATCTCCATACTGGATCATCTGTTCCATCATCTAAAGCTACAGGTGCCAATCCTTGATTAAAGGGTCTTATATTATAAAATTCCTTGTCCTTAAACAGTGTTTCTCCTGAGCTAAAATCTATAAATCTTGCGGTACCATCATTTATAGGTAAAATCCCTTCATTAAGTGGATAGGCACCATATCCATAACTTATCTCATTTCCACTGCTATCAAAGGTAAAATTTACTGGTGAATCAAGGATATCCGTTACTAGTACACCATTGTGGTAGCCTGTATAATTATTAGATTTATATATCCCTTCTAAATAATCATCTGCAAAATCATTAAGTAGTTCACCATCTGTCCTTTTTAAGTTTGTAAAATTCCCCTTTTTATCTATTACACCCCAATATGCAAACTCATATTCTACATCATCCCATTCAGGTATTTCTGACTTCTTTATAGCCACTAAAGCCTTTCCTTCTGAAAAAGGGTATGCTATATGGTATTTGAAATCCAAAACAACATCACCATTTTTATTTATGTAACCCCATTTTCCATTCTTCTTAACTGCTAATAAATCTTCTGAAAATCTCATAGCATCTTCATATTTCGGTGATACTACTTCCCTTACTTTCAAGCTGTCTGCATAAGACTCCATTGTAAATAAGCATGTGAATAAAGCTAATGTTAAAGTAAAAATACCTAGTCTTGTAAATTCTTTGAATTTTAAATCCATATTATTCACTCCTTAATGTATTATAATTTCCCCTTACCCACCCTCACCCAAAATGTAAATTAGTACATGGTAGTAACAATAATATTAAGTTGTTCTAGTGTAACTTTTATGGGCCTTATTTATAATAGTGGGTTCGAACCACATATCCTGCCCCAAGATCACCAAATAGTCTAGATCTTTTTTGTACTCACCTTTATATTTTGGGCTACCAACTTGTTTATATTAAATCAGTAAGCCAATTTAATCCTTGTATTTTTGTATCTAATTTCCTATATTCCTTGGATAATCTATCCACTTCCTTTTGGATTTCTTTAACATTTATAGTAGCTATAGACTTTATCTCTGTTTGGGAATATCTGTCTTGTTTATAGCTTGCCCGCTCCGCCAGGTTTGTTAGCATATTCCTTTTATCTAGCAAGGCTTCCTTTTCTACTAAGGCATCTGATAGTGCCCAATCTTCATTGAATTTTGTAATATTATTGGTCTTATTAATTCTCTTGATTATATTGGTTAACTCATTTCTAGTAGCCAAAAACTCTTTTAATAATGCATCAGGGTCTTCGCTAGGCTTTTCCCCTTCTTGAACCATTACATTATTATATAATCTTGCTCTTATCTGCTCTACTCTTCTTTGTAAATCTGCCCTTAATATTAATGCTTCTGCTAATTTCAAATCTATCCCCCCATTCATCTTACTTAATTAAGTTCCTAATATGATTATATCATGTATAGGAGATAGTTAACATATTTCCTATAATATTTGTTAACCGTCCCCAACTTTAGGCTTTAGCTTAATTCCTCGGATATTTTATCATTAAGTTCCTTTATTACTTCCATAAGATATTCTTCCATCAAGCTATTAAAGCTTATCTCCCCCCCTATCTTTATGCCTTATCTTGCCAGTTAGAATAAGTTCATCTTCTAGCTGGAATTCCCCATTTCTTATTTCCTTGGATGTAAAAAACACCTTAGATCCTGGAGTAGATGCTATTTTAATTCCATCATTCGGAAAATTACCATGGGTATCTGCTGAGAGATAAATCCTATGTTTACCACTTTTATGGTAGATATTAAGCCCTTGACCCTTACCTTCTGTAAGTCTTACCCTAGTAAGTCCTAAATCATATTTATTTATTAGACTTTCCTTTATTTCAGAGGTTCTTTCTTTTTCCTTATACCTTATATCTGTATTATAATCCAGCTCTTTACCAGCTGATAGATAATTGTATATCTTTCTAGCTAGTATTCCTGCTGCTGGATTTGGGGTATGATCTTGCACACTTATGGACTCTCTTATAAGAAGAATTAACTTTTTTAAATCTTGATTATTGGCCTTATCTAATTTTCTTATTTCTTCCATATGCCCTGTATCCATTCCATGCCAAATCTCATTAGCTAGCTCAATGGTAAACTTTTTATCCTTATCGCTAAAGTTTTCTTCAATATAGCTAGTATCCTTTTCTAGAATGTTAAGGGTTCTTTGAAGGTCATCCCTAAAATCCAGAAGAATCTTTTTTATATCTTCCTTGTATATATCTTTTGACTTTGATATATGGTTTAATATAACCTGGTCAATGAGTTCTATAAATTCCTTATAGCTTATAGCAGTCCAGTTTTTATTAGTTGGGCTATCTCCTAATGGTGTTAGGAAGATATAATAACTATGAATTTCTTGATTATATTCTTTTATTAATTTTTCCACTGCCTTTTCATACTTATCTAGTTGGGATTTACCATCTTCATAGATTCCCTCTTTGGCATACTGCTTAACTTCTATTGCTATAAAGATCTTTTGAGAAATGTCCTTGTAGAAGACATCTATATCTGCATGTTCTTCTGATACTGCTTCTATCTTATTATTTTTTCCTGGGTCATATATATAGTCTTTTTTATTATTAATTTCTTCCTTGTCCTTTACCAGCTTGGCAAGTTTATAGGCAAAAACATTTCCTAGATTATGATTTTCATTCGCATCTAAAAGCCATCTTATCATTCTTGATGATCTTATTTCGTAGGCTGACTTATGCCCTGGTTTATCTGATTCGCCGTATTCTAAAATCGTCCAGAAATTTGGTTTTTCTTGCAGTTTTATGTAATCCTTAACCCAGTCTTCTTGGCCAAATCCCTCTAGCTTATTTAAGTAGTCCTCATAGAATTTTAAAGTTTTCATCTATCTTCTCCCTTTCTATGTGTAATCTTTTGCTTATCTTTTCTATATGTTAAATATAGCAAATCTAATGTGTAAAATTTTACCCATAGTAAATCTTATTCATATTTATTTAAGATATCTTTTAATCCTTCCTTAATTCTATTTCTTAAACCAATAGGCTCAACAACTTCTACTATATTACCGTATTGCAGGGCCCAGTAATAAGTTGCATTTTCATTGCTTATAACTCTTACGGTTACATAGTCCTCGTCTTCTTCTACTATCCTATAATCACTTCCATACCACTCTATAAAAAACCCTATATGCTCTTTAAGCATCCTAATCCTTATGGGCAGGCTGTCCCCGCTAAACATATATATATGCTCCTGCATATATTGACCTAAATCAAAGGATCTTCCTTTACCAATTATATCTTCTAGAGGATGGGCTCTTTTTTCTAGGATTTCCACCCTAGAAATCCTATCTATGCGCCTGTTTTCTAATCTATTTTCCCTACCTGCATAGCATATTAAATAATAGCGGGAATTAGAATTTACTATATAGTATGGGTGAATTAATTCACTTCTTACATTTTCTAATTCCCCATTAATATTGTGCTTGCATACAGTAACCCTTATCTGCCTTTGTTTTTCTATGGCCTCATCTATATTATCTAAAACAGGGTATAGGTTATCATTATTAGTCCTATTTATTGCCTCCACATAGTGAATATTACGTATCTTATTACCTAGGCTTAAAGGTGACATGTTTTTTAATTTATCTATAATATTTTTAGCTTCTTCAGCAGATATATACTGGGCATATAAGATGCTATCTATTAGAAGCCTTAATTCATTGTCAGAAAACTTATTAACCCTGTATATCCCCCTCTCACCTTCAATATAGCCTGCCTCTTTTAGGCAGAAGATGTATTTACCTAGGGTCTTCCTAGATATACTTATATTATATTTTAGATCTAATATTTCCTGGACATCCTTTTGCAGTATCCTCTTTTCTGGGTTAGAGTTTTCAGATAATATCTCAAGTATGTATATAACTAGTAATTCCTTGTACTTCATAGGCATATCCTCTCTTCTATATATTAAATTTAACAAAGCTAATGTGTAAAAATCTCCACATAAGAAAGAAAAAGACGGTAAACTAATAAATTTGCCTACCGCCTTGAAATTTCATTTTAAATGGATTATTAAGATGATGTACCTCTTTTAAATATCTATATATTTTTCTAGGGTAATGCATCTGGATTGATTTGCCTTATCCGCTTTTTAGTTGCATCATTTAGGTTGTTCTTATCATAATATTAGGCCATTTCATTTAATTTTATTTTTTTATAGCAAATACTGATTTATCTATCCCAGCTTTTCTGTTTATCCGCATCAGTAATCTCGCGAATCACTTTACATGGATTACCGATAGCAACACTGTTCGATGGAATATCTTTTACAACAACACTACCCCCACCAATGACAACATTGTCTCCAATGATAACCCCAGGCATAACCTGAACACCAGCTCCAAACCAGACATTGTTTCCTACAACAATAGGGTAACCATATTCTAATCCTTCATTTCTTCTTTCAAAATCGATTGGGTGTCCCGATGTGTGAAAACCACAGGATGGTGCAATAAAAACATTATCTCCAAATATTATCCCACCTGCATCAAGAATTACAAGACCATGATTCGCATAAAAGTTTTCACCAACCTTTATTCTGTACCCAAAATCGCACCAAAAATCTGGTTCTATATGAATTCTTTTACCTGTTTTTCCCAGAATGCTCTTTATCAGTTTATTTCTACTTTCTAAATCCTTTATAGGTAATGCGTTATATTTCTGGCATAAGGCCTTACATTCAAATCTCTCGTCTGCCAGTTCCTGATCATAATTTGCATTATATAACTTCTGTTGTTCCATTTTTTCTTTTTCGGTCATTATTTTTCTCCATCATTTTATTATTTAATATTCTAACTGTATTTCTTACTTCTACAAATATTTGTTTTTTATAGTATAATCTAACCTTTTAATATTTTTTAACAAACTATTAAGAATATCTTCCATATATTTAAAATTGCTTTCATAATAAAATATTTATAAATTCTTCCACTATATGCCTTACTTAAATTTTATAATAATAGCTTTTAAAAATCTAGGGTTATCTTGTTTCTTCTCATATAATCAGGCAAAAAGCCTCCTGGAATCACCAGACCATCGTAGTCCTTTGCCGAAATTTCCTCTGATAAATGGGTGCTTTTCTTTCCAAAGTTGGATTTTGACTTGTATAATGCTCCGTTACAATCCCATGATTCCAAAACTCTTTTCTTAGTCTATAAGCAAAATCCTGATTCTCATCATCAGAAAGCCAAACATAGCCGATAGGTTTGTTATCTTCTTTTAGACAAATTGCATAACGATAACCCGGGGGCTTATTGTAATAAACTAAAAAGCGTTCTTTCAAAAACAATTTAGCTTCATTTATATCTTTTAACGGACTAGCATCTTTACATAAAAGCTGGGCGATAAAGCTAGCAAACTTTCTTTTTCTTCTTTTCCGGTTGGTAGGCTTTCCTATGAATAGGTGCTGTTATAAAACTATTAATTCTTACTAATTTCCCAAAGATATAAGGATGCTACTGTTGAATATGGCGAGTATGCTTTTCTATAGTTTTCAAAGTCAGCTTTCGTTAGCTGTTCTAATCCATACAGACGCATAATGCCCCTTCTTATCCCTAGGTCTTTATAACTAAGTACATCTGGTCTTTCTAATGAATGAATTAATAGCATTTCTGCTGTCCATTCTCCGACACCTTTAAGCTTAGTAAGCTCTTCAATTATTTCTTGATCTGATAATAAATGAAGATGATCAAAATTTATTGTTTGTTCAAGATAGGCTAAAGCAATGTCTTTAATATATCCAGCTTTCCTAAGGGACATACCGCATCCTTTAATTTCCTCTAGGCTAGTTTGCTCTATATTTTCAGCCTTTATTTCCCCTAATAACTCAAGCATTCTTCCTTCCACGGTTATAGCTGCCTTGGTCGATATTTGTTGGCCAATAATACTTGAAATCAGGGCTGAAAATATATCTGGATTAACTTCCCTACTAATCATCCCTATCTCTTTAACTGCTTGTCCAAGAATCTTATCTTTTTTTGTTAAATACTCTATTTCTTTTTGACCGTATTTAAAAGTCTTCATCTACCCCTCCTATATTTTATCTTTTCTAATACTTATAATCTTAATCTGCTAATTTCCGTAATTAGAACTTACACCTGCAAATTCATGATCTTTAGAAAAAAGGTGTTCCAGATGATTTTTAATTTTATATGAAAACCTTTATCCTGATTGTTTTTATTATATATTATATATTTTGCAACTCTAGTTAACTCTATAAATCCTAGACATCAGGACTACCGTCTCAACATACCTTGAGGTGCAATTAAGATGTTATCAGTTAATATTGGCCCCTTGGTGGATCCTCTTGCTTTATTATTATTCCAATAGGGATAGCCAAAGTTTTTCAGACTCTACAACGAGCTCTGATACTAGTTTTATGAAAGGTTTATAATTCGTTGTTGTATGTGCAATATCTAACACTTCATAGTATTTTGCTCTATCTTCATTTTTAATAATTATTGGAGTATATCCATTCCTCATTAACTCAAAGTTTAATAAAAGTCTTGCAGTCCTACCATTACCATCAATGAATGGGTGGATTTTCACAAATTCACCATGTAGTAATGTTGCCCTAACTACTGGGTGATAAGCCTCCCAATTATTGTCGTACTCTTCAATAAGCTCTTGCATTAAATCAGTTATTTCATAATGCATGGGTGGAATATGTTTTGCACCACTAATTAAAACATTTTCTGTCCTATATCTTCCAGCATTTTTATTGTCTATTTCTTTTAATATTAAAGAATGAATAGTTCTTATATTCCATTCTGAAATTTGCTCTTTGTTAGAAACTAAATCCTCTATAAATAAAATAGCATCACGGTGATTGATAGTTTCTAAATGTTCAACCATAGTTTTGCCACCAATAGTAATCCCTTCAAGTACAACTTTAGTTTCAGACATTGTCAAGGTATTACCTTCAATGGCATTACTATTATATGTCCATTCTACAACTATTTTTTCATGAAGTGAATCTGCAAGTTGTTTTGAAAATGGCCTAAGTTCATCAATCTTTTCTTTTAGAGAATCAATAATATTAAAATCATATTCTAAACCAAGGTATTCTTTGTTAATAACTTCTCTTCCGTCAATTGGTTTTACTGAATCACAAGGTATTGCCCAGTTCCTTCCTATCTTAACAGCTCCTTCTATTCTACCTTTACGACATAGTAGCCGTATTCTACTATCACTTATTCCCCATTTTTTACTTGCTTCTTTTATACTTATATAATCCATAAATATCACCTCACAATGATTTTATACCTATATCGGAATGATGTCAAGGTTATCTTTGTGACTATATTACTTCATCTTACTGGAAATTAGGAGCCATAACTATCAGGTGCAATAATTTTCTCATTTTCATAATAGTGCCGTGCTATCTACTCTCTCCAGTAACCTGATCCATAATAAAAGACCTGTAAGCGGTCTCCAACATAGCATGTTATTTCCTACTATATTTGTTACAATTCTTCCTTATGAATCTCTTAAAGTTCTCAAGGCCTATTATGCACTGCCTTTTTCCTTACCATGGTAAGGTTGTTTTTTATTTATGGTGCTGGGTCAGATGCAATACCAAGGCCATTCACTTCAATTTATATGCTAGATCCGTAAATCTTCTAATCCCATTTCGTTTGCAGAGCGTAAGTGAATCAAGGTTTTATCCTCATCTGAAAGCCTATTAATACAGGTAAGCAGTTTTTCTTTATTAAGCGCTTGTAAATATTCTTCTTCTATATCATAAGCTCCTTCCTTGTGATCAAAATGGGCCAGGCTTACTACAGTAAAGCATCCCGCTTAAAATTAGCATGAAAAAGGCACCTCCGAAGAAGTGCCCTAATTTCAAAAAAATGTTTGATTCTTAAAATCACGTCGGTTATACATAATTCTTATAATAGCAACTTTATTTTCTTTTCCCATCACCAATTCTTTAGTGTAAATAATTTCATAACTCATACACCATACTCCTGGTGCAGATGTTGCTTGACACCATGCGCTGACACTACTCTTCCATTTTCTAAGTCTGACATACCTTTTTCTATTTCATCATTAAACTGTTCTACTGTCATTTCATTATATATAAGTGGCTTATTTCTCGTTAGTTTCACATCAAAGGGGAGTCCTTTTTGTAAAATAACCTGCCGCAAAAAGATATTAATAGCGTTTGACATTGGAATACCAAGTTCATTAAGCACTAATTCTGCTTGATCCTTTATCTCTGGTTCGACACGGGCAAATATATTTGATGTTTTAGCCATGCATATACTTAGTTGCTGGAAGTAACACCTTACTCCGCTACGCTACCTAATGCGGGCTATTCTCGCTCTATCAAGACTACCGTCTCAATATGGGTTGGGGCAAAGGTATGATAATAATATACGAAAGGGGGAGGTATTGCTAAATAGTACCCCCTCTTGGGGATTTGAGACCCCCCTGCTATACCTACCCCACAATAAAAACAGGTACAAATAGTGCTGGGTCATTAGGGTCAAATTCCTTAACAATAATACCTGATGAGTACATTACGAAAAACATGTTTTGATTATATTTATCAAATAATATATCATAGGCTCCTATTGTAAATTTATGATACCTGGATACTTCCCCTAGATAAATCATCCTATTGATTTCCTTTTCAATACTTGCAAACTCATCATCTAACCGGCCTGGTGATTCTCCTGATTCTATTAAATTTTGCCTTAGGGATCTCTTAAAGTTCTCAAGGCCTATTATGCACTGCCTTTTTACTTCTTCCATAGCTCTTTCCTTGGAAATTCCATCTTCCCCTACATCTTTTTCATCTATCATAATGTTAGGGTATTCCCTTATAATTGTATCTGCGGGTGATACAGGCATTTGCGTATCATAATAATAAGTGTAATCTGACGACATCTTTTGGGCATATACTGCTGTTCCATCAAGATTTTCTACAATAAATCTTAAAGGAAGATAGGTTAGTTCTTTGTAAATTATAGGCGGATAATCTAATAATACTTCCTTACCATTTACTAGGGCTTTTTTATTTTTAATAGTCACACTAATACTATTATCACCTTTTTCTATGGTTACCTTATGTTCCTTTTCATCCCAGTTTACCTTACTACCAAGCTCCTGACTTATTAATCTAACAGGTACTAGGGCACGATTCCCTCTAATAATGACTTCATGATCTGCCACTAGTGTGCCATTAATAAAGAGGGCAGTATAGTCTGTGCCTATATCAATGACCCTATCATCTGATAGCATAATCATATCATAGTCATAGTAGGCTACAGGGTTCCCCTTTTCTATTGAACCTGCATAAGCTATGTTAGACTTTGCTAGTAAAATTAGACCTATTAATATGAAATAGACATAATGATGCTTAACTTTATTAATCATAAAATGGCTCCTTCCTAAAATATAATTTTAGTGTTTGAATTTATTGCTTTGTATATTCTAGGGATTGGTTTGCAATATTATATCTTACAGTTACATCCTCCATTATGTCCATATAGTTATAGGCAAGTCTTGCTGTAAACTCTACTGTATTATTATCAGTCCATTTTAAAGTATGCCCCCAGCTATATCCACCATCTGGGTAAGTATTATTGTAATCCTTATGGTCTGTGGCCACTTTTTCTATAGCTAGTCTCATAATTTCTGGGCTTACTTTACCAGTATTTAAATCTATAATATTAAATGAACTGCTTTTTCTTGAAGATGTCTGCACAGCTATCTTATCTTTTTGTGGGGAAAGCTTTATAGGCTCTTCCATATGGATATAATGTTGTATCCCTCCAAAAGAATGTAACTTTGATAACTTATCATCTTTAATCACCCATAATTCATTATAGCTACCATACTCTGAGTAATCATTAAACAGGGGAAACACCCTTATACCGTCTATACCACTTACTATATAGGGACTATCGAATTTCTTATCTAACACACTAATGGCAAACAGGGCACCATTTTTAATGGTTTTATTTGTACTGTTTAAAAATGGCCTAATTTTATCTATTGCCCTTATTCTAATATCATCCTCATTATAATATTCAACTAGTCTATTAATGCAATAATACTGACTATATACATTGTTAGATTCTAAGCCCTTAAATAAAAGCTCAGGACCCTCCTCTTTAATGAGCTTATCCACCTTTTCCATTGTATCGTCATCTATATATCTCCAGTAAATCTCATCTT
>JAAYSX010000072.1 GCA_012518255.1 Candidatus Epulonipiscium sp. | reverse complement strand
CTAATGGATCCTATAGTCTCACAGGCTTCTTTTTTTGTTACTAGCGCATTAATCTTAGCCATTTTTTGCATAGTAATGGCAAGGGTCATATTAACCATAGTAGGCAGACCTTCAGGTACGGCAGCTACAATTAGGGCAACGCACACTACAAATACATTGTTTAGTGGCTGGATAGATTCCATAAAAGCCCTAAAACTAGAGAAGTTTATTACTAAAGTACGGTCCACTATCATATTGCCTACCATATAAATAAATAGTAATAATGCTATTGCTGTGGATACTTTAGAAATGCTTGTGCCTAAATGTCCTAATTTTATTTGCAAAGGGGTATCTATATTCTTTTCACCAAGATTTCTTGCTATCCTTCCCATCTCTGTATGATCCCCTGTTGAAGTTACAACCATAGTGGCCCTTCCATAAGATACCAATGTGCCCGCAAATAACATATTTATCTGTTTTGCTGGTATAGGCTCTTGAATAGTCTCCCCTTTTTCTGATACAACATATTCCATATCTACAATAATATCTTCTTTTTTTGCTTCATCTGCCTCACCTGTAAGCATATCTTCTCTAACTTTAAGGTCATGGCTTTCAATAATCCTACCATCAGCTGGTATCATATCACCCATTTCCACAAAGATAATATCTCCCGGAACTAGTTTACTTTTATTAACTTTAATAATCTTACCATTTCTTATTACCTTGCTTTCAATATCTTCTGTAATTTTTGATAGTGCCTCTGCTGCCTTCTTTGATCTCCCTTCAGTAACAAGCCCTATTACTATACCTAAGCTTGCAGCTAGTAGTATACCAAGCCCATCCTCATGTTCACCTACTATTAGGCTTATTCCAGCAGCTATAAGTAACATTACCATCATCTGCTCAGTTATTGCCCTTCTAAGCTCGTCCCAAATAGAATCCTCTTTTTGCTTTGTAAATTCATTGGGCCCATATTTACTTATTAGATCATGGGCCTGATTATCTGTAAGTCCATTTTCTTTATCTACCCCAAGTTCTTTTAATACATCTTCACTATGTTTTGCATAAAACCTCATCATATACCCCCACCTATAAGTTATATATGAAAAACATTATACCATTTATGGTAAATATTTACAATGCACTTATTATATTACATTTACTTTTTATTTAATTTAAAGTAATATGGTTTTACATAATAAATTAATATAAAAGGAGGACATAACTTATGTTTAAAGACTTTAAAGAATTTGCCATGCAAGGAAACGTATTAGATTTGGCTACTGGTGTTGTTATTGGTGGTGCCTTTGGTTCAATTGTTTCATCCTTAGTAGATGATATAATAATGCCCCTTATGGGCCTCTTATTAGGAGGACGCAGTTTTGAATCCAGAACCTTGTTACTTCGAGAGGCAGTAGGTGACCAACCAGATCTCTTGCTTCACTATGGTGCTTTTATTCAATCTGTTGTCGATTTTCTAATTATCTCTTTTTCTATATTTTTATTTATAAAGCTAATTACAAGCTTTAGATCAAAATCCGTTAAGGAGGAAGTGGAAAAGGAAGATCCTAGTCCTTCTAGTGAAGAAGTTTTACTTACTGAAATACGTGACCTACTAAAAAAATAAACTAAAGGGACTATTTTTTAAGTAGTCCCTTTAGTTTATTCATAAATCCTTTATTTACTTGTTTACCATCTATCCTTACCATATTTTCCATTAACATGAATATTGGCCCTATTAGATTCATGGTCTCATCATAACCTGCCTTCATTTTTTGGTTTATTGTCTCTGTAGTAAAATCAAACAAACCTTCATTATTAACTTCCTTATTCTCTTTTAAGGCAATATCTATAATCTGTGCATTTGGATACTTATCATGCTCAACAACATCCTCTGGACATAATCTAACAACAATAATAAAGTCGCAACCTTCATTGTACACTGGATCTATAGGAACATTATCCTTTAAACCACCATCTAAATACAACCTGTTATTAATCTCTACAGCATCATAAAGTCCTGGTATAGCTGAACTTGCCAATAGTATGTTTTTTATAGTTTCTTCATTATAATCTTCAACTCTGAAGTATTTTTTTTCTTTTGATTCTACATCAGCTACTGTACAATAACATCTTATTGAAGAGTTTAATGCTTTTTCTGTATCTAAAAATTCATCAATTACCTTCAATAAGCCTTCTCTTGAAAATTCACCCTCATATAGTAAATCCGGTTTTAAATCCAAAATCTTATTAATTCTTGATGCTGTGTTAAATATCCTCATTTTACTTTTTAGTATAATATCTTTTTTCTCTATTGGTAATATTTCATCTTGATGTAAACTTACCCAGGCTTTTTTAGCTATATCCATATCTCCCTGCATAAACAACATAGCATTTAAGGCCCCTATTGAGGTGCCAGATATAACTTTTACATGTTTGTCTATGCCTAAATCCTTAAGAGCTTCCCAAACCCCTATTTGATAGGCCCCTCTCCCGCCTCCACCTCCTAGCACTAATCCTAATTTCATATTTATAACCACCTTTTTTATTTTATTATACCATACAATAAAGGCCATGTTCATATACTTTAATGCATATGAACATGGCCTTTTACCATAAACTATATTTTATTATATTAAACCTGATAGTATAGATGATCTTACAATTACACCTAGAAGTTTATTATCTTCATCTGTAACCGCAATTGGGTATTTGGTTTCAGATGCATCTTCTATTAATTCCTGGACATATTCTTCTTTAGATGTGGTAAAATAATCATCCCTTAATATATCCTCTAATTTCTTCTTTTCTTTAATAGCTGCTATAGCATCCTCTATTGTAACAATACCCTGTAACTTCATACCCTTATCTACAACAAATACACTAGCTATACCATTTGCGCGCATTTCTTTTACGGCAACGCTTGGCCCATCCTTTAAAGATACTAGAGCCGTAGATTTAGTCATAATGTTTTTTGCCTGTATAATTTTGGTCCTATCTATGTCTTTTACGAAATCCTCAATATACTCATTAGACGGTGATTCTATAATTTCTTCCGGAGTACCGATTTGAACTATTTTAGCATCTTTCATAACAGCAACCCTATCACCTAGTTTAAATGCCTCATTGATATCGTGGGTAATAAATATAATAGTTTTTTGTAATTTAGATTGCAGGCCAAGAAGCTCCATTTGCATCTCACGCCTTATTAAGGGGTCAAGGGCACTAAAGGGTTCGTCCATAAGCAGTATGTCCGGATCATTAGCAAGGGCACGTGCAAGGCCTACACGTTGCTGCATCCCGCCACTTAGTTCGTTAGGATACATTTCCTCCCAACCACTTAATCCTACAGTTTCTATATTTTCCAGTGCAATTTTTCTACGTTCTTCAGGATCTACACCACGAACCCCTAATCCATACTCAACATTTTCTAACACTGTTTTATGAGTTAATAGACCAAAATGTTGAAAGACCATTGCAATTTTATTTTGCCTCATTTTCCTAATCTGTTTTTTATCGTATTTTACTATATTTTCACCATCAATATATATGTCTCCTGCTGTTGGCTTATTTAATAAATTTAAGCATCTAATTACACTGGACTTACCGCTACCTGAAAGACCCATAATTACAAAGATTTCTCCATCATAAACATCAAAAGAGACATCACTAACTCCTACTGTTTGGCCTGTTTCTTTTAATATCTCATCTTTGTTTTTGCCTTTTCTTAATCTTCTCAGGGCCGATTGAGGTTTGTTCCCAAAAATTTGTACCAAACCGTCTACTTTTATCTTTGCTTCCATTATATACACCTACTCAACGCTTTCATTATGATAATTAAATTTATTAGCTACACCTTGTGTTAGCCTATCAATAATAACAGCTAAAAACACAATACTTATCCCAGCTTCAAACCCCATAGCTACATCAAGCCTATTAATAGAGGTTAATACATTTAAACCAAGTCCTTTAGCTCCAATCATGGAAGATGTAACCACCATGGCCATAGCCATCATCGTAGTCTGGTTGATTCCTGTCATAATTGTTGGAAATGCTTGAGGTAACTCTACCTGCATTAAGATTTTCCAAGAAGGACTCCCAAAAGAATGGGCTGCCTCAATCATCTCCTCAGAAACTTCCCTTATAGCTAGGGTTGTTAAACGTATTGCTGGCGGAGTTGCATATATAATAGTTGCAAATACTGCTGGTACCATACCTAAACCAAAAAACATAACTGCTGGTATTAGATATACAAAACTTGGCATTGTCTGCATGGCATCTAGTAATGGGTTAATAAAGGATGATGCCCTCTTACTATAAGCGGCTAAGATTCCTAACGTAACACCTATTACAACAGAAATTAAAACAGATGTAATAACTATTGCAAGTGTTATTGCCATCTCCTCCCAAAGTCCCATTCCTCCAATAATAAATAACATAACACCATACATTACCCCGGACTTCCAGCTACATACATAAATTCCTAATAGTACTACTGCCAAAATTATAATATACCATGGAATCCACATTATAAAGTTTTGAATGGCTAATAGGAAACTTAAAGTCCCCCTGGTTATTGCATCAAAAACTGATTCCCCATTGGCAACCAACCACTCAACTATATTGTTTACATAAACACCCAAATTAAATTGAATTATATCTGGGAAATTACTCATAAATGTGTACAGCTATGCACTTGCATTTCTACATAGCTGTAACTTCACCACCCTTCAATTTGTCTAATTATTAATTCCTAAATGATATAATTACTATTAATTTAGCGCATCTTTTACTTTAGATACAACTTCATCAGGCAGCCATGATGTCCATAACTCCTCGTGTTCTTTAAAGAACCAAATAGCTGCCTCATCTGTATCAACATCATTATCTTGCATATATGCTAAGGCATCACTTGTTATTTGGCTACTTGTCTCATAGTTTGATAGGAAGTCAAAGATTTCTGGTTCAGATTCTTCTATATCCTTATGAACACACACTGTTACCGGCATAGGTGGAAATGATGATCCATATCCATTTTCCCATTTTTCCTCATCGTATGGTTCCTCTTCCAATAATGTCATATCATATTTACCTAAAACCCATGTTGGCTCCCAATAATACCCAACCCATGGCTCTCCTTTTTCTACCGCACCTGCAAGAGAAGCACTTAGACCTGTATCTGATCCTGGGCTAAAATAGTTATATGTGCTATCTAATCCATAAGTTTCTATCTTTGTTTGCATAATATTATCTACATTCCAACCTGGTGGTGATCCATAGATTCTCCCCTTATCAGGTTCCTCTTGGTCTTCAAAGACTTCCCAGTATTTTTCTAGGTCTTGAATTGTTTTAAGGTCTGGTGTAAGGGCTTCTATACCTCTTTCCTCATCACCTTCTATTAAATAAGTTGGTACATATAGACCCTGGGCATTATCATCAAAGTTAGTAGAGATTTCTTTAATATCTCCAGATTCTATTGCCTCTGGATATACGTCCACTAGATTATCTGTCCATACCTCCATATAGACATCTATATCACCTTGTCTAAGACCTGTAAATGTAGCCGCTGTAGACCCTGGTAATATATCTGTTTGATATCCATATCCTTTCTCTAAGATAAACTGTGCTATATTGTTATGAAATTGTATACTTTCCCAACCTGCGTCAGCAAATATAATAGTTCCTTTACTATCATTACCTTCGCTATCCACGCCCCCTTTGGTATCTGGGTTTCCACATGATGTTAAGAGTAGTAAAACCATAGCTAACGCTAACACCCTAAACATTTCTTTCATTCTTTTTCTGATATTAATTGTCATATTTTCCCTTTCTTTATTAGTTTTTTTAACCGACAACCTAATATTACATTACAAGTTGTTAGTTGTCAAATTAAATTTGGGATTTACCTAACGCAGCTTTCAGCTAAAAATAACCTAACTGCATCATATACTTCCTCATCTCCTACAACTAATAAAGTATCACCTTTTTCAAATACAGCATAGGGTCCTGGTGACAAAATAATATTACCTTGCTTTTTTATACCAACTATAGTAGCCCCTGTATGTTGCCAAAACTTAACGTCTTCTATGGTTTCTCCCACTATGCTAGAATCATAAGGAATTTCTATCTCCAGTGGTGTTATAGTAGTAACATTTCTTAACCTACCTGAGTAATCAATAATCTTATCTATTGATTCTACTATTTCACGGTCTATTTCTTCCTTAGTCTTGATTAATGAAATTAACCTTTGCCTATGGTCTGATACACTTTTTATATTTTGAAATTTATTAATATATACAAATGCATTTTCCCTAGACAAAACAGTAATGCCACTGCCTCTTGACGATTCTACAACCTCTACATCCTCCAGCAATTTTATTGCCCTTCTAATCGTTTCTGGTGATACATTATATTGTCCTGCTAATGTAGATCTACCATGTAATTTTTGCCCCTCTTTTATATCCCCTTTGTAAATAGCGTTGGCAATATCTAACGCTATCTTTTGATATCTTGGTAATGAAGATTTTTCCAGAATAACACTCACCCCATTCTATTATTTATTTTTCTACTAACAGATTATTTAAGTTGTCCCCTATTGTTGCTAGTTCCATCATAGCACCTGAAAGATCAATAGTCATATTTGTTTGTATTTCCGTTGCAGCTGATATTTCCTCAAAATAAGCTGAGTTTTCCTCTAGTACGGCTGAAATATTAGTTATATCATCATTTATAATATTTATTTGCTCTTTTATATTGCCTACAATTTCAAATTCCCTATCTATTTCTTGGCCAACCTCATCGAATTTACTTTGCATACTAGCAAATTTATCTTCTAATGTTTCCATTGCCCCGTATCCATTTTCTATAGCTATTCTAACATCCTCTACCTTACCCATTGCTGTATCCTTAGATTCAAGGAAGCTAACTACAATTTTCCTGATTCCATCAGCAAGTTTAGCACTTTCTTCAGATAGCACCCTAATTTCATCTGCAACTATAGCAAATCCCCTACCATTTTCACCAGCTCTTGCTGCCTCTATTGATGCATTAAGGGCTAACAAATTTGTTTGCTCTGCAATAGTAGCTATTCCATCTATAAAATTACTTATATCATCACTTCTTACCGCCAGTTCCTGAATAGTTTCAAAGCTACTTCTGGCAGATACCCTCATTATTTCAATTTGATTTGTTAGACTTTCCACGGCTTCTTCACTTTCATTAACATCGCCTAAGGTACTTGAAAAATTATTATTTATACTTTCCATCAGCCTATACACTTCATCTATATTATCATTTGATATATCTGATCTTTCACTAATATTAGTAATTGTACTAGTAGCCTCTTCTATACTTATTACAAGCTCCCTAATGGATTTTAAAGTACTCTCTGCACTTTGTTTACCTTCCTGTAGTTTTTCATTACAATCAGCTGATTTACTTTGAAGTAGGCTACTTGACTTTGTAATGCCCTTAAATACATTCTCAATCTGCTCAAGAGCCTCACCACTCCTTTGGCTTTCCTTCTCAGCCTCTTTAATTTTTTCCTGTCCCCATCTTGTTAATAAGGTAAGTACTATTAAAACACTAGTTAACATAACCATCGGTGATATAAAATCAACAACTCCACCACCTGGATTTACAAAAAAACTTGGTCTTATAAAATAAGCTGCTGTTAAAGTAGATATTAGCCCTATCCCATATCCAAGCATAAGCTTTTGATCAAAATATAGCGCCTGCATAACTAATGATAAAAAATAGATAATTATGATTCTGGGTTCCCCACCCCTGCTAGCCGATAATGTTAAGGCTGATATTGCAGGTATTGCCACTATTATTGTCCCCTTAATCTTTTCCCTAAAAGGTATAAAATAAATTATTGTTGCAAGTATTCCAGCGGAAAATGAATAGGTTAATGCCTTAATCGCCATCATCTTACCCTCTGTTAATCCTGCCCCTGTTAGTAAAATTGCAAAAACCCATATTAAAATTATATTTGTCTTAAGTGCTCTTTTCATATTATTTCCCCTAACTTTCATTAAATTTTTGCTAACTACTTATATCTTTCATTTTACCATATTTAATAGCATTGGACAAAAAAATAGGGAAGGATTGTTATCCTTCCCCATTTTGAGGTTACAACATAAGTTTTAGCAATTATTTATCTTTTTTAAAGCACATAAACCAGTCTAAGCAATAAGCCCCTTCATCATCCATAGCCATTCTTTCTTTTGCCACATCCATTGTTGCTGCTGGAGGAATAATTACATCATCCCCTGGTTGCCAATCTGCTGGTGTTGCACACTGGTCTGCATCAGCTTTTTGAAGGGCTTTAATTATACGAATAAGCTCATCAAAGTTCCTACCTGTTGATAGTGGGTAATATAATATTGTACGAATGATTCCTTCTGGATCAATTACAAATACTGCCCTAACGGCCTGTGTATTAGATTGCTCTGGTTGAATCATACCATATTTATTTGCAACATCCATTTTAATATCTTCTATTAATGGGAATTCAACGTTAAGATTTTTCATACCATTCCATTCAAGCTCATTAATCTTACGTAGCCAAGCTATATGTGAATGAAGTGAGTCTACGGATAAGCCTACCAATTCTGTATTTAAAGCCTTAAACTCATCAGCTCTTTTTGCAAATGTCATAAATTCTGTAGTACATACTGGAGTAAAGTCAGCTGGATGTGAGAATAGAATTACCCACTTACCCTCATAGTCCTTTGGGAAGTCCATATCCCCATTTGTAGTTACCGCCTTAAAACTTGGTGCCTTATCTCCTATTAGTGGCATTGTGTTAACTTTTCTTTCTTCCATGATTATTTCCCCCTTGTTAAATTTAATTATAATTTTATTGTATCGGATAATTTGTACTAAGTGATAATGATTATCCACCTGATTAGTACTATAGCATAGATAAATTTAAATGTCAAACATTTTATTCAAAAAAAGCATGACCAGTTATTTGGTCATGCTTTTTGGGGTTTTTGATTCATTTTATTCGTCCTTAGTATCTTCTTTATCCATTTCTTCTATTAGCCTATCCTCTTCTTCCTTTATTTCTTTTAAATTTTTAATAGAAGTTGCGATAATTCCTAAGGCAGCAACAGCAAAAAATATTATAATAAATATTGTTAAAAATTTATTTCCTCTTATATCTTCCTTTGAATTGATTATCAAAGAATAATCTATATATAGCAGATATATTCCAGCCATTATATAAATGTAAAATCTAGAAGCGTTCTTACCATGCATTATTTTCTCCTTTGTTTTATATTGTTTTTATTATTATATCTATTTCTAATACTTCTTGCAACTACAATTAATATGTAAACTTTCCTTATATAAAAATATAGCATAGGCAATTATGCCTACGCTATATTTCTTTTATGTTCTTATCCTAAGAACATTTCTAAATCTTCATCAACTGTTCCAATTCCACCAATACCGAATGTATCAATTAAAATATTAGCTACATTTGGAGATAGGAAAGCTGGAAGTGTTGGCCCTAAGTGGATATTTTTTACCCCAAGGGATAGTAAAGCTAGTAATACAATAACAGCCTTTTGCTCATACCAAGCAATATTATAAGCTATTGGCAGTTCATTTATATCGTTTAATTCAAAGATTTCTTTAAGTTTAAGTGCAATAACAGCTAAGGAGTATGAGTCATTACATTGTCCAGCATCTAACACTCTTGGGATGCCACCAATATCTCCTAAATCAAGTTTATTATAACGGTACTTAGCACAGCCAGCTGTAAGAATTACTGTATCTTCTGGTAATTTCTCTGCAAATTCTGTGTAATAGCTTCTTGATTTCATTCTTCCATCACAACCTGCCATTACGAAGAATTTCTTGATTGCTCCTGTTTTAACTGCATCTACAACTTGATCTGCGAGGGCAAATACTTGTGCATGTGCAAATCCACCTACTATTGTACCTTTTTCAATTTCTTCTGGTGCTGGAAGTCTTTTTGCATGCTCAATAATTTCACTAAAGTCTTTAACATTTTCTCCTACCCTATCCGGAATATGCTTAAATCCTGGGTAGCCTGTTGCTCCTGTTGTGTATACCCTATCTTCATATTCTGCTTTTGGAGGTGTTATACAGTTTGTTGTAAATAAGATTGGTCCGTTAAATGGTCCAAATTCTTGGTTTTGTTTCCACCATGCATTACCATAGTTACCTACAAAGTTATCATATTTTTTAAAGAATGGGTAGTAGTGAGCTGGTAACATTTCACCATGAGTATATACGTCTACTCCAGTTCCTTTTGTTTGTTCTAGAAGTTCTTCAAGGTCTTTTAAATCATGCCCTGATATAAGAATAGCTGGGTTATCCCTAACACCAATATTAACTTCTGTAAGTTCTGGGTTTCCATATGCGCTTGTATTAGCTTCATCTAGTAAAGCCATAACATCAACGCCATACTTACCTGTTTCAAGTGTAAGTGCTACTAGATCATCAGCGCTTAGGCTATCATCTAATGTTCCTACTAAAGCCTTAACCATAAAGTCATAGATTTCTTCATTTTCTTTATCTAAATTTAGGGCATGCTCAGCATATGCTGCCATTCCTTTTAATCCATAAGTAATTAATTCGCGAAGTGAACGTATATCTTCATTTTCTGTAGCTAAAACCCCAACCTCTACTGCATCAGCTTTAGCTGTAATTTCATCATCAGTTTCAACTGTAAATGTTGCTGCATCATGTAGATCTCCTAAGTTAACCCCTTTATCTTCCAACTCTTTCTTAAGGTCTTCTCTTACATTAAGTCCTTCTTTGATATAATTAACTATTTTTTCATCGTCAAAGTTTGCATTAGTAATAGTTGTAAATAAACCTTCTAACATAAAGTGGTTTGCCCTCTGGGATCTTATGCCTGCTTCTAATCCTTTTTGCTGTACTACAGCAATTCCCTTAATTGTGTAAATTAAAAGGTCTTGAAGGTTAGATACCTTATCTGTCTTACCACAAACACCCCTTACATTACAGCCTGTACCCTTCGCTGTCTCCTGACACTGATAACAAAACATTTTGTTTTCACTCATACTAAATCCTCCTTAAAATATATGTTAATATTCTTGTACAAAATGACAATTTATTCATACTTTTACCAAACTATACTTACATATTACACTATATAAAAAAGAAACTCGGTAACATATGTTACGAGTTTTAAATAATTTTATTTATTCTATTACTATTATCCCATTTTTCACATCAAACTGGGTGATTACATCAATAGATGAAGATTCAATTTTCATGGGCTTTATAATACGATAATGTCCTGTATCTAGCTCACCATACATTGATTCAAAATCAATTGATTCTTTTACAGACTTGTTAGCCTTAAGAATGTTTAAAATATCACGCCATGCTACATTAGGCTTAAGGGGTATGTTAAACCACTCCTGGCCATTCCACCCTTGTAATATATGCGTATCACCATATGATACTTCCTTATCTGTTGGATTGGTATAGGTAATTACTATCTTGCTAGGTGTTAATTCTTTTACTGAGGATATAACTGTCTCTTCATTTTTAAACAAGCCATAGGACTTGTCTCCTCTTATATAAACAAGAGTCCCTAGGGTTCCATTCTCACTATAAAGATAACCGTATTCACCATTATTAAATTTAAACTCTTCCTCCATAGGTTTATATGGCACTCTATCTAAGGTATGGTCTGAGACAGTGTATACATACATGTCCTCACTACTTATAGGATGCAAATTAACTATATTTCCATCTTTGCTTACAGTCACCTGGCAATAATCATCCCCTTGAGTCATATGACATCCAATAGTCTTTAAATCAAGACTAGCTATAATCCTTTGGTCTTTAAGATCATAAACATATAACCCAAAATATCCATGAAATATTATAATTTCATCGGATACATAATCGAGTTCTACCATATCAGCACCAGTTGTTTGGCTTGGATACCACTTAGGCTCGGTTAGTTTAATTTTCTTATCTAACTTGTCCCGTGTTACATCTAGCTCACCATCTTTTATAGGCAAGTCTACTCTAGATAAACTATACACATTCCAAATATGACCATCATTTATTTCTGCTAGCCAAAGTTCATCATCCATTTCAAGCAGATTATAGGAATCTGATATTATATATATAAGCTTAGAACTTGCCTCTAAATCATTAAAATCATAGGTAAGATAGTCAGCCTGAAACATATCTTCCCACTTTTTTCTAGAAAGCTTTTGGCCCTTCCATTTAATATTATCAAATTTTTCTTTTGTCTTTCCATTATTACTATCAATAATAGCAAATGCAGTTTCACTAATACCATAAAAATTGGTTATGCCTTCCATTGGATGATTAGTATTTTCCGGGCACATATATAACAATTCATCTATTTGATATGCACCTGTATAGGATTGTAGACTTTTAGAATTTAATGATGTTTTTGGATTGGTGAGCAAACCAATCCCTACTAGGGTAACTGTAACTAATGATAAAATAATAATCCAAAAGGGTGGTTTTTTGTAATTTAATATTCTTTTAATTCTGCTTTTAACACTGCCCCCACCAAAAGCCAATGGCCCACCATTTAAAATATGTTTTTCACTTGCCAAAGATAAAAGGGAATTAGCATATAACTTTTTCGCATTGCTATCTGCATCCCTTAGAACTCTTTCATCACAGGAAAGCTCCATATCCTTACTCATTAATATAAAGGATATCCAAACTAAAGGGTTAAACCAGTGCACACATAGTATTAAAAAGGCAAAAGGTTTAATAAGATGATCATAGCGTTTTATATGGACCTTTTCATGCCTAAGTATATAATATCTTTCTTCTTCATTAATACCTACAGGTAAATAAATTTTAGGCTCTGTAATTCCTAAAACAAAGGGAGTCCTAAGATTCTTAGCTTCATAAATATTGCCTCCCATATGATTTGCCTCTTTAAGCTTATTCTTAAGAATTATAATTGATACTATGCTATATGTAAGCATTGCTAGGATCCCCATTAACCAAATATATATTCCTATTCTCATATAGGTTTCCATAGGGTTAACAATTATATCAGGTGTACTTCTCGGAATACTATTCTTTACAATATTATCTACCCTAGCAGTTTCTAAGTTAACCTGGGGATCTATATCATGTATAATATCCCTAGAAATATGGGCATTACTTATTTTTGTTCTTGGCAATATACTAAGGTTACTTTCCAAGGAAAAGGGGCAAAGTAGTCTGAAGGCTACTACACTCCATAAGGCATAGGATATAATTTTAGGTGATCTCCTTAGTAGCAATCTAATAACTATTACAGCTAATATAACATAGTTTGCCCTAATACTCATATTTAAAATGTTCATAAATAAGTACTTCATTTAGTCCTCCTTATGCTCATCAATTAATTTTTTTAATTCCTTAGCCTGTTTACTATCTATACCTTTGCTTGTCATAAAAGCTGTTAAAAACTTAGGTAATGAACCACCGAATGTATCCTCTACAAAGTCTACACTTTGATTAGACATATATTCTTCTTCAGATATTATAGATGATACTAGGGCATTTTTATTTTGGAAAATTCCTTTTACACATAATTTTTTTAACACCGTGTATGTAGTTGATTTTTTCCACTCCATCTCTTTCTGCGATAACTTAACAAGTTCTCCTGATGCTATAGGCTCATTGGCCCATATCAGTTTTGCAAATTTAAATTCTGCCTCTGCTAATTTATAATTTCCCATAATCTCCTCCTTGGTCTATATTCTATAGACTTGATAATGTTAGTCTATATTAAATAGACCCCATTGTCAATAACATTTCAATATATTGAAAGTTTTCTTCTAACGTAGTAAGATAAGTTACATATTATATTAATAAAGGATGATATGTATTGGATATAATAATGAAACCTATAGGCTATATTAAATCTGAATTTACTAGGAAGAAAGATTTACCTAGGCAATCTGTATTGAATCCCCATAATAAAGCCTTTATAAAAATCCAACCTGAATATGTACAAGGATTAAAAGGAATAAAAAAGAATCAACACATAGTTATAATCTTTAATTTTCATAAATCAAATTCTTCACCTTTGCAGACTGTTTCCTGGAGGGATAATAAAGAAACTGGTGTTTTCAATACAAGATCCCCTAATAGGCCTAACGGTATAGGCTTATCCATTGTAGAGGTCATTGATGTATCTGATAATTGCCTAGCATTTAAAGGAGTAGATATGCTAGATGGAACACCTGTTTTAGATATAAAGCCCTACAGCCCAGACTTAAACCCCAACAATATATAAAAATTACACCCATGCACTTAATGCATAGGTGTAATTTATTTACTTATTTACTTTCATTTACTCTAAAAGTAACAGCTATACCTTTTTCTCCCGCCCTGCCTACTCTTCCAATTCGGTGGGTATATTTAACATCTTCTAGAGGCTCATCGTAATTAAAAACGTGGGTTATTCCCTCAACATCTAATCCCCTAGATGCTAAATCTGTGGCTACTAGATACTGGGTTTCTAGGTCCCTAAATCTTTTCATAGCCCTTTCCCTTTTGGCCTGGCTTAGATCTCCATGTAGCTCATCTACATTATATCCTTCCCTAGCCAGCTTATTCGTTAAATCCACTACCCTTCTTTTAGTTCTACAGAATATAATGGCCATAAAAGGATTATGCTTATCTAGATATAGACATAAGTCATTAAACTTTTCCCTATGGCTAGTATCTATTATAATCTCCTCTATTTGTTCATCTAATATATCGTTCTCCTTAGCTACTAAAGTCTCTGGATTGTTCATTGTTTTTTTGACTATATCCCTAAGTTTCATAGGCATGGTTGCAGAAAACAATAGAATCTGCCTGGATTTTGGGGTCTTATTAATAATGACCTCTACGTCCTTTAAAAAACCCATATTAATTATTTCATCGGCCTCATCTATTACCAGAATCTCTATAGATGATAAGTCTACAGTTCCATTTTCAATATGATCTAGCAATCTACCTGGAGTCGCTACAATAAGCCCTACTCCCTTTTTAAGCTTCCTTTTTTGTCTTTTAACATCTTGACCACCGTATACTGCTAGTACTCCTATATCTTTATAATCTGTTAGTTTTTTAGCTTCCTTGCTTATTTGAATTGCAAGTTCTCTTGTCGGTGTAATAATAAGCCCTTGGGTATAACTTTTGCTTATGTCTATTTTTTCAAATAAAGGTAACATAAAAGCTAGTGTTTTACCAGTGCCAGTTTGTGATCTAGCCGATATATCCTTGCCTGCCATTATTCTTGGTATGGCAAGCTCTTGGATAGGAGTTGGTTTATATATCCCATCCTTAGCTAGTATGTTTTCAAGTTCCTTATTTATTCCTATTCTAGTAAATCCTTCTTTCATCTTGTCCTGCCTCTATCTCTCATAAATTATATATTTCATTATCTAGCCTATTATATCATAAGTTAATATACTAGACCTTTTATTAGCTACTAGTTTAATAACTATTAATATTAATAATATGGGTCCTATTAAAATAAACCAAGGAGGTGTCCTTTTACTAATACAAAAAACACCTGCCTCCCCACTAAAATCAAAAATAATATAACGCCCATTAATATCTGTATTTAATTCCTGCCACCCCTGGCTTGTATCTTGCCATACACTTAAATTCCTGCCAGGTTTCTCAAGATAATACCTAATCGTAGCACCATCATAAGATTCATTTAATCCTTCTAATTCTATATCCCATGCCTCCAAAATTGTATGACCAGAAATTTTATTACTTTCCTTTGTAAGCTCATAAGCTTCCACTTTTAGATTTGCCTTTTTATCAAATTTGCCCTCTGCAAGCATTAATGGCAAGCTATCTTCGCCAGCTGTAATACTACTAGATATAACTGTTTTACTAGGTATATATACAGCCTCTACTGTACTGTTAAAAGTCATGTCCTGGAAGGCAAAATCTTCCCAGTGGCCATCATAACCTGCCTTATTAGGTAACTTAGGTATTAGGTCTTCATCTATTGAATCACCATATTCAAAGGGAATCCTATCTACTATACTGCCATCTGCTATAAATGTTATATAGAATTTAGTAAAGGCGTCTGGTAAGTTTTCAACTTCTAGTAATTGACTATAGCTTATGGGAGAAGCCTTGTCACTGTAACTTATTCCATCAACTGCAGCCAGGCTATCATGTACATAATGATTATTAGTAAGTTCTCCTTGGGATTTTCCTGCTATTGATCCTATACATTCATTAGATTTCTTAATATCAATCATTGCATAAGAATTTGTAAGATTGTTTACCAAGCCACCTATACCACCTATATAATCCTTACCAGATAGACTAGATAAGGCGTAACTACTATCTATAGATGTATAGGACACTCCTGCAATCCCCCCTACATAATCTCCTTCTTTACTTTCTATATCGCCATAATTCTCACACTCTGTAATAATCCCTATATTCATCCTGCCCACAATGCCACCTATATTATCCTTTTTTCCTATAACCTTGCCATGGTTAGTAGATCCCTTCAGAATTGCTGTTGTTAAGTACTTAAAGTTTAGTGATGGTGATCCTTCCTTTAATATATCATCTTCTGGGTCTATATCGTACTCCACAGCCATGGCCCCTGTTATCCCACCAATATTACTAGACCCTTCCACTAGGCCATAGTTTTGATTCTTGTAGGATACCCCTTGCTTGGCATCATCTATATCTGCATCTGAAATGTCTTCTATATATTCAGTCTTACCCCTCTCCCTAGACTTTATTAATAAATCAAATATAAGCATTATCTGATCACTAATGCTTCCTACATCATTAGCAGTATTACTTTTCCCGTCCCTTATTATACTATTCAGTTTTCCCATCTCATCAGACATTAACCTCATGCTAGCAAATAAGTCTTCTCCTGACTGCCTATATTCACTGCTTATATTTTCCAGTTCAATATTAGGCTCCGCCACTAGGGAATCTACTAAGTCATGTACGGATATTATCATCATAGACATTGTTTCAAATCCATCCTTAAATTTCCCAAAACCTCCAGAAAAATATTTAAAGGCCTTAGCAGATTCTTCTGATGCATCCTCTAGGTAAGCAAAACTTTCCTCTAGGTTACTGATGCTTCTTTTTAGACTTCCACTTGCTCTTTGAAAATTATCAAAAATATTATCTAAATCCTTTTTGGTATCACCAGCTATTTGCGAAATACCTTTGTCAATTATATTTACAATATTATTAGCAAGCCTTGATGGTAGTTTAGACATATCCTTTATGGCTTCTTCTATTTCTTCTAACTCATCTAATATTTGTGGTAATTTATTATCAAATCCGGGATCTATATCATCTACATCCTTTAAAGCATTATATATAGCAGATATAGCTTGGCTAACATCTTCTAAACTCCCACCCAGATTATCTAAAGCAAGGCCTATCTCATCTCCTATATCCTTAATATTATCCTGCCTTTCTATTAGATCCAGTAAATTAGTAAGTGCCTTTTCAAGATCATATATACTATCTTCTCCATAGGATATGGCTCTTTCTAAATTGTTCATGGCCTTCTTACTTTCATTAAAAGTATTAGACATATCTTTTGATGTTGTAGATAAATTAGCGAATCCTTTTCCTATATCATCTAAACCATTTTTAAGGGATATAGCCATACTTTCCCCATCCCTTAATATTGGAATTGTTTCTTCCAAGGTATAACGCACTCTTTGGCTAGTTATATTAACAGTATCTACAAGACCATCTATGTAGTCCATAGTCCCACTACTTAGTGTCTCTACTATATCCCTTGTGTCATCAATAGAGTATCCTATTCTATCTATTTGATTAGACATGGAATGTGAAAATGTTTCCACATTATTAAATGAATTAGTAAATAAATTTTGTAAAACATCTAATTCACTATTTAATTCCTGCAAGGTGTCTTCAGAAAAAAGTAAAATTAAATGGGGTTCTATTTGGCCAATTACTCCTCCAACATCCTTACGCCCAAGGACAGTGTTATAATTTTGGCAGTTTTTTAGGTAACCTGATTGCCTACCTACAATACCCCCAACATTGTACCCTATATATTTATAACCTATAACTTCCCTATTAATACAATCCTGGATATAGCCTGATGAATAACCTGCTACACCCCCAGTATCTGTATGTACCCCAACATTTTCTGTTGAGTTTATCTTAGACCAATCTACACTTTCAACTTCTACAGTATCTTCTGAAATTGTTGTATTAACCTTGGATATATTAGTTGATTTAAATATAGTCCCTAGATTTTGGCCAGCTATGCCACCAGTAAAATGTTCTCCTGTTATCATTCCCTCACTTTGGCAGCTTAAAATATTTCCACTTGCTTCATTAATTCCTACTATTCCACCTATATTGCTTTTACCAGCTACATCCCCTTCAAAGTAACAATACTTTATAGTTCCCTTGTTGTTACCAACTATTCCTCCCACAACACTTTGACTACCAGAAGGAGTTACCTTCCCTGATACCTTAAGATTTTTTATGATACCATCTTCTTGTAAATACCTAAATAGTCCCTGATTAGATCCACTATTATCAATCTGAACACCCTTAATAGTATATCCCTTGCCATCAAAGGTTCCATTAAAGGTAGGAACCTGAATATTGGTTTGGCCTGAAAGATCTATATCACGGCCAAGTACTACTGTTTTATTATTAAAATAGGTATCTAAAGTTGCATTCTTGGTAAACTCTATAAATTCTTCTGCGGTATTTATTAGAAAATCATTAGGCCTAGCATAGGATATATTAGAGTTAGCCATTACTATGGATATTAATAATAGATATATTACTATATTTTTACACAGTCTACCTTTCATCCCTATCAGCCTCCTCCTTGTGTTTTATTGATTGGCTTTCTACTATAGCATCTATGTCCCCAATTATAGTACCATCAACCTTTGCATCTATTGTCCCTGATATATGACCTTTTACATGACCGCTAAGCTCCATATACCCTTGATAATTTTCTCTTTCTGGAAGAACATTAAGATTAAATCCAGTTCTTTCAATTATCTTATTACCCAGTAATAAAATCTGGGGCAATATACACATAACTAATATCATGGATATTATTGTTCCTTTGCCCAAAAATAATCCAATAGAAGATATTGTAGGCTCAGAAGATAAGAATCCAATTAAGAGACCGGCACTAGCAAGTATGCTTCCAGACGTAAGTACTGTAGGAAAAGCCTGATCAAGAGCCTCAACTATAGCTT
>JAAYSX010000071.1 GCA_012518255.1 Candidatus Epulonipiscium sp. | reverse complement strand
TTATATTAACTAACTCCTTAGTTTCATGGGAAGACAATCCCATGAGCTAAGGAGTTTTTATTGTTTTAATTCCTTATAGATGACTAATTACAGATAGACTATTAATCCAATAGTGTGAAACTTGTATAATATTATGATATAATATGTTTAGTGTAATAGGGGAAATTTATAAAGCTATAATATTATGGTTTAAGCAATCATAGGGTGCAAGATGATATAGGATGAACTGCAAAGGAGATGCTATGTTAAAGTTACCACAAGAATCATCTATAGATGTAAAAATATTAGAGCAAATGCAAGAAGATAACATAGTTACAAGTTACAAGCTGTTCTGGTTTAGGGGAATCTTTAAGGAAATTATAAATGGTAATAGGGAAATGACCTTTAGACAAGTTGTATGTAGGATGATAACGGAGGCGTGGTATCCTCTTACAGAATACCATTTAAATTTAGGTGCTATAGATATGCTGTATGACCTTTGTATGCTTATACAGAAAAATTATAATATAGAAAGTGATATAAGCGAAGATAAGTTGATGGTGTTCTTGGAAAATCTGGAAGACAAGGAAATAGAAAAACGCATAAGGAATTTATATAATATGGTGCCTTACAGATTACTATCACCATTTTTTACAGGTAGATTTAAAGGTATTCCTGAGCATAGAAAAAACAAAGAAATTGCAAGATTAAGTAATGTGGAAGGGGATGTCTTTTATAAAATAGATGATAGTAACAAAATAATTACTATAAATAAAAACTGGTATAATTATATTTATAAAAATCAAAATATAGTGTATGGTTGGATGAGCTATAAGCTAATATGTTTTTTGCAAGATAGAAATCCTAATGTACCAGCAATACCATTTAAACTGTCTGCACCTAAGAAGCGTAATCTCACAGATGCAAGAAAGTTTTGGGACCAGGTAGGCTATGAAATGCCACTTAGTGATATTTATACAGGTAAAGAACTTAACAAGGATAATTTTAATAAATATGGTGATCTAAGTATTGATCATTTTATTCCATGGAGCTTTGTTTTGCATGATGAGTTGTGGAACCTGCTACCAACTTTCCATAATATTAATAGTTCTAAGAGTAACAAGCTTCCTAATCTAGACATGTATATGGACAAATTTGCTGATCTTCAATATAATGCCTTTATTGTAGCAAGGAAAAACAAAAAATTAAAAAAGCAGTTGGAGGACTACCTAACTATTAATAAAAAGATGGATATTAATGCTTCAATACATAAAGATATACCAAAGGATTACTTTGTGTCATCTATACAGTCAACGATAAAGCCACTTTATCAAATTGCCTACAATCAGGGGTATCCACTTTGGCATGATAATAGTGAGTTAGAATTATCTAAGTCAAATTATATAGAATTGGAAAAATATCATGAACTTAATATATAAAAGGAGTTTAATATGACCCTAGATTACTACAATAAAAATGCTAAATTATACAGCCAGGAAACTACATACCTAGACTTTAAAAATCAGCAGGAGATCTTGCTCAAATATTTAGAACCAGGGGCCCATATCCTAGACCTTGGTTGTGGTGCTGGTAGGGATAGCAAGGCTTTTATTGACCTAGGCTACAAAGTAACTGCTATAGATGGGTCTAGTGAGTTATGTAAAATAGCTAGTAAGTACACAGGTCAGCAGGTGGAATGTAGGAAGTTTCAGGATATTGATGAAGTAAGTACATATGATGCTGTTTGGGCATGTGCTTCACTTTTGCATCTTAGGTTTGATGAATTGCCAGATATCCTTACTAAAATAAATAGGAGCCTAAAACCAGGAGGGTACTTTTATTCTTCCTTTAAGCATGGCGAGTTTGAAGGAAAGATAAACGGAAGATATTATACCTACTTAAACAGTAAAAAATTAGATAATATATTAAGTAACTGTAAGTCATTTAACCTTATTGAAAGCATAATAACAAGAGATGTAAGGAATGGCTATGAAAATGGAAAGTGGTTAAATATTATTCTAAGGAAAACCTCAAAATATAGTTAATATAAGTGGTAAATTAATTGAAAAACACTAGTATCCTTTCTTATGATATAATTATATACAATGAGACATAGGCAGATAGAAAGGTATAGGTGAGTTTTATGAAAAATCTTAGTGAAAACATCAAAATAACGCCTAGCCAGGCATTAGATGTATATGTTGAAAGATACCCAAACACTACAGTGAAAAAAGTTAAGCTAAAGGCCAAATCCAATTCATTTGTTTATGAAATTAAGGGTTATGATAATGAGAGGAAATATGAGATTTATGTAAGCCCTATGGACGGCACTATAATTCAGGTTAAGGAAAAACTCCTAAAAGGAAGTCATAGGCAGATTACAAGGGAAAGTACAGATAAGGTAGATCAGGCAATAGATAGGGCCATAAAGGATATCGGGAAAGATAGCAGAATCTATGAATGGTCACTTGAGCTTGATGATGGGAGTTTAGAGTTTATTGTAAAGGCAAGAACAGAAGATGATAAAAAAATAAAGTATGGGTATAACCTTGATACAGGAGAAATGGCAAGACGTAAATAGGTTGGAATATACCTAAAAGTTATATAGCCCCTAGTTCCATGTCTGGATTTAGGGGCTATATCATTAAGTTAATTTATTTATTTCTTCCTATCTTATCCACCAATCTTTTTTCAGGTGTTACATATATAGTTTTATTACTATCATAAATAACCATACCAGGTTTGGCACCATTAGGTTTCCTTACATGCCTGCGTTCTACGTAGTCTATAGGCACATTGCTAGACCCCTTTGCCTTGCTATAATATGCTGCAAGTATAGCGGCTTCTTCTATAGTAGTTTCAGGAACTTCCTGTCTATTTGTTTTAATAATCACGTGGGAACCTGGAATGTCTTTAGTGTGTAGCCATATATCATGCCTAGCAGCGGTTTTTAAAGTTAGAAGGTCATTTTGGGCATTATTTTTCCCTACATACATATCAAAGCCATCACTTGATATAAAATGGAGTGGCTTGGGTTTTTTGGTCCTTCTTTGTTTCTTAACTCGTTTGGCTTTTAAGTAGCCACTATCTACTAGTTCAGACCTAAATTCCTCTATATCATTCTCATCTTCTAGTGTATCGAGTGTAGAAAACAAGGAGTCTAGGTATATAAGATCCCTTTTAATTACCCTAAGTAGTTTTTTGGCAGCTACTTCAGTTCGTTTATGTTTATTGTATATCTTAAAGTAGTTTTGGGCATTTTCTATAGGAGACTTGCTCGGGTCTAAGGGGATGGTGATTTCTGGCATATCTTCTTCATAATAATTAATGGTTGTAAAGCTGTCTTGCTTACTTGGTATGCTATGAACATTAGCTGTAAGAAGCTCACCCCATACCTTATACTTATCCCTTTGGCTGCTTTCCTTTAAGGCATTTAGCTGAATTTCCTTTTTTTCAACTGCCCGTTTATGGTGGACCTTAAGGATACGCTCCATATTGGCAGTTTTTTGTTCTATTCTAGAAGACTGGCTTTGGTCATAATAATAATCTTCAAGTAAGGCAGAGATATTATCGAATTCATTTTTTTCAAGGACATTATAGGAATGCAATTGAATGCTAGAAAAAGCAACTGCCTTACCTGTTTCATCCTTATATATAGCCGGGTAATAATCTTCCTTTTCAATATCCTTATATATTTCGTCTAGGCTATTGTAAAGGGCTTCTTTTTCCTTATCTGTAATTTCATCAGATGGCTTAGTATCATCTACATTGGCCCTGTGGCAAATCTCGCTTGCAACTAAGGGGCTCATGCCTGAATAAAGGGTAAAAAGCCTTCTTTGAACCCTCATTGAACTAACATCTTCAAATGCAGCTAGGAACTGGTCATAGGTCCTAAACATTGGATCATATTTATCCTGTGAAGGTGGGTATACATAGGATGTGCCTGGCATAACTTCACGAACAGAGCTTTGCAGCTTACCAATATGCTTAATACTATCTAGTATAGTTGTATCTTCATCAACTAATATAATATTGCTATGCCTACCCATAATTTCAATAATAAGTCTTTTGCTAGTTAGGTCACCAAAATCATTAGGAGATTCAATGTGGATTTCCATAATCCTTTCAAAATTTGGCTGAACAATATTGGTTATACGGCCCCCACTAATATGTTTACGAAGAAGCATACAAAACATAGGAGG
>JAAYSX010000070.1 GCA_012518255.1 Candidatus Epulonipiscium sp. | reverse complement strand
TCACTTGTTATCCCTACCGATAGGGCCTGGGCAAAGTAGATAAGGGGATGGGGATTGAAGCCCTTTGAGTAGGCAATAGGTAACCTTGAGCTTTTGATTATCTTCTGGAATAATCTTAATAGGTCTAGATGACCTATAAACTTAACCTTTCCTACTTTTGAAAATTTAATTCTAATTTTCATAGCAAACACCCCCATTAAATTCAGTTGCTCCACAGTTAGAGCATTTTTCCCGGCAGTGGGGAGTAGTTTGTCCCTTGAGCGCCTTTTCATTTTCCTTAATTAAAAACTCCTTACTTACACCTATATCAATGTGATCCCATGGTAGGATTTCATCATAACTTCTATCCCTATGGGCATAAAAATCAATATCTATATCGGCTTTTTCAAAGGCTTGTAGCCAGTTATCAAAACTGAAATATTCAGTCCAGCTGTCAAAGGTTGATCCACCTTTGTAGGCCTGGTAAATTCCATCTGCCACCCTTCTATCACCTCTTGCAATCACCGCTTCTATTACACTGGTTTGTGAGTCATGATGGTTAAATTTTATTTGCCTTCTTGTTATGGAATTTTTGATTAGCCTGCTTTTTTCTATGAATTCCTCATGGGTATTTTGACCAGTCCACTGGAAGGGTGTAAAGGGTTTGGGTACAAAACATGCCGTAGAAATTGCTACTTGTACTGCGCCTTTTCTTCTTCCTTTAGGTATTGTATAGAAGGTATCTACTATTTGTTCCCCCAGCTTGGCAATACCCCTAATATCCTCTTCTTCCTCGCTTGGCAAACCTATCATAAAGTATAGTTTCACCCTATTCCAGCCTGCATCAAAGGCTAGTTTACTTCCATTAAGTATTTCTTCTTCACTAAGATTTTTATTAATTACATCTCTCATTCTTTGACTGCCTGCCTCTGGTGCAAAGGTTAGACTACTCTTTCTTACACCTTGAACCTTATTCATTAGGTCAACTGTCATTTTATCTATTCTAAGGGATGGAAGGGCAATATTAACCCTTTCATTCTGGCATGTATCAAGTAGCATGTCCATAAATTCAGGTAGGTGGGAATAGTCACTAGTACTTAGGGAAGATAGGGAAATCTCATCGTAGCCAGTAGAATCTATTAACTCCTTTGCACTATCTATAAGATTTTCTTTGGACTTTTCCCTAACTGGCCTATAAATCATACCAGCCTGGCAAAACCTGCAGCCCCTTAAGCATCCCCTGAACATCTCTAAAAAGACCCTATCGTGGACAGCCTTACTCCATGGCACTATCTGTTTGTCAGGGTAAAAGCTTTCTTCCATATCTACTACTATTTGCTTTTTAATTTTGGCCTTTGCTTTAGGATGATTGGGAGTAAAAGCTTCTATCCTACCATCTTCCTTATAAGTTACATCATAAAATTTAGGTACATATATTCCTTCTATTTCTAGCATTTTTTCTATAAAGTCTTCCCTGCTACCGCCATTTTTCTTATGCTCCTTATATAAATCAAATATTAAATCATACTGGACTTCTCCCTCTCCAATATAGAAACAATCTATAAAGGGAGCTAGTGGTTCAGGATTATAGGCACAAGGTCCCCCTGCTATTACAATTGGATCCTTCTCTGTCCTATCCTTGCTATATATTGGTACCTGCCCAAGATCTAGCATATTTAAAATATTGGTAGCTCATCTCATATTGAAGGGTAAAGCCAATAAAATCATTTTCCTTAATTGGCCTTTGGCTCTCTAAAGTAAATAAAGGTATCTGGTGTTTTCTCATTTGAGACTCTAGGTCTTCCCAGGGAGCAAATACCCTTTCACAAAATACATCTTCCCTCCTATTAAAATAATGGTATAGGATTTGCATTCCAATATGTGACATTGCTACTTCATAAACGTCTGGAAAACAAAAGGCAAACCTTATATCTACCTTTTCTATATCTTTATTATAGGTGTTTATCTCCCCACCAATATAACGAGATGGGCTTTGAACCTGTTCTAGTATATTATCTGCTATCATTAGTTTTGACATTGGCTTACCTCCGCTTAAGCAGCTTAAAACACCTCATCATCTATTATTATGACAGGTACTTTTTCTTCTTCTATATAATTACTTTCCTTACCTATATTATTAATTACAGTAGAGGTTATTTTTTTAACTTCCCTGCCTATATCATGCACTGAGGGTGTATTTGTAATAGCTACTTTTAGCTCTTCCATATTTTCATCAAACTTGCTGCTACCAAGTAGTTTTAAGGCAAATATAGTCCCTGTAATAAGCATGCAGACTATAAGCTGGGTAAAAAATTGTTCTATTAGCCTTTTCCTAAGGCTTGGCTTTTCCTCTACCATATATCTTGATTGTCTTCTTTGATTATATACTGGCCTTTGATAATTATTATATCTCATAAGTATCCCCTTTTTTGTACATATATATTAGGGTCTTCCTATGATTAGAACCTTATATTTATATAAAAAGTGGTAAATGCGCCATATGGCACATTTACCATTTAAGTAAAATTTCTTTTATCTTATTACTTCTCTCCAACCTAGATCTCCTCTTTCTAGTGCTTTAATCAGAAGCTCTGCAGTAGCTAGATTAGTTCCTATTGGTATATTGTGAACATCACATAGTTTAATTAAGGAGCCAAGTCCTGGTTCATGGGGCTGCTGTGATACAGGGTCCCTCAAAAATATAACCAAGTCTAGTTGGTTATGGGCTATTTGGGCACCTACCTGCTGAACTCCACCTAAATGACCTGCTAAATATTTATAAACATTTAAATTTGTAGCCTCTTCTATTAATCTACCTGTTGTTTCTGTGGCATATAAATTATGATTTGATAATATATGTTTATATGCTATACAAAAGTTTTCCATTAGTATTTTCTTAGAATCATGTGCAATTAAACCTATATTCATCTTGTCCTCCTTTCATATATTAAAACATAGTGTCTTCTTCTCGTATACCTACATTAAGCACTAGTCCAATTCCTATCATATTTGCAATAAGAGAACTACCACCTGAACTTATAAAGGGAAGTGGTATACCTGTATTAGGTAGCAAATCTGTAACAACTCCTATATTTAAAAATATTTGGAATGCTAAGATTGTTATATATGTGGATACAATTAGTTTACCTAATAAGTCAGGTGCACCCCTTGCAATCCAAAAACCTCTTCCTATTAATAGTATAAATAAACCTATAACTGTCATACTTCCTACAAAACCTAGCTCTTCACCTATAACTGCAAATATAAAGTCTGTCTCTGGCTCTGGCAGGTAGTTTAACTGGCTTACTGTTCCCTCATATAAGCCCTTACCATGTAATCCACCAGATGCTATGGCATGTACAGATTGTTTTGTTTGCATTCCACCTTCTGAGTTTTCATCTCCATATAATTTTTCCATTATCCTATCCCTTTGATAAGATTTAAGAATCTTTTGGTTAGGGTTTTGAATGTATATAAAGAATGCTAGGAAAAGTGGTATTCCAACTAATATGGTTCCCAAAATATATTTATAATCAATTTTGCCTATAAACAATTGTATAGCTAAAGTAACAAGTATTACAATACTAGTTGATAAGTCTGGTTGCGTTGATATCATTATAAAGGGTACTAATGTATATAGTATAATAAGCAAAAGCACATGGGGTTTATTTATCTTGTCCTGATATTTACTTATTATTGCTGCAAGGCATATAATCATTATAATTTTTGCAAGTTCTGAAGGCTGTAGTGTCATAAATCCAAGATCTATCCATCTAGCTGCACCACCTGCTTCATGGCCACTTATAAGAACAATTCCTAATAATATTATATTAATAATATATAAGGGAATATGGAATTTAGCAATAATATGGTAGTCTATAAGTGCTGCAACAGTCATAAGTATAAACCCTATAATAAAGAATATTATTTGCTTTTTAACCTGGGTTAATGAACCACCAACATGTACTTTTGTAGCACTTCCAATAACTACTACACCTATACCTATTAAGCTACATACAATTAATAGTATGGCTATATCTATTTTTTTAATGTCATCTCTATCAACCACAATCATCATTCCATCCTATTTTATTTAGTTATTTCTTCTTTTGGTTCTTTATATTCTTTATTGGTATATTGGCAGAGAGTACTGGTGATTTCTTATGCGTTTCATCAGTTTCCATGGTCGAGATTTCTATGTCAAACTCTTCATCATCTATATCTACATATTTAGAGATTACTGCTACAATATCTGCTTTCATCATTTCTAAGAGCTCAGTAGAACAATTCATTCTATCATGAATAAGTAATAACTGAAGCCTATCTTTAGCTACATCACCTGATTGGTCCTTGTTACCAAATAAATTTTTTATCGCATTAATCATTTGTATCCCCCTCTCCTTCTAGTTGCCAAATCCAAACATAGTCCTTAATTTATCAACAAAACCGTTGTTTTTATCTAAATCTAAGAAATCTACCTCATTACCTTCTATCCTGCTTGCAATGTTTTTAAATGCCATTCCTGCAAGGGAGTTGCCATCTGACACTGCTGGTTCCCCCCTGTTAGTGGTTGTAACTATAAGTTCATCATCTGGTACTACACCTATAAGGTCTATAGCTAACAAGTCAACCACATCTTCTATGGCCATCATATCGCCACGTTTAACCATATTCATTCTTACCCTGTTAATAACTAGTGCCTGGTCTCTAACTTCATGAGCTTCTAACATTCCAATTATACGGTCTGCATCTCTAACAGCTGATATTTCAGGTGTCGCAATAACAATAGCTCTATCGGCACCTGCTATGGCATTCTTGAAGCCTTGTTCAATACCTGCTGGACAATCAATAACTATGTAATCAAAGTCTTCCCTTAGCTGCTCACACAGTTTCTTCATCTGCTCTGGACTTACTGCATCCTTATCCCTTGTCTGGGCTGCTGGCATTAGATAAAGCCCCTCATAGCGCTTGTCCTTAATTAATGCCTGTTTAACCCGGCATCTTCCTTCTACTACATCAACTATGTCATAAACAATACGATTTTCAAGGCCCATTACAACGTCTAAGTTCCTAAGGCCTATATCAGCATCCAAAAGTACAACCTTATTACCCAAAAGACTTAAGGCTGTACCAATATTTGCTGTTGTTGTTGTCTTTCCTACTCCACCCTTACCTGAAGTAATAACAATTACCTGGCTCATTAATGATTCCCCCTATTTAACTCTAGTTATATTATTGATTCATTATATTTGCAATGGTTTTTTGATCTATTGGTTCAATGTAAATTTGACTATCATTTAAATATGCTATTAGTACTTCATCTTTTTCAGATGATTTTTGCAGGTATACATTGTCTGGTGACCTGGCTATAGAATTCCCTATTCCTATTTGCGCTGGATACATTCCTATAGCAATAACATATGGCTTATGGGCTGCTGGATCCTTGCCTGCATGTACAATCCCCTTTAAGCTACCAAGCACTAGCACATTGCCACCTGCCGAAATTTTGGCACCTGGATTTACATCTCCCAAAACAACTACACTTCCTTTGTATTCTATAGATTGACCTGACCTTAGCATACCTATATGGTACTTTGTCATAGATGCATCAGAAGAACCTTCCCTAGAAAACCATTGTTCAGGCTCGGCATTGCTTTCTATAATTTCTTCCTGATCTTCTTCAAAACCATGAATAAAGGAAATATTTAAGATGTTTTGTCCTGATAATATCTCAATTAATTCTTCCTGCTGTTCTTTTGTAAGAACCTTCCCCTTAAAGCGTATATTTACTTTTGCTCCATTAAAAAAACTTTTTGCATCTTGTAATTTTTGAATAAATATAGTTTTTATATCTTTAAATGAAGCATCTTCATCTAAGATGACTGTTATTCCATCCCTTCCACCCTTAAAAATTACAATGTTTTCTAAATCCATCACTCCACCTCTTATTTTGTAAAGATATTGTCTATGGTCGTTTCTTTTGTTTCTTTATCTAGCTTGAAATACGCTTCTAGCATCTCCCTTGACATATCTACCCCATACCGTCCTGCGCCATTACTATTATAAATTACTGTTACAATGGCAACTTCCGGATTATCATAAGGTGCAAATCCCACAAACCATGAATGTTCGTTGCCTCCATCTTGGGCCGTACCTGTTTTAGCACCTACAGGAATATCAAAATCTTGATATGTTGCACGTGCTGTTCCTTGTGACCCCTTAGCAACCTCTAGCATACCCCTATGGGTAATATCTAATGAAGACTGGGAAATTCCTAATTCACTTCTAATCTTTGTTTCTTTCTCTTGAATTTGATTATCTCCCTTGGAATCTTGGACTGCGCTTATAATACTTAAATCATAAAGATACTCTTTGTTTGCAAGAGCTGTTACATAATTTGCAACCTGTGCTGGAGTAAATGCATTGTTACCCTGTCCTATTGCACTCCTAATAGTGATACCTTCATTCCATGCTAAATTTACTTTTTCTATCATCTGTTCTATTACACTATCTACAATTCCAGATGATATTTCATCTATTATAACATCTTTTGACGTTTTAATCTGCTTACTAGGGTTTTCCATCCTATATTTTAGTTCTTTAACCAACTCTTCATCACTACTGCGCCTTAATCTACCATAAGTTACAGTATGTGCGTACTCATAGGCATCTTTAATTTCTGTATCCATTATAGGTTCTAAAGCTTGACCTATAATAGGATTAGTTACTGCCTTAATCCCATCTTCTATTTCTTGTTTTAAATATTTATTTGTTTTGTACTTTAGGGATGCAGTCTGTGATGGGTCATTCATAACATTAGCAACTACATTATCAACTATGGTACTATAGTTGATATCTATTGTATTTTCTAAATTTATTACTACTTCATTGAGTAAACCTGGCAGTATAGGTGATATTACATTTTCTATGGCAGGCTCTAGGTTTCTTTTAAGTTCATGCTGGATTTCATTTTTTATCTTACCTTCTAAACTTTTATCTGAAGAATCCGCCCATGGAATATATCCTTTGGATACTTTTTCACCTACAGTTTCAATATATTCTGCCTTTCTTAATTCATCCATATTCTTCATATTAGACAAGGCTATGGATAATCCCTTTGTTGCAACAACTTCTGGAGAAGAAACATTAGGCTCTGACTCTGGAAGCTCTATTCCTGATTTTTGATTAAGGCCAAATTTCTCAACATAATCAGTAAGTAGCATTATATTTTTGTAGGGAGTTTTTGATCCTTGACCTAAATTAAATGCTGTTTCATAAAAATAATAGTTGCAAGATACTTCTATGGCTCTTTTTATGCTAGTACTACCATGATTCCTACATTTAGCATAAGGTATACCTGCCTTAGTATATACCCCACTATCAAAAATTGTTGTTCCTTCATTAACTAAGCCTTCTTCTAGTGCAGCTATACCAGTAATCATTTTAAACGTTGATCCTGGTGCCTTAGCAGTTCTCATTGATCTATCAATTAATAACCTTCTTTTATCGCTATTATCAGCCAATAAAGGATAGGCCTCATTAAAATTAGTTATTAATTCATTAGGGTCGTATGATGGATAGCCTACTAATGATAATACCTCTGCAGTTTTAACATCTACAACTACAGCAGCAGCACTAAAAGGATCTATAGCCATATGGCTAGGTTTTAGGATTCCCTTTTCCATTTGGCTAACAAGTATTCCACTAGTAGCACCTGTTCTATTAGACCTTAAGTTCTCCACAGTTTCTGGCTCTAGTTTTAATAACTTCTGCTCATCTAGCATTAATAGAATTTCTCTATCTGTAATCATATTTGTATTTTTTTCTTCTAGCCATTGTAGTAAAAGGCTTTTTTTACTTATATTTTCTTTTTGAAATTCATCAAGCTGGGCAAGTTCCTTCTCTAGCCTTTCATTAACTTCATATTGCTTGCTACCCTGGCTAGCTTCCTCCATCATCCTAAAAGATAAGGAATTTGACTCTACAATAGAGTAGACTACTTCGCTTCCGCTAATGGGTTTAATATCCCTTTCGCCACCCCTTAACCTTTTTAGAATAATATTAGTTAGCTGGTTTTCCAAAATCTCATATGTTTCTTTTTGATAATCAGCGCTCATGGTTATGAACACATTATTACCTGGGGTTTCGTCTGTCTTTTTGACTGTTCTTACTTTCCTTCCCCTATTGTCAACCTCTACAGTTTCTGATCCCTTAATTCCTCTAAGCTCGCCCTCCTGGGTTTGCTCTAGTCCCATTTGCCCAATTATATCGTCCTTGTCATAGCCTTCCTTTTCTTTTTCCTCAAACTGGGAAGCTGTTATTTGCCTTGTATAGCCTAAAACATGTGCAAATATTTCTCCCTCTGGATAGTATCTAACTGATTTTACATGGGGTATAACTCCCCTAAAATCCCTATTTCTTTCCTCCACTGTACTTACAGTTTCCATGCTAATATCATTTGCAACTGTTATGAGTTTATATTTTGACCAACTTGTTTTATAAAGCTCATATCTAAGTGCTGCAATTTCTCTAGCATCATTATCATCTATTGAAGGATCGATATCAAAAATCTGTTCAGATTTTAAATAATCCATTAGTTCCTCAGCAGTATAATTATGAGCTTCTTCCCTTTCTTCATCATTCTTATATGGCAGTGAACTTACGAATTGTTTCTTTAGGCCTTCGCTGGTTTCAAATCTAAAAGGTTTAGATTTACTAATTGGTATATTATCAACATAATCATCTCCATTAGATTTAAGGAGTTTTATTAGCCTTAGTAACATATCGTTCATATCACTATTAGACATTGGTACCCCTTGGTCTATATTCAGGACATAGATTGGCTTATTAACCGCAATAGGTTTACCATATCTATCAAATATAAGGCCCCTTGGCGCATCTGTTTCAATTTCTCTTTGTATGGTTTCCCTTATGTTAGCATCATATTCATTATGATGTATTATTTGTAAATTATATATCCTTAAAATAATGATGCCAAATAAAAAGATAATAAAAAGGCTCATTATAAATAGTCGATCAGTAATAAACTGGAGGACCTGCTTATGAAAATCTTTCATTATATTGTAGCCCCCTATTTTTAAAATATTTTTCTGTTTGTATTTTCATTTCTTTCTATTGCCCTATTTATAACATATACTATTTGATAAACAATTATAGATAATATCATGGTATAAATTGTTTCTGGCAGTATAATATCCTTAATAAAATATATGTAATTTAACTTTCCACGTAATATAAATGGTAGACTAACAGCTAAACCATATACTATTGTACTAATAAGGGTTAACATAAATGGTAGTACAAGATTTTCACTATAAAAATCCTTGTTAAACTTTCCACAAAAATAACCTATGCACGCTCCAATTAGAGCTAGATAGCCCCTGCTAACTCCAAATATTATATCAGCAAGTAAACCAGCTGCAAATCCTATAATAGCACCTTCTTTACTTCCCCTAAGTAAGGCAAAAGAAACTATAATAATAACACTAAGATTAGGGCCGATTCCTCTAATGCGAATAATGTCAAACAAGGTAGATTGCAAGACGTTTGCTATTAATAAAATTATGCTTACCACAAAAATTCTCAAAGAATTCAGCTCCCTTTTTTCTCTAATATAAGAACCTGCTTTAAATCTTTAAAGTTGGCTAAAGGTCTTACATGAGCATATTGGCTTAATCCATTCTTGGAAATAATAACTTCTTCAACCACACCTATCATAATCCCTGGTGGATATATATCACTAAGGTGTGATGTAACAATTTGATCACCAGTTATTATCTCTGATTCTATATCAATTTCAAATTTACAAAATCCATCTTGAATAAGCTCAATATCTCCCCTTAAGATTCCAGTTTCTCCGGTCCTTAAAACGGTAGCACTAACTGAGCTACGATCATCTATTATAGCTAAGACTTTGGATGATAAGGGGCCTGTTTCTATAATGTGCCCTGCTAGGCCACCGCCTGCTAATACTGCATCATCCTGCTTAAATCCTGCCTTTTCTCCCTGATCTATTATAAAGACCTTATACCAGTTACCTGGATCTTTGGATATAATGTTGGCGCCCTTGCTAGGATAATCACTATGCCTTTCTGCAAGATCTAGCAGTTCTTTTAGCTTTTCGTTTTCATCCCTATATTGCTCTAATATATTATTATCATATAATAGCTGGTCTAATTCCTTTTGTAAGGCTTCATTGCTTGCTTGTAACTCGTGTATATCTTTGAAATTACCTGTTATATTACCAGTTTTGTTAAATACAAGATTTACCCCTCTTTGTATGGGGCTAGTAATATACTGCATGGTGTTTTCAATTACCTTAATTTGGTAGCGCCGTCCTATAGTAAGTACTAAGCCTATAGTCCCAGCTACCAATAATATAATAAGTATATTCTTATTTTTCTTTTTTTTTGATGATTTCACCATATCTCTCCTTGCAATATTACTTATCTGAAGAAATCAAAATGCTTGCTAACTTTTCTATGCTTTCCAATGCAAGGCCTGTACCATTTGCAACGCAGTCAAGTGGTTCTTCTGCAATGTGTAGTGGCATGCCTGTTTCAATGCTAATTAGCTCATCAAGACCTGCAAGTAATGCACCACCACCTGTTAACATAATTCCACTTTCCATAATATCTGCTGCAAGCTCTGGTGGTGTCTTTTCTAGGGTTACCTTTATTGCATCTATAATAGAATTCACAGGCTCCTTAATTGCATTTGTAATTTCTGCAGACGTAATTTCTAATGTTTTAGGTAAACCAGTTACTAAGTCCCTCCCCCTAATATCCATTTTTAATTCTTCATCTCCTGGATGGGCAGCACCTATAGTAACTTTAATTGTTTCTGCTGTTCTTTCTCCTATCATTAGGTTATATTCTTTCTTAATGTAGGATGCTATATATTCATCAAATTCATCCCCAGCTACCCTAAGTGACTTACTTGCTACTATACCCCCTAAGGAAATAACAGCAACGTCTGTTGTTCCCCCACCTATATCAACAACCATGCTTCCTGCTGGTTCTTCAACATTAAGTCCTGCCCCAATAGCAGCTGCCATTGGCTCCTCCATTAAAAGTGCTTGTTTTGCTCCTGCTTTTATGGTTGCTTCTTCTACAGCTCTCTTTTCTACTGATGTAACACCTGATGGTACACATACCATTACTCTTGGTTTACTAGAAAATAATGATTGCTTGTATGCCTTATTTGTAAAATAACGAAGCATAGCCTCCGTAGTCGCAAAATCTGCTATTACTCCATCTTTTAATGGTCTAATTGCTATAATATTTCCTGGGGTTCTACCTATCATTTGTTTAGCTTCATCCCCAACTGCTAATACCTCATTGGTTCTTGTATTAATTGCCACAACTGATGGCTCATTTACAATTACACCTTTTCCTTTAACAAAAACAAGTGTATTTGCTGTTCCTAAATCTATTCCCATATCTTTTCCAAAAAACATAATATATCCTCCTATTAAACAATAACTTTCAATGTATTTAAATTGATTTAGTTTTCATAACAATATAATTTACAAAATCATAACATTACTAGTAACATCATAACTTTTTTTGGATGTTTTTTCAACACAAAATTTATAATAGTCCTTTATTCATATTAATTTCTCTTCCTTAAAACTTATATATCTTTGATCACCAATTATAATATGGTCCAGCAAGGCTATTCCTAGTAGCTCACCTGCCTTTTCTATTCTTTTGGTTACATTAATATCTTCCCTACTTGGATTAGGGTCTCCACTTGGATGGTTGTGTATTACTATAATACTATTGGCCGATTGTTTTATTGCATTTTTAAAAACCTCTCTTGGATGTACAATCGAGGCATTTAGTGAACCTACAGATATATTTTCATCACTTATAATTGTATTCTTGGTATCCAAATATACTACCTTAAAACATTCTTTTTTGAGGTGACGAAGGTCTTCCATATATAAATTTGCAATTGAGTTGGCACTTGTAATTTTAATATCCTTAGAGTGTTTTTGCTTTGCAATTCTCCTTGATAATTCCAGAACGGCATGGACCTGGGCTGCTTTGACCTCACCTATACCGCTAATTTCTTGTAACTCTAATAATGATTGTTCATATAAGCTTACTAAGGGCGATTCACAATTATTCTTTCTTAGCATCTGCTTGGCTAGGTCTACTGCATTCATATTTCTTGTACCTGACCTAAAGATTATAGCAAATAGCTCTGCATCTGTTAAGGCCTCCTTACCATACATCTGCATTTTCTCCATGGGTCTTTGTGAAATATGCATTTTACTTATTTGCATCCTATTTTTCCTCCTAATAATATATATAATCATTATTGCCAAAAAAAGCACATTTCAACACTAATGCAATAACAATAATTAAGGATATAGCTAATGTAGCCCTTAATCCACATTATCTATATCCTATCTTAATAATTA
>JAAYSX010000069.1 GCA_012518255.1 Candidatus Epulonipiscium sp. | reverse complement strand
CATCAGTTAAGTCATTGATTCTATCTGCTGCAACGCCAACTTGTATAAAACCAGCATAGCTATTGCTTATGTATCCATATTTAAAGTATTCCCCCGTAACGGTATTTTGCCTAATTTCACCCATATATTCAGCAACATTACTAGAGCGGAACTTATGGGCCTCACCGGCTTCTTCAGCTGTAGTGCCTATATAGTCATTATGGGTAGAGTAGATAATTTTGCCATCAGGATCAAAATAGTTAATTTCATCAATACCCAGTTCTCTGGCATACCTTTTAAGTAGGGTATTACCTATTCCTGAACCATTAATTTTAACAATGTTTCCAGCTGCTCTTATTCTATCATCAAGCAAACCATTAATAATTTCTAGAGAGGTGTTGTTTTCTTCAAGTCTATTTAAAAATTCAGCAGATTGCCTAAAGCCGCTTTCTTCCATTTCACGCAACAAGCTAGCTCTTGTTAGATATGATGAGGTAAATCCTATGGCTGTTACACCTAACAATACTAGTATTAGGGGTATGACGATTAGTCTTATTCTAATGGTTCCCCGTTTTGCGGATTTGTTTTTTATATTTGGTTTTTTTATATTTGTTTTTTCTGGGTCATTTTTCTTAGGTTTTTTAGGGGTTATTTTCTTGAATAGTTTCCTTGTAAAAAAAGGTTTATTGCTTTTACGTTTCTTTGAATTATTCTTTTTTATCATGATTGACCTCCTGTATTTTACTATGTTACTATGTAATATGTAATGAAATGCCAAAATATAGATAAAACCACCAATATAATCATAACATTTTAACATTAAAAGTCAAATGAAAGCATTAAAAAGATTAACAATAATATTTTATATTTTTATGCTTATTTACAGAAAATATTTATAATGACAAATGGTAAAGATTATGGCAATATATAGATTAGATTTCAAAAAAATCCGCGATGTGGTATAATATTAAAGGATTAAAATTAAGTATATAAAGGAGTGCGTATGGGTAATTCGTCAGAAGATAAAATTAAATTATATTCTAATGATCATAAGGTTGAGCTTGTGCTAACACAACCAGGCCAGGATGATGATGAAATAAGCCTTGGGCAATTAGTTCAAAAGATCATAGATGGTAAGAAAACAATCATGTTATGTACCCTGATAGCTTTGCTAATTACATTGGTGGGCTTTGGTGGCTACAATTTTATTATGCAAGATGAAGTTGGATCAGTAAGCACAGTGCTTTCATTTAACTTTAAGGGGATTAAAGAAGGACTTAACCCTAATGAAGAGGAGTTTAATATTAATGAGCTTACAAATAAGAAGGTGCTAGAGGATACAGTGAGCCAATTAGGACTTGCATCTAAGGGAATTGATTCAGAAACTCTTAGGAAAAATATTCTTATCCAGGGTATAATACCAGAGGATATTATTAATCAAATGACCCTTATTAACCAAATGGCTGAGAAGGATGTAAGTCAGCTTGAAAAGTTAAATGAAATGGAATATTTCCCAACACAATATAAGGTAGACTTACATATTTCTAAGGATATGGATTTAAGTGGGGAAGAAGCAGAACAGATATTAACATCTATAGTTAGCAATTATAAGACATATTTTATGGATAAATATAATGATAGGAAGGTTTTTAGCTCAGCTATAACAAGCTCTGATCTTGATAGATACGATTATTCAGAGTATATTATGATTGTTGATGATCAGCTTGAAGAGGCAAGGGTTTACTTAGAAGAAAAGCAAGTAGAGGCGCCTGAATTTAGGTCAAAGACAACAGGTGTAGGTTTTGAGGATTTAATTTCCCAGATTGATTTTGTTAGGAATGTGGATATTAATAATGTACAGTCTATTATAGATACATTTGTAGTGAGTAAAAATAAGGATAGGTTATCAACTATCTATAGGAATAAAATCCAAAACCTAACTATAGAAATGGACCAATATAGGCAAGAAGCAGATTCCCTAAGGGCTGCAGCTAATGAATATAAGAAGGATTCAATGGTTGTTCTTGGTGAGGATGGCCTAGATACTGCCATGGAATTTACTTTGGAAAGTAAGGCTTATGATAAGCTTATAGAAGATGCTATAAATGCCGAAAAAATGGTAGCAGAATACAGATACGATATTCAGCGCTATGAAGCTTTATTAAATAGGCTAGTTGGACAGGGAGAGGCAGAGGTAAATATTGATATAACTCCTTATATAGCAGATGTAGAAGAGGATATAGGGAATATAACAGAAAAGGTGGAAGATTTAGTTAACAATATGAATACAACCTTAGATGATTATTATACTAGGGAAGTATTTAAGGGTAGTGTAAAAATGGATGTTCCAGCTATGTATAGTTCAAACTCTATGGCCTACATTAAGAAGTTTACAATGGCATTAGCTATATCAGTTGTGCTGGGAATGATGATAGGTGTTATGGGTGCGCTATCTAAAGGAATACTGCAAGAAGAAGGACAAGGGGGCCCAAATGAAGAATAAATTGAACTTTAAAAATAAAGTAATATGGGCGCTGTTTTTAATTGTTATTGTAAGCGCAGTAGGAATATATGGTAAAAGTTTATTTGTTAATGAGATAAAGGGTAAATCAACAGCAAGGGTTTCCTTTAACTTTGAGGGCATAGACCAAGGACTTAATCCCCAGGGGGGAGTATTTGATGCTCAGGCCATGAAAAGCCAAAAAGTTCTTACAAATGCTATAGAAAAGCTAGAGTGGGACGAGGACAAGGTTGATATCCAGACTTTAGCAAGTCATATTATTATAAAAGGTATAGTCCCTGGTGATGTAATGGGACGAATAATGCCAAAGATTTCAGAAGATAAGGATTTTCAGATGGAAAAGGTGGCAGGTGCATCCTACCATCCTACTCAATATCAAATAGCCCTGTCTCTTAGTAGGGATATGAATCTAAGTAATGAAGAGGCAAATCTATTATTAGATGCTATAATAGAAAGTTATAGCGAGTATTTTGTAGAAAGATATAAGGATACTCAGGTTATAGATGGGATTATTACCAAAATTGATCCGGAAAAGTACGACTACTCGGAGTATGTAGAGCTTGTTGCAGGCCAATTAGATGTTATGAAAAGCTACTTAAGTGATAAGGAGCAAATATCTAAAGATTATAGATCTACATCTACTAATCAAAGCTTTGGGGATCTCATTGCTGAGCTAGAGCTTATAGAAGATGTCCAGCTTGGTAATGTAAAGTCCTTACTAGATAGCTTTGTTATTACCAAGGATATACAAAAATCAGAAATCGTATATAAAAATATGATTAATAGGATGAATAAGGAAAGTGAAAAATACAGGCAAGAAGCCCAAGTTCTCAAAAATATAGCAAGGGATTATAAGAAGGATAAGCAGGTTATCCTAGGTTCAGGAACAACACTTTCGGATTTAGATAATGAACTTAAGAAGGATCTAGACGAGGAAGATGAACAATCCTTATATGATAGTCTGATAGAGCAGTCTATACAAGTAGAAAACAGGGCCAATAAGATGGAAAAACAGGCAAAAAGATACGAAGCTCTTTTGGCTAATATAAATGCTCAAAAAGAAAATGGTAGCAGTGTAGATGTTCAATCATACCATGCAGAAGTTGAGCAAAATATAGAGTATATATCAGGTCAAATGGAAGAAGCTATGGAAAGTATTAAGCTAGTAGTAGATGATTACTATGAAAATGAAGTTTTTAGTGATAGTATCACCCTGCTTAATAAACCAAGATATGTTAGTAGCTTTAGGATGAATCTTATTAAGGATACTATGAAGGTTGCAGCCATTGGATTTATTATGCTTATAATAGGATTAATAAGCTATCTGGCAAAAAAAGAAACCAATGATTAATAGGTATATATATAGGCATATTAACATATAATATAGTAAGCTTAGCAAAAGACCTATTGCATAGAAAGATGTGTAATTATTGGCTATTTTATACGACGGCTTGCAATAAAAAATATATATGATATAATAAATTCACAAAGGAAATACAAAGCAGTACAAGATAAATAATGATTTCCTGAGGTGTGCGACACTCTTGTTATTTTGAACCTACAAATACGATTTGGGAGCCGTAATGATAAAAATGTTGATGCCAGGCCACAATCTAATTCCCTTTGGGCAGTGGAAGGCAGATATATTTTTGAAGGCACCCCCCTGGCGAAGCTAGGGCGTCAAAATGCAAGAACCGGCATTTCGGGTATGTAAAAATACAAACCGCTAGTTTAACTAGCGGTTTTATTTTTTTACAAAAAAACGGGGTCAGTACCCCAGCAATTTAGAATACTTAATCTTTAGTGGCATATAGATAGTAGAGGCTAGTCTATATGGAGGTGCAAAAAGATGGAAAAAAGAAGTCTTAAGTACAAGTATGCATTTTTATTATTAATCATAATAGGGGCAGCTTATGTTACAAAGGAAAACTGGATGCCTGAGGCTCAGTTAGTTACAGCGGAACCTTTAGAAATTGACCTATCCACATCCATATCAAGGGCAAATGCAGCCAAGCTTATAGCCTATACCTTCTATGATAAGGATGAGATTGCTAATCTAGAAAGAAATATAGAGTTTGAGGATACCATTCCCACATTTTGGTATGATAAATATATAAATGCAGTAACTACACTAGGCTATATGGAGGGGGTGGATAACAAATTTTATCCAACAGAAATGCTTACATATAAACAGGTGGTTGATATACTAAGCAAGGTTTCTGGTGAAAAATATAATATTAAAATTAGGTCCAAGGACAATGTTGCTGATCAAAAAATTTCTATGCAAAGATTTATTGAGATATATTCAAGACTTATAGGTAAATTAAATGAAGAAGATGAAGGGAAAAATCCCTATAAGATAAAAGAGGAGGAAATCATTGTTCTAGCAACTCCTAGTACAAACGAGGAGCTTGGTGCCTGGGAGTTAGCTACGGATAAGGGTACATATGGTTTTGAAGGTGTTCCTATGGATGCATATATTGATGAAAAAATAAGGATTATTACAAAAAATAAGGAGGTTCTGGGTGTTGTAGAAGTAACGAACACAAATCCTTCCCTGGAAAGTGCCTATGTTGCAAGTGTAGAAGAAGATAAGATAGAAATCCTAATAGGCGGGATAACAAAAATATATAATACAAATTTATTAGATGAAAGTTACATGGATAAGCTAGTAGACCTGCACTTTGAAAATGGAAAAATAATAAGGGCCGATATAAAAAAGGAAGCCTACAAGGATAAGGTGCTTAGGGTGAATGATAAATCTATAGAAACAGAAAATGCTGGGATGATACCTGTTAGGGAAGATCTTAAAATATATGATAGCACAGAAGATGGGCTAGAGTGGAAGGCCTTAAATAATATAGTAGTAGGTACTAAGGATATTGAATACACCATGAAGGACGGTAAAATAAATACAATAACCATTAAGAAAAAACCTAAAATGGAAAGCATAAGACTGCTTCTTACAACTACAGAATTTGAGGGTAAAATCCACGAGGACGTAGAAATTACAAGCTCCCAGGCCTTTGAGGTGGATTTCTATGGAGATAAAAAAACCTATCAGGCAGATGAGATAATGGATATAAAATCCTGGTCTAAGAAAATGACCAAGGAAAAGCCAAGAATTAAAATAAGCTCCCTATCTGATGATGGGCTTTTGCAGGTTAAGACCATAAAGAGGCGGGATAAGGAGCCCTTATATACTGGAAGTATAGAGGTTTCCAAGGAAGAAGATGGGGGTTATACCTTGATTAATGAAGTATCAATAGAAGATTATGTAGCAGCGGTAATACCTAGTGAGATGCCAACTAGTTTTGGCCTTGAGGCCTGTAAGGTCCAGGCTATAGTAGCCCGCAGCTATGCAAGCATACATTCAAGAAATAACAAGTTTGGTAGTTACGGGGCCAATTTAGATGATTCAACTAATAGCCAGGTTTATAATAATATACCGGCAGATGAAATCTCCCTGTCAGCAGCTAGGGAAACAGCAGGCCAGGTTATACTGCATAATGATCAGGTTGTTAGTGCCAACTGTTTTTCCACTTCAGCAGGATACACTGCCAACTACGGAGAAGTCTGGGCAGGTTCAGAGGGGATGTTTCCGGCTAATACACCAGTCCACTCTGTATCAAAAAAACAATATGAGGGTGAAGATTTAATAAAAGACATGGAGGATGAGGGGGAACTTGCCAAGTTCCTTAAAAAAACTGCCACGGACATAGATGCCTTTGATAATAAATCTCCCTGGTTTAGGTGGCAGCTAACTATGAGTGCAGATGAACTTACTAAAAGCGTAAATGCAGGAATAAAAAACCGCTATAAGGTAAACCCGGAGCTTATAAAAACACTGGATAAGGATAGGGTGTTTAGGGCAAAGGATATAGAAGATATAGGCCAGGTGGAAAAGGTACAAATCCATAAAAGAGGTGAGGGCGGCAATATTATGGAAGTTATTTTTTATGGTAGCAAGGATACCATAAAAGTTGCAACAGAATATAATGTAAGAACATTTTTTGCCCCACTTCAAAGGATAGAAGGAGCAGACCCTATAGTTATTAAGAGGCAGGATGCAAGCGAAATAAAAAACTATGATATGCTACCTAGTGCTTTTTTTACCATGGAGCCTGCCTATGGAGAGGATGAGAAACTTAAATCAGTAACCATATATGGGGGAGGTTTTGGCCACGGAGTAGGTATGAGCCAGGATGGTGTAAAGGGAATGGTAGACAGGGATTATAACCATTTACAGATATTAGAGCATTATTTTCCAGAAACCAGAGTAGGATCTTTTTAGTTAAAAGATTTTTGCTTGTTTATTGACAGGTAGTTTCAATACAGGTATAATACAGGTATAGTACAACGGCTGGAAAAGAGGTGAAATATGACTAATCAAGGACCATTATATATGCAGATTAAGAATTATATACTCGAAGAAATTAATAATGGTAAATTTAAACCTGGTGACAAGCTGCCATCGGAAAAGGATTTTACGGATTTATTTGAGGTAAGCCGGGTTACTGTTAGAAGTGCCCTAGCAGAGCTACAATCAGAAGGTGTTATAAGCAGGATTTCTGGTAGGGGAACTTTTGTTAGTGAGGATTTAAAGCTAGATTACACAGATAGTAAAGCTGCAAATAGTAAAGCTAGTCCCTTAATAGGTGTAATCTTATGTCACCTTGATTCACCCTTCCATATTCACCTACT